>CAXQKF010000070.1:0-8815 GCA_964224285.1 Donghicola sp. | reverse complement strand
ACCAGCACGATGGCGGGCATGGCGCGGCGGATGCCGGGTTGGTCTGTGACGCCTTTGGTCCACGCGAGCGCGGCTTCACCCTTGGCGACCAGTTCGTTCTTCTGGCCGCTTACGGGTACCGGTGCTGTCGATGTGTCAACCATGGTGTGTCCCTGTCTTCAAACTTGCTACACTGCTCTGATCTGCAATCAGACCGGCATGTTCATGATATCGCGATAGGCGGTCAGGGCTTTGTTCCGGACCTGAAGGGTCATCTGGAACCCCAGCGAAGCGACCTGCTGTTCGACCATCACGGATGCGATGTCGTCGGTCTTGCCGGTTTCATAGGCCTTGGCTGCGTCTGCCGCGTTATTCTGTGCCTGCGCGACGTCGTTGATCGCGTCGTTCACACGGTCCCCGAAAGAGGGGCCGTCGTTGCCCGAAGGCTTGATGTTCTGCGTCGGATTGGTCGACGACGAAGAAGAAGAAAGAGGGAGTGCGCCGAGTGCTGATGTCGCGCCGGAGATGCTCATGTCTCTGATCCTCTGGTTAAAGTTGCCTGCTCGATTTTATTTTTATGGGGCGGGGTGGCGGGGCTGTCTTACGCAGCCTCTGCCATCATTGGGGCGGGCATCAGGCCCGGACGACCGTTCAGCATGATGTCCGCGCCAGTGATGCTGATGCCGTCATGCAGAACCAGTGCGCGCTGGATGACGTTTTCCAGTTCGCGGACGTTGCCGGGCCAGTTGTGGGCCATCAGGACGTCGCAGGCTTCTTCGGTCAGGACGGGCAGGTTCTCACCGCAGTGACGGCGCAGAAGGGCAGCGGCCAGTGCTGGGATGTCCTGTGCGCGCTCTGCCAGCGATTGGGTCGCCAGGGGGAACACGTTCAGGCGGTAGTACAGATCCTCGCGGAAGGTGCCGGCGGCCACGGCGTCTGCCATGTCGCGGTTCGAAGTTGCGATCACGCGGATGTCCACGGCGCATTCGTTCTGCGAACCCAGCGGAGTGACTTTCTTTTCCTGCAGGACGCGCAGCAGTTTCGCTTGCAGGCCCAGCGGCATTTCCGAGATTTCGTCCAGCAGCAGGGTGCCGCCGTCAGCTGCGCGCACGATGCCTTTGTTCGCGGTCGAGGCGCCGGTGAACGAGCCCTTCTCGTAGCCAAAGAGGATGGCTTCGAGCATGTTCTCGGGGATCGCTGCGCAGTTGATCGCGACAAAGGGCTTGTCCGCGCGGCTGGAGTGATCGTGTACGGTGCGGGCCAGAACTTCTTTGCCGCTGCCGGTGGGGCCATTGATAAAGACGGTGACATCGGTGCGGGCCACGCGGGCGGTCATGTCGATCAGGGCACCGGTCTGGCTGTCGGCAGCAACCATGCCGCCGTAGGGTGCAGCGATCAGGTCCGACAGCATCAGGACGGGGCCGTTGCGCAGGGCGTCGGTCGAACCGGCGGGCAGACCGAAACGGATCATGCGGCCACCCAGCTCTTCGGTGATGGTCAGCTCGGTTGCGGCCTCGTCTACAATAATGACGCGCTTGGCACCGGCGGTTTTGGCAGCTTCGACGATGCCGCGCTGGCCGCCCATTTCTGCTTCGGCAGCGGCCGATGCAACATAGGTTGTGGCCTTGGCATCGGCGGCTGCGGATACTTTGGCACGACGACGCTTGAGCAGTTCGATCAGGCCGTTCGCAGCGGTGAATGCAGTCTCGTTGATCAGAATGTCGGTCATGATGGTCCTCGTGTTGCTGTTGAAAACAAACAAGGCAGGAGTCGTGCCAAACTCGAAAAAAACGAAAAAAATTTCGCATGGGCCCTAAAATGGGGCTCAAACGAGCCGATACTCACATTGATAGGCCAAGAGGCTATGTCGAAACCCCGTCACTGGAGTCGGTATAACTGACACCTGACGGATTCTCGACACTTCGTTCGGTGTCTTGGGGGTGCCCTTCGCATACCCTCCGCTCCCTTCGGTCATAACCGAACCGTGTTTACCGTCAAAGGGTTACCCGTAGGGATAGATAGGCCACCTTCGAAAGGCCTATGAAAGTTTTTCAACCAGCGCCGTTAACAGACTCAGTTGCCATTATTGAAAAGGCGTGGGCTGACATGCTGTCTAAAACCTATCATCTCAAGTTCCCGAGTCTGGACGCGGCGCAGATTGCAGCCCCGTTCGTGACCGAGACTTTGGGGAACGCGATCCCCAACTGTAATATGTCGGGCCTGACCGTCCTTATTAGTAAAGAAGGCGACATCTCGGTGAATGTCTTCTTTCCGTCAGCCGCAGAGCTGAAGGCATTCGAGAAAGCCCACGGCGGTTTTGTCGATGCGATGAAGTCGACCTTCCTGTTCCGATCCACCGGTTTTGATGGCGTCTGCATCTTTAATTTCGATTCAAGTGACGCGGCTTAACCGCTCTGCCCCGGACTCGGCACGGGGTTTGCAGAAGTGACGACGAGGCAGTGTGCGCTGGCAGATTTCTGACTGTGCCGCTCGATAAGAACAACCAAGCTAATTGAGAGAGGCGCGATGAGCGCAAATCCCGAGCCCACACCAGACAAGTCCAGCGGCGGCGCGCTCCTGCGCGTTTCGTCGGACAAGATTGGCCGTCTTATGGATCTCGTTGGCGAGTTGTCGCTGAGCGTGTCCGAGACAGTGAATTCACCGGACCTCGCGGGACTTGATCTCGTCGGGTTCGACGCAGCCGCCCACCGTTTGTCGATGATCGTCCGAGAAGTGCAGGACGCCGCGACCGAATTGCGTCTGGTTCCCGTCGGCGAGGTTTTCCGCCGCCTGAAACGCATGATCCGCGAACTCGAACGCGAAACCGGCAAGATCATTGATCTGGATATCGTCGGCGCAGAGACCGCAATCGACAAGCTGGTGGCAGACAAACTCTATGATCCGTTGCTGCACGTCGTCCGGAACTCTGCCGACCACGGTCTGGAGCCCCCCGAAGAGCGTCAGGCCAACGGTAAATCCAAAAAGGGCATGATCCGTCTGGCCGCGCAGCAGGTCGGCAGCGAAGTCCGTATTCAGGTGATTGACGATGGCCGCGGACTGAACCGCGAGAAAATCCTGAAAATCGCCCGCAAGCGCGGCTTCTTTGGTGAAACCGAAGAGCCCGAGCCTGAGCGTCTGTGGAAAGTGATCTTTGAACCCGGTTTCTCGACAGCGGAAAAGGTCTCGACCCTGTCGGGGCGCGGCGTGGGCATGGACGTTCTGAATACCACCATGACCGAACTTCGTGGCCGGATCGCCGTGGACTCCGAAGAGAACAACGGCACCACTGTGTCCCTGCACATTCCGGTCTCCTTGGCCTTCCTTGACAGCATTCTGCTGCGACTGGGGCGCCAGCTGTTCACTGTACCTGTCGATGACGTGGCCGAAATCGTAAAGCCCGGCATGTCCGATCTGGTCGGTGTCTCAGCCAGCAAGGGCACCGAGATGCTGAAGCTGCGCGGGAACTTCATTCCCGTTCTGCGGCTCGAGAAGTTCTACGGCAAGAATATGGACAAGATGACGCCGTTGAATGACATGGTGTGCATCGTGTTCAACACCGCCCGCGGCACAATCGCTGTGCCCGTGGACGAAGTTCTCGACCGCCAGCAAGTCGTGATGAAGCCGCTGCTCGGGTCTTTGGCCAAAGTCCGCGCCAGCTGGGGCTGTGCCCTGCTGTCATCGGGCGAGGTCGCGATCGTTTTGGATTGTGAACGTCTGGCATCCGGAGAAGAACGATGACCGCCGTCGATCAATCCGGATATGAACAAATCAGAAGCTGGCTTTCGGACCGGTGCGGGATCAACTTTGCTGACAACAAGCAGGACTTGCTGCGTCAGCGTCTGGCCCGTGTCACCCGCCGCTTTGAATATTCGGACCTGAATGGTCTGGCACGCGACCTGTTGAACAACCCTCCGCAGGACGTGGAGCTGGCCGTGATGAGCGCGGCCTCGACCAATCACACCTACTTTTTCCGCGAACCCGAGGTTCTGGACAACTTCAAGAGCACGATCATCCCGATCCTTGCGGACCGCCCCGAGATGCGCGTCTGGAGTGCCGCAGCCTCGACAGGGGACGAAGCCTATACCGTCGCGATCATGATCGCCGAGGCGTTGGGTCTGAGTGCGTTGAAGCGGTTGAAAATTCTGGGCACGGACATCAGCGAACCCGTTGTGAAACGCGCTGAAATGGGTGTGTTCCAGCAGCGCCAGTTCGCCCACACGGATCCGATGATCCTGCGTCGTTATTTCGAGCCGACAGGCATGGACCAGTACCAGATCCGCCCCGAGTTGCGGGAATGCTGCACCTTCCGGCGCATGAACCTGAAGGCGCGTCCCTATCCGTTCATTCATCCCTTCCAGGTCGTGTTCTGCCGCAACATCCTCTACTATTTTGACCGCGAGGATCAGATTGGAACGCTGGAAGCGATCTATGATGCAACCGAGCCCGGTGGCTGGTTGATCACCTCTGTTACAGAGTCCATCCGTGACCTCGGGTCGCGTTGGGAGCCCGTCTGCGCAGGTATCTACCGGAGGCCTGCATAATGACTGAACGCCCCATACGTGTTCTGATCATCGACGACTCCGCGCTATTCCGCCGGTTTCTGGCGCAGGGCATCAAGAGCGATCCCGAATTCGAGCTGGTCGGCACTGCTGCGAACGCAGAGCAGGCGCGTCAGTTCATCGGCATCCGTCGCCCTGATGTGATTTCGCTGGATATCGAGATGCCGCAGATGGATGGTCTGACCTTTCTCAAGGAAGAGATTTCCAAGGATCCGATCCCCACGGTGATCGTGTCTTCGCAAACCTCGAACGGGGCCCGTGCCACGATAGAGGCGTTGCAGGCCGGAGCTGTGGACGTGCTGCCCAAGCCGCAGATGGTGGCGGGACAGGACATCGCCGGGATCACCAGCCAGATCCGTGTCAGCCTGAAGGCTGCGCGTCACGCCCACATCCAGAATGCGGACGAGGCACAGCCCGCCCAAGCCCGCTCTCGTCTGGCGACGGCAAACCGGCCGAGCGCGCCTGCGACCGTCCGCTCTGTGAACCCCTCGCAGAACGCGCGTTGGGTGTTTGCGATCGGTGCGTCGACGGGCGGTGTGCAGGCACTTGGCACGCTTTTGGCACAGCTTCCTGCCGATGCCCCGCCAACTGTTGTCGTACAACATATGCCCGAGGGCTTTACGAATGCGTTTGCGCGTCGTTTGAACGATATGTGCGAGGTCGAAGTCCGAGAGGCACAGCACGGAGATTTGCTGCGTCAGGGACTCGTCCTTCTGGCCCCCGGAGGCTTGCGCCACATGGTCGTCAGACCAAGCCCCAGCGGGCTCTGTGTGGTCCTGAACGAGGGTGATCCTGTGTGTTACTCGCGCCCCTCTGTGGACGTAATGTTTGCTTCGGTTGCCAACTATGCGGCCCCCAATGTGACCGGTGCGTTGCTGACGGGAATGGGCCGCGATGGCGCCCAAAGCCTCGGAATGATCCGCCGTGTGGGCGGGCGCACTTTCGCGCAGGACGAGGCCAGTAGTGTTGTGTGGGGCATGCCCGCCGCCGCCTGGGAAGCAGGCTCGGCCGAGGCGCTGGTTTCGCTGAATAACATGGCTGGGGTGATGATGTCCTCGATCGGTATCGCACCGCCCCCGCTCCCAGAAGAGAATATTTTTTCCAGGCCTCTCAGGAAAGGAAACTGAAGATGACTGCACAAGTTGCAACAGACGCCGTGAACGAAGCGCGGATGGCAGTGGATGAAGGTGTCGTCGAAGCGGAAAGCATCGACAGCATGTTCCTGACCTTTGCTGTCGGCGAAGAGGACTACGGCATGTCGATTGGCATGGTGACCGAGATTGTCGGTATGCAGCGGATCATGGTCGTGCCCGATGTGCCTGACTACATCAAAGGCGTGATCAACCTGCGCGGCAAGGTCATTCCGTTGATGGACGTCCGTCTGCGCTTTGGCATGAACGAGCGCCCCTATGACGACCGCACCGTCGTGATCGTCCTCGAGGTGAACGACGCGCCCATGGGCCTGATCGTGGACCGTGTCCGCGAAGTGATCGACATCCCCGATGGCAATATCGACAGCGCGAACAGCTTTGGTTCGGGCGATGGCCGCAGTGTCGTCAGCGGCCTGGGCCGTGTCGAAGAGCGCGTGGTGATCCTGCTGGATGTGCCGCTTCTGGTCTCTGACATGGACGTTATCGCGCCCAAAATCGCGAAATCCTGAACACAATGACCCGCGATCACACATACGCACGCCGGATTGTCGAAGCGCTCTTGCAGCGGCTCCGACGGGCGACGGCCCCAAGAGAGGCCCGGACCGTCCCCCTGTTTGCGTATGCAAACCGCGGGAGGCACCCGCTGAGGCCCAAACAGCCTGAAACGCTCGGAAGGAGGAGAACGGAACAGTGACCCAAGACAACAAACCAGTTCGCAAACCCCCGACGCGCCGCAGCGGAGCCAAAACACCTCAAACTGCGGCGACTGACCCCGAAACAAACCCTAGCGCCGAAATTGAACCAGTTCCCGCAGCCCCCGATGCGGAAGTGTCACAAAGGACCGAAGAAATGAACGCCAAACAGAGTATCTCCCCCGCAGCCGGATGGCAGAAAGTTGCATCTTCCGGAGTACTTGCCCAGCTACGTACCCCTGTTGCGCTGGTGGATAGCGATATGATCATTCGCTACGCCAACAAATCCTGCGCGGAATTCATGGCTGCCAACGAAGCCATTCTCAAAGGCGCGGTCCCGGCGTTCTCTGCATCGGGGATGATCGGCACGAACATCGACATCTTCCACAAGATCCCGCAGAAGCAGCGATCGACTCTGGAGAACATGACCGGCGCGGCTGATGTGCCGATCCGGCTCGAGGGTCTGGCGATCGACGCGATGATCTCGAAGTACGAAGACGAAGGGGAAACCTACTTCATGGTAGAATTCACCGACGTGACCAAAGAGGTGAAGAACGAAGAAGGCATCCGCCAGTTCATCAAGGACATGAACGACATGGCGATGGCGCACGACGCCGGTGACATCGATGTGTTCATGGATGGCAGCACCAACCCGGTGATGCGCTTCCGTGACGCCGCACTGATGGTCAACGAGCTGGTGAACGCACACATCACCACGAAAAAGACCGTGATGGGTGTATTCGATGCCTTCAGCAAAGGTGACTTCGACGTTCCCTATCCCAAGCAGCCGCGCAAAAAGGCGTTCTTGCACGAGACCGTAGAGCGCCAGCGCGAGACGTTCCGTTCGCTCACTGACGAGATCGAAAAGATGTCGGATGCGATCGTTTCGGGGAACCTCGACATCGAAGTCGACCCCAGCAAGTTCAACGGCGAATACGCACGTATCGTCCAGAGCTTCGAGCGTGCATTCAACAATCTGGACAACGTGTTCAGCATGTTCTCGACCCAGATCGAGCAGGTTGCAGGCACCGCTGGCCAGATGAATGACGCCTCGCAGAAGCTGGCAACCAACAGCCAGATCGCATCGTCGTCGGTAGACGAAGTCTCGGCCTCGGTCGAAGAGACAGACGCGCAGGTCCGCGCCAACGCCTCGAACGCGCAAGAAGCGTCGAAGCTGGTTCAGGCTGCCGCGCAGGTCGCTGACATGGGCAACCAGAAGATCGGTCAGATGGTCGACGCGATGGAAGGCATCAACACCTCGTCGCAAGACATCGCCAAGATCATCAAGGTCATCGACGAGATCGCCTTCCAGACCAACCTGCTGGCTCTGAACGCCGCTGTCGAAGCGGCCCGCGCAGGGCAGCATGGCCGCGGCTTCGCGGTGGTGGCTCAGGAAGTTCGCAACCTTGCTGGCCGCTCGGCCAAAGCGGCACGCGAAACCTCGGATCTGATCGAGAGCTCGGCAAGCCGTGTGACCTCGGGTGTGCGCATCGCGAACGAAACCAGCGAAGCGTTCAGCCAGATCGCAGGCGACATCCAGAAGGTCCGCGACATCGTTTCGGAAATCGACCAGGCGTCGGGCGAACAGTCCCGCGGCGTGGCCCAGATCAACGACGCGATCGGCGAGATCGCCAAAGCCGCACTGGCCACCAGCCAGCAGGCCGAGGAACTGGCAGCGACCAGCTCGCAGATGACCTCTGCCACCACGCAGATGCGCAACGAGATCGGTCGCTTCAAACTGCGTGAAAACAAGCGCTCCTCTGGCGGCATGCCCGACCTGAGCAACCTCTCGCCGGAAATGATGGCCCAGATCAGCAAGATGATGGGCGGCAACATGGCGATGGCCGGTGGTGGCAAATCGCGCAATGCAGACCGTGACGAACGCGGATTTGGAAATTTCTAACGTGACCCAGCGCCGTGCCTACGGGCACGGCAGCCTCCCCACTCGCCGAATTTTGGAGACACTCACATGCCATACAAAGTAATGATTGTAGATGATGCCGCGATGATGCGCCTCTACATCTCCAGCTTCCTCAAGACCCTCCCTGATTTCAAAATGGTTGCTCAGGCGGCCAATGGTCAGGACGCGCTGGACAAGCTGTCGGATCACGAAGATCTGGACCTGATCCTGCTGGACATCGAAATGCCCGTCATGGACGGCCTCGAGTTCCTGCGCCATGCCAAGCTGAAGACCCGCGCCAAGATCTGCATGCTGTCTTCGGTGACGGTTTCCGGCTCTCCTCTGGCGGCCAAAGCCCGCGAACTGGGTGCCGACGGCGTTGTGACCAAACCCTCGGGCACTGTGTCCCATGACCTGGAAGAACGTGTTGGCGACGAGCTGCGCCGCGTGATGCGTTCGCTGGTAGAAGCGGCCTAATTGGCCGCCCATTCAACTCTTTCCATGAATCTCGTGGCATCAAGGAAGTAGACCATG
>CAXQKF010000069.1:0-16527 GCA_964224285.1 Donghicola sp. | reverse complement strand
AGCCAAATCTTATCGCCACTCCCGCGCTGCCGCATTCGAGATTTGGCACGACTACACTGACGACTTGGCGGCGTAATCCGGCATCCAGGGTGTGAGTTCGTGCTGCGCGAAATAACCTGACAAAGCCGGCCCAAGTACACGGAGCGACCACCAAAGAGGCGAGAGTTGTTCCTGAGCGCAAGATATTGGATCAAACCAAGGGTAACCGCTCTAGATAGAGCGAAGTATCGACTTCACATAGTCGTTAGCTTCCAGCAACTGGAGGGCTTTTTTCTACTTGACGACCGACCGCCGGGAAGTGTTTATCGTCGATGGACGAAAGGAAACTGTGTGCTCGGTAGGATCTTCATCATTCTTGTTGCATTGCAGCTCGTTGTGACGAGTGCATTTGCGCATGTGATGCCGATGGCCGAACATTGTGCAGAGCCTGCGGCTCAGCATGTGCATAGTGACGAAATATCCGTTCTTCAGGATCAGATGGTCGACACTGCTTTCGAGACTGAGCAGCAGCCCAAGCCAATGGGACTGCTTCATTGTGCCAGCGTTGCTTGCACAGATCAGTCTGGAAATACGTCTGCTGTCGACCTGCACAAAGATTTCCGGATTGCGGACCTGAATCCGACTGAGCCGCGCGTGGCTCTGCAGTCCGTTCTTCTTTCCTTCCTTCGGCCTCCTCTGGCCTGAGCGCGCCTGTAAGGCGTTGATTGCGGCGTGCCCGAGCGGCGACGTCCGGCAATCCGATCATTTGCGGCCTTGTTCAGGTTCGAACCTCTGGCCCAGCTGATCCTTCTCCCTCCCTTCACTGCTCGGCAGTGATCTCCTCTTTGCGGGGCCATCTTTTTGGTCCGCGCTCACGGAAAACAGCTCACGGAAAACACATGAAACACACGAACTTCCTTCGGCCTCTCGCCGTAGTGCTGGGGCTTGCCCTCGGCCTGCCCGCGCAGGCTGGCACTTATGACATCACCGTCGACAAGGTCCGGATCGACACCGGAACCTTCAAGAAGAACGGGATCGGCTACAATAGCAGCCAGACCCCGACCATCCTGCACTTCCAGGAAGGCGAAGACGTCGTCATCCGCGTGAAGAACAATCTGCGCGAAAGCACGTCGATCCACTGGCATGGCCTGATCCTGCCGTTCCAGCAGGACGGCGTGCCGGGCATCAGCTTTAACGGCATCAAGCCGGGCGAAACCTTCACCTACCGCTTTCCGATCGAACAGGCAGGCACCTACTGGTTCCACAGCCATTCGGGTTTCCAGGAGCCCGACGGCGCCTACGGCGCCATCGTGATCGCCCCAAAAGGTGGCGAGGCCGTGCCGACGGACCGCGACTACGTGGTGCAGTTCACGGACAAGCATCCGCACAGCGGATCGCGGATTTTCCGCAACCTGAAAGCTTCGGCAGACTACTACAACCGCGCGCAACGCACAGCGCAGGACCTGATCGAGGACGCAGGTGCCGAGGGTTTGAAAGCCGCCCTTCAGGATCGGAAAATGTGGGGTGCCATGCGTATGATGCCCACGGATATCGAGGATGTTCAGGGCTTCACACCGCTGATCAACGGGGCCAGCACCCAGCAGAACTGGACCGGCATCTTCAAGCCCGGCGAAAAGGTGCGCCTGCGCCTGATTAACTCCTCGGCGACGACCTATTTCGACGTACGCGTGCCCGGTCTGAAAATGACGGTAGTGCAGGCCGACGGCAATGACGTGAAGCCGGTCGTGGTGGATGAGCTGCGCATCGCCGTGGCTGAAACCTATGACGTGATCGTCCAGCCGCGCGAGGCCAAGGCCTATTCGATCATCGGCGAAAGTGCGGGCCGCACCGCGATGGTGCGGGGCACGCTGGCGCCGTCCGAAGGCATGGTCGGACCCTACTACAAGATGCGGCCACAGCCTCTTCTTACGATGGCAGACATGGGGGGCATGATGTCTGGAATGGATCATTCGGGAATGGACATGGGCGGCATGGACATGAGCGGGTTCGACATGTCCGGAATGGATCACTCCGGCCATGACATGAGCGGCTTCGACATGTCGGGCATGGACCATTCCGGGATGGATATGGGCGGCATGGACATGTCCGCTGGCATGCCCGTCGTTCCTTCTGAAGGCGCACCGGGCGCTGCCTTCTACGCACCGGGCAGCGGGCTGATCCCGACGGCGGCTAATGGCGGCAAGTTCCTTGGCTACGAAGACCTCACGGCGCGCAAACCGCTCTACCGTGATCGCCCCGCCACCCGCGAGATCGAGATCCGCCTCACTGGCAACATGGAACGCTACATCTGGTCGATCGACGGCGTGAAATACGAGGACGCCGATCCGATCCGCCTGAAGTATGGCGAGCGTGTCCGCTTCAAGTTCGTCAACGAAACCATGATGGCGCATCCGATGCACCTGCACGGGATGTGGACGATCATCGACACTGGCAAAGGGGCATACGACCCCGTGAAGCATACAGTCAGCGTCGCCCCCGGCACGACGCTCTACACCGAGACCGAAGTCGACGCTCCCGGTCAGTGGGCGTTCCATTGCCACCTCTCTTATCACGCGGGGGGCGGCATGTTCCGCAAGGTCATCGTCGAAGGCGGCCCGTCCTGATGGGCTCGTATTTCAAGGAAACCAATCACATGAAAAATCTACTGCTTGGAACGGCCCTCGGGCTTCCGCTTACGCTGACTTTCACCTCAGTTGCGATGGCCGAGGTGGGCGTTTCCCCGACAGTCTGGGGCGTGCGGACCGACAAGCTCGAATACCGGATGGGCGATGAAGAGAACTCCTTTGCCTGGGGGTTCGAGGCCTGGAGGGGCAATGACGAGCTGCGGCTCGTCTGGCAGAGCGAAGGCGCGAAGATCGAAGGTGGCGATTTCGAAGAGATGGACAACCAGATCCGCCTCCAGAAGCCGATCACCGATTTCTTCGATGGCTTCATTGGGGTCGCCGCCTCCACGCCGGACGGCGCGCCTGAGCGCTACTACGGCGCTTTCGGCGTCACCGGCCTCGCGCCGCAATGGTTCGAAGTCGAAGCGGCGCTCTACGTTTCCGAATACCCCTACCTCGGGGCGGAGGTGGAGTATGAGGCTCTGCTGACCAATCGGCTGATCTTGATCCCCTCCATTGAGGCGACATTGCCGCTGGCGGATGATCCCGAGCGCGAAATCGCGGCGGGCGGCGGATCTGTCGAGGTGGGACTGCGACTGAGCTACGACCTGATCGGACGCAGCGTGTCCCCCTATGTCGGCGTGAACTACGAACGCGTCTTCGGCGGCACAGCCGACATTCTGCGCGATCAGGGCCATGAGGTCGATGAGCTGATCGGCGTCGTCGGCATCAACTTCATGTTCTGATTTTTCTGCGCCCTCTCGGCTCCTTTCGAAGCCGCAGAGAGGGCGCAGCCTTTTTCAACTTAAACCAACCAAGGGAGCATCCCAATGAAACTTCGTACTATCCTGACGTCCGCCGCACTGTCAGTCGGTCTGGCCCTGAGCGCAGGCGCTGTATTGGCCCACGGCACGGGCATGATGACCATGCCGGGCAACGGCCAGACGGTCGGCGCGGACACCAAGGTCATCCACCTGATGTTCAAAGACCCCATGCAGATCACCACCGTCACGATGAAAGCGCCGGACGGTAAGACCTACAAGATCAACGGTCCTGCTGCGAATGAGTCCGTGAAAACCTGGGAAGGCAAGCTGCCCAAGCTCGCACCGGGCAATTATAAGGTCGATTGGCGCGGCATGTCGCCGGACGGCCACCCGATGAATGGCAGTTTCGCGTTCAAGGTCGCCAACTGATCATGGGCGGAGTTCTTGCCGCACTGGAACCGGTGCAGATCGCCTCAATCCTCGTTAAGGCGGGGATGTATGTCAGTGTCCTGCTTGCGGCGGGCTCCGTCATCAACCTCTGGCTCCTGACGGAGTTGGATGCCGCTGCAAGCCGTCGCCTCAGGCGGCTTGCAGCATGGTCAGCCGTCGTTGGGATTGTGTTCAGCGCGCTGAACATTCCGCTGCGGGCGGCTTTCTTCTACGGGGGCTTTGGTGGCGCGCTTGATCCAATGATGCTCCAGATCGCCCTGTCCAGCCCACTTGGGCTGTCGGTTGAGGCCGACATTCTTGGCCTTCTCGGCATCGCGACCATCGCGCTCAATCGCAGTTGGACACGACCCGTGGCGTTCCTTGGCGTTGTTCTTGTCGCCATCAGTTTCGCGCTGCGTGGTCATGCAACCGGAGATCCGCGGTTGGCGCTTTCGACGCTTTTCGTCATCCACATCCTTGCCGCCAGCTTCTGGATCGGGGGCTTCTATCCGCTCTATGACATGGCGGGGCGCGGCAACGAGGCAGCGGTGCGCACGGTCGAACGGTTCGGTCAGGCGGCGCTGGTCATGGTCGGGCTGCTTGTCGCAGCGGGCGTCGTGATCCTGGTGATCCTGGCGGGCGATCCTATCGCGGTCCTGACCCAACCCTGGGGGCAGTTCCTGATGCTGAAACTGGCGGTCGTGGCCCTGCTTATCGGCCTCGCCGGGCTGAACAAGCTTCGGCTGACCCCCGCCCTGGCCCAGACCGGAAACGCCGGCCCGCTGAGGGCATCGATCCGATGGGAGGTCGCGGCCTTCCTCGTGATCCTGCTGGTCACCGCCACCTTCACATCCACGGTCGCGCCGGAGCACGTTGGCTAAGCCGGAAAGACACCGGGGGCGTTACGACGACGCCCCGTTTCTCATCTCAGCCCCCGAGGGCGCGCAGGCCCATCCAGAGGCCCATCACGATCATCATCAGGTTCTCGGTCAGGGAAATGAAGCCGAGCGGCACGTTGGAGTTCCCGCCGACGCAGGCACATTTCAACTCGCGCTTGTCGATGTAGACGGCCTTGAACACGCTGACCGCCCCGATGGTCCCGATGAACAGGGCAACGGGCGCGGAAATCCATGTCAGGACGCCCGCAGTCATCAGGATGCCGGCCAGGGCCTCGCCGTAGGGGTAGATCTTGCCATAGGGCACACCCAACGTTTCGCCAGCAGGTCGTAATTCAGGAACATGGTCGAGAACTGCTCGACGTCCTGAAGCTTCTGGATCGCAAGCACGGTCATGGACAGCGAGATAAACCACTGGAAGCTCTGCCAGGTCAGGATCGTCCCGTATTGGTGCCACGCCAGCCCAAGCGCCAGCAGGGCACAGACTGAAAAGATCGCGATGACAGGCCGATACGTCGTGTCGCTCTGTTCTTCCTTCGGCGGGTCGATCCCGAGGAAGATGCGCAGGTCGTCATGACCCCCAATGCGCTCCCCGTCGATGAAGGTCTGCGGCGTGGTCTTGACGTCATGCTCGCGCTTGAAGGCCTCGGTCTCGTCCTTGGTCTTCAGGTGATGATCTTCGACGGTGTAGCCTTTGCGGTCAAGCAAGTCCTTGGATTTTAGCCCAAAGGGGCATGTGTGCTCAGGCATGACCATGCGGTAGAGAGCGGCGGTTTTCCTGGTATCTTTTGGCATGCTCATCTTCCTCAATTCGTGCAGGTGTACTGACCGCGGAAACCGGCCTCGTAGTCAGGGCCCGTGCTGATGACGAAATCCTGAAGATTGTCATCGTCCGTATCGCGCAGCTCGATCGTGATCGGGTCAGCGGCGAAGCTGTCTACCCCGCCATCGAGTTGCACAAGATCACCGCTGATCTTGACCAAGGCAGTGCCATTTCCGGACACGAACACGGGCGGGCTCGTTTCAGTGTAGGTGAAGCTGCACGCGGCCCCATCCGGGAAAACCAGGGCGATATCTGCCTGCGTCAGGAACTCCGGATCGACCTTGGAAACGACCTCGGTGGCCAGGGCGTTCTGAGCGGGCTTCAGTTCGGCTACCGGTGCATCCCCGGCGGGTGTCGCCTCTCCATTCGCCGAAATGTCCGCGATCAGATAGCGCATCTCCGCGATTTCCTTGTCCTGGGCGTAGATGATGTCATCGGCCAAAGTGCGCACCCTGGGATCGGTGATTTCCGCGCGCGACGACGTCATGATTGCGATTGAATGATGTGGGATCATCGCCCGCATGTAGGCGCGGTCCTGCACCGTCACCTGACTGCGCACCAGCCAGAGCGCCCCTGCGAAAACGATGATGGAGCCCGCGAATATCGCGATATTGAGCGTGCGGTTCTTGTACATGCCGAGCATGAAGGCCAGCATGACGAAGGACATGACCGCCCCCATGACGATGGCCATATAGGCGCGTGTTTCTGACCAGAAGATATGGCTGACCAGATACGTGTTCAGGTACATCAACCCGAACATCAGGACCGTAGACACGGCAATCATCAGGAAAAAGCGGGAATAGGCCATCGTCACCTCCAAGTGCGTTTAAGGGAATAACAACCTTCCAGTGGGTGGATGTTCCCTGAAAGTTGACTTTTTTCGGCCTATTCCTGCTGGGTTCTTTCACGTTGATAGGCGCGTTCGCGCTCGGGCCAGGTGGATTTGATGTAGTCGAGGATCGCTCGGATCTCCGCATCGGTCAGCGCGTCGCCAAAGCCGGGCATGTCACTTTCATATCCCCCGCCGACCACCGCGGCAGTCCCGTCTCGCGTGATGCGGAACAGGATGTCGTCGCCATGATGCCAAGTGTGACCCGTGGCATCATGGGGTGGCGCAGGCAGGCGGCCGTCGGGACCGGGGCTGCGCCAGTCCGGCTGCCCCTGAAGCTCCGCCCCATGGCAGGATGCGCAGTTCTGCCGATACAGAGATGCGCCATCCACACCTTCCTCTGCCGCAACGGCCTGCGCCCAGCTTGCAAGAGTTGCTGCAAGTGCGATCAGGCCCTTCATGTGACCATGATCCAATTCGTCATCCCCGAAGCTGCGTGGCCCAGCATATGGCAATGCAGCAGCCACTTTCCCGGATTGTCCGCAACGAAGGCGATCTCCGTCATCTCGTTGGGCATGACGAGAACCGTGTCCCGTAGAGGACCAAGGCTTCCGTCTGCCTTTCGCTCTCTGAAATGCATCCCGTGCAGATGCATCGCGTGCGGGAAAATCGTGTCATTGGTCATGCGGATGCGGGCCGTCTCGCCGCGCGAAAGCGTGGCAAACGGCGCCTCTCCTAGCCCGGCCTGTCCGGCCAGCGCCCAGAACTGTCCTTGTTGCACCAACTCCTGCCAGGTCAGTTTCTGCCCGTTGAAGGCTGCGCTTTCCAGGCCGCGCATCGCACCGCCCTGCAGCGGCATCTCAAGGACAGGCGCGGTGTCGACGCCCACAACCTCCATGCGCGGATTGCGTGGCAAGGGCTGAGGCGCACCGCGCGGAACTGAAGCGGCACGCCCTTCGACAGAAACTTCAGCCAGTACGCGCCAAGTATCATCCGCTGCGGCAAAGAGAAGTCCTGCGGTTTCCCCTTCCTCGGCGGTGATATCGACGATCAGATCCATGCGCTGTGCCGGTGCAAGCACAAGCGTATCCGTCACCGGTTCTGGCGTGTCGAGAGGCATGCCGTCGAGAGCCACCGTCCAGCCGGTCAGCCCCTCCAGCTTCAGACCGAATATCTGGGCATTGGCCGAGTTGATCAGCCGCAGCCTCAGCCGCTCGTTTTGCCGGGCCGACAGGCTGTAATCGTAGCGCCCGTTCACGCCCACGAGGTTGCCGATCTGGCCTCCGTGGCTGCGCGTCATCGGCGCTGCGAAGTCATCGACGAACAGGCCCGTATCAGGGTCCAGCAACCAATCGTCGATCATCAGGACCTCGTCCCGGTCCACATCAGGCGGTGTGGCCTCTTCGATGATCAGGGCTCCGGAAAGACCCCGCGCGACCTGTTCCATCGAATTTGTATGGGCGTGATACCAGTAGGTTCCCGCATCAGGCAGATCGAAGGCGTAGTCGAAGCTCTCACCGGGCGGCACCGCGTTCTGGGTCAGCCCCGCGACACCATCCATGGCGTTGTCGATACGGATGCCATGCCAGTGAACAGAGGTCGGAACCTCCAGCGTGTTCACAAGTCGCCGTTGCAACCGGCTGCCTTGAGCGGCGCGGATGACCGGGCCCGGGATCGTCCCGTCGTAGCTCCAGACCGGCGTCGCCGGATAGCCATCCGGGGCAAGCTGCACCGTGGCTGCCCTAGCTGTCAGGAGCGCCATATCCTGAGCCTGAGTAGGGCGCGCCAGTGGAACAGCCGCGAGACCTGCGCAGAAGGCGCGTCGTGTCATCTTCATGTTAGTTGATCCCATTGGCGCGCTGTACTTCGCGGATGTAGGCGATGATCGACGTCACATCCGCGCGGGTCACCCCGGGCTGCGGCGGCATGTCGCCGAGTTTCCAATGGTGTGCGCGTACGCCGTTCGCAGCCGCCATCTGGAAGGCCATATCGCCATGATGCGACTGTTCGTAGATCTTGTGGATCAGCGGCGGGGCGATCCCCATTTTCCCGGCGGCATTGTCACCGTGGCAATCAGCGCAGACCGCATCGAAAGCCCGCTTCCCCATCGTCCCCTCGGGCGACAATGTATCGGGAAGAGTGACGGCCACCATGGCCGCGCCCTCCGCTGGCGCCATGGTTTCCTGCGCGGGGGCGGTTTGCTCGGAGGAGCGAGTGACTGCATAAGCACCAAGCGCCACGACAAGAATCGCGGCCCCGGTGAGGGTGAATTTGTTCATGATAGTATCCTGATCTGCACGGCTTTGCGGGCCGCGCGCTCTGATGATGGGTCGATCGGAAACGACCCAGGTTCAACTGGAGCTGGCTCAGGCGCGAGGAGGCGGGAGGTCAAGGGACAGACTGATCGTCGTGCCACTTCGTGGCTCCGGCCACGCATGACGGAGGCGTGGCGGGTTGGCGCTATGGAGAGGCTGACTGGTATCGACAAGGGCCCAGCCTGCGCAGGTCGCCATGTCAGAACAAGGCGCGTCGACCTGGTGCTGGTGCGCCGGGGCCTGCTGATTTGCATCGATGATCGCCTCTGGGCAGGCCGCGCATTCATGCATCGCGGGCCCAGCCGCAGACATTTGCGGGAAGGCAGCCAGCATCACCAGGCTGGTCAGGACGATGATGGCGAGCAGGCGCATGGGGACCTTTCGTCGTCAGCCAGCAAGATGGGATCTCGCGACACAATGGTCACTACTGTCCCCCGTACACTGCGTTTTCCAGGCGTGTACACCTATCCCGCAGACTGCGGTCTGCCGACTATAACCTTGTTTCAGGACTACGTTATTCATCATTCATCGCGGTTGCCATACTGCGGAGCGAGCCAATTCGATAGATAGCTCCTCTCGAAGAAGAAGACAGTGAAGATCCCCGCGCCAGCGAGGATGACGATCATGGGATCGCTCTGCAACTTCATTGCCGTAAATGCAGTTAGCACGATGGCGTCGAAGCATAATGCCGCTATCAAAATCGGACTCCGGGCTCCGATGTCTTCCCGGCGGAAACGCCATACGCCCCAATGGACCACCATGTCCATGACCAGATAGAAGAACGCACCGAGTGATGCGATCCGGCCTAGGTCAAAGAACACTGCCAGCCCTGAGGCAACCACCACCGTATAGACAAGGGTGTGGCGCTGGATCGGGCCCGTCATGCCGAAATGGCTGTGCGGGATCATCTTCATGTCAGTCAGCATGGCCAGCATTCGCGACACCGCGAAAACACTGGCTAGGACGGCCGAGGCAGTGGCCACGACCGCGAGTAAGACGGTCAGGAGGAACCCCGCCTCGCCAAGGGCGGGCTTAGCGGCCTCGGCCAGAGAATAATCCCGAGCGTCAACGATTTGGTCGATGGTCAGGCTCGAACCGACGCCGAAGGCCACTAGGAGGTACACCACGACACACAGCGCGATCGAGATGGCGATTGCCCGGCCGACGTTACGATGGGGATCGGTGATCTCAGCGCCGCTATTGGTGATTGTCGTGAAGCCTTTGAAGGCCAAGATGGCGAGTGCGACGGAGGCCATGAACCCAGTGGCGCCATGGGCACTGATGTCTTCCGTGCCCGCAGCGAAGTCAAACCCGCTTGACCAAAGAGCTGCAAACCCGAAAATGGCAATACCGCCGATCTTGATCGCAGCCATCACTAGAGAAAAAAGACCAATCGAACGGTTTCCCGCGATATTCACCAGGAATGCGAATAGGATCACGCCTACCGCCAAGATCGGCACCAGTGGTCCACCGTCAATGTTGAAAGGACGCAGAAGGTAGGCAGCGAAGGTCCGGGCGACTAGGCTTTCGGCGATGACCATGCTCAATGCCATCAACAGAGCAGCACCAGCGGCCACTGCTCCGGGGCCGTAGCACTTCTGCAGGATCATCGCGATGCCCCCTGCCGAGGGCCAGGCATTCGACATCTTTACATAGCTGTAGGCACTGAAACCGGTAACAATTGCGCCGACGATGAAGGCGATTGGGAACAGGGTCCCTGCCAACTCGGCAATCTGGCCAGTCAGGGCAAAGATGCCAGCACCGATCATGACCCCAGTACCCATCGCAACCGCGCCGCCGAGTGTGATCGAGCCAGCCTTGTAGTCGCCGCCCCCATGGTTGTGTTTCATGATGAAACCTCCGTTATCGGGGAGCGCTTCAGCGCCTTGTCGCCGAGGTGGGATGTTGCAATCAACGCGGCGAGGGAGATCGCGGCGTTAGTGAAGAAATCGTTCATGTTTTCGCCCATTTCTGGCTATCGAAATCGTCAGATAGCAGCAACCACGCCAGCCAGCCTGTCACGAACCTTGCCCGCTACGGCGGAGAGTTCGGTGTTTTCGATGGCCTGCATCGATGCCTGCGGATCGACGGCCGAGACTTCGAGGCCGCCGGGTATTTTGCGCAGGATCACATTGCAGGGCAGCATCGCACCCACCTTGGGTTCCAGCCCGATTGCCTCCCGAGCCATCCCGGGGTTGCAGGCACCAAGGATCAGGTAGCCATCCATGTCCTTGTCGAGTTTCTTCTTCATTGCCGCCTTCACGTCTATCTCTGTCAGGACGCCAAAGCCCGCGTTGGCCAGCGCCTGCCGTGTGCGAGCTTCAACCTCGTCTAGGTTGGCGCCCTCGAAGAAACGGTCGATTGAATAACTCATCTGACTTCATTCGGCTATTTGCGCAGGTACTTCACAAGTGCCGCGATTGCGAGCACAACCAGGATCAAGATCAGGATCATCCAGATCCCGCCAATTCCCATTCCGAATCCGCCCATCATGTTTCACCTTCCTTTGAGCCCCGAACTCGCGAGCTTGATCTACTGGGGGGAGCATTTTTTTGGGGAATGAATGCAGGGACGCTTGCAGCATAGCGCTCCCAAGCTTCGCCGAAACTGGCGCGACTGTCGGCTTCCTCGCTCCTCGCCAGGCGCACATACATCCACACCAAAACCGGAAACATCGCGAGCGTCAGCAGAGTCGGCCACTGCACGAGAAATCCAGCCATGATGAGAATGAATGCTGCGTACTGCGGATGGCGAATCCTTGCATAGGGTCCTGTCGAGGCCAGGCGTCCTTGCCGCTGCGCCGTCCAGAGATGATGCCAAGCCACAGAGAGCAGCCAGAAGCCGGCACCGACCAGGAGAAAACTTAGGAGGTGAAATGGTCCAAAGTGTGGATTGGTGCGCCAGCCCATGATCATCTCTGGCAAATGCCCGCTGTCGTGAGCGAACCAGTCGATACCGGGCCAGTGCGATTGCAGCCACCCGGAAAGCACGAAGATCGTCAGCGGGAAGCCGTACATCTCAGCGAAGAGCGCGACAATGAACGCACTGAATGCACCGAAGCTTCGCCAGTCCCGCGCAGTTTGCGGTTTGAAGAAGCTAAGAGCGAAGATGATAAACACCGCCGAGTTGACGAAGACGAGGAACCAAAGACCATAAGAGGCGCCGGTATCTGTCATGATTTGTCATCTCCGTGGCCGTGGCCTCCGTGCCCCCCATGCATAAAGAAGTGCATGCCCACGCAAACGAGTAGCGGCAACCAGAGGAGCCAATCGCTCGCGAGTATGTGGACCCGATGTTCGTACCCCAGAAGCACCCCGGCAATCCCCAGGGCAACGATGAGATAGACTCCGCCTCGCGAACGCCAGAAGGAAGGAGGCCTCGCCTCCTCATTGCTTTTCTTCTCGTCGATGTGCTTGGTATGTAGTGCCATTTCCGCACCTCTCTCGTTCAGATACTTGTCTTGCGAAGTCGCAAGGAATTGAGCACCACCGAGATCGACGATGCGCTCATGGCGAAGGCGGCAAACATCGGACTGATCAGGATGCCGAATAGCGGGAAAAGCACACCTGCAGCGATCGGCACGCCGGCGGCGTTGTAGATCAGCGCAAAGAAGAGATTCTGACGGATATTGCGCATGGTTGCGCGGGCGAGACGGCGAGCCCGGACGATGCCGTCTAGGTTGCCTTTGACCAGCGTGATCCCCGCGCTCTCGATGGCGACATCCGCTCCGGTTCCCATCGCGATCCCGACATCGGCCTGAGCCAACGCGGGGGCGTCGTTGACGCCGTCTCCTGCCATCGCGACACTCCTACCTTCGGACTGCAACTCCCTGATGATCCGCGCTTTGTCTTCGGGCAGCACATCCGCCCGAATTTCGTCGATGCCGAGCCTTGAGGCGACGGCTTTTGCCGTGCGCTCATTGTCGCCAGTCGCCATGATGATGCGAAAGCCAAGGTCGTGAAGCGCCTTCAGTGCCTCTGACGTCGTCTCCTTCACCGGGTCGGCAACACTGACCATACCCGCCACCCTGCCTTCTACGACCACGAACATGACCGTTTCGCCTTCGTCACGTCGTGCGTTCGCCTTATCGGCCAGCTCGCCAGCGTCGAGACCGAGATCCTGGATCAGCTTGAGGTTCCCGAGCGCGATGCGTTTTCCGTCGACCGTTCCCATAACCCCCTTGCCGGTGACGGCTTCGAAATCCCCGGCGTCGCCAAGTTTCATACCCCGCTCTTGCGCGCCCTCCACGATGGCCTCGGCGAGCGGGTGCTCAGAGCCCTTTTCAAGCGTGGCCGCCAACCGTAGCACCTCGGCTTCGTCATGGCCTGCTTCCGGCAAGATGCCGACCAGCCGCGGTTTGCCCATGGTCAAAGTGCCGGTCTTGTCGACGATCAGTGTATCAATCTTCTCGAACCGCTCCAGAGCCTCGGCATTCTTGATCAGCACCCCTGCCTGAGCGCCGCGCCCAGTGGCCGTCATGATCGACATCGGCGTCGCAAGACCAAGCGCACAGGGGCAGGCGATTATCAGGACGGCGACCGCTGCGATCAGGGCATAGGAGAGTGCTGGAGCTGGCCCCCAGATGGCCCAGCCGATGAACGAAAGGACCGCAATGCCGATGACTGCGGGCACGAAGTAGCCGGAAACCTGGTCGGCATACTTCTGAATCGGGGCCCGAGAACGCTGAGCATTGGCCACCATCTCGACAATCTGGCTCAGCATCGTGTCGCCCCCTACGCGCCGTGCTTCGATGATCAGCGATCCGGTCCCGTTAATCGTAGCGCCGGTGACCGGCTCACCTTCAACCTTTTCGACCGGGACAGGCTCGCCAGTGATCATGCTTTCATCGACTGCGGATCGGCCATCGAGCACAACGCCATCAACGGGAATCTTGTCGCCCGGTCGGACCCTCAGCCGGTCGCCGACCTGGACATCCTCAAGCGGGATTTCTTCCTCCCTGCCGTCCTCTCGAATGATCCGTGCGGTCTTGGCGGCGAGATCGAGCAGCGCTCTGATTGCCTTGCCGGTCCCCTCACGAGCGCGAAGCTCCATCAGTTGGCCCAAAAGAACCAGCGTGACGATTACTGCCGCAGCTTCGAAGTAGACCCCGACATGGCCCTCCGCACTACGGAACCCGTCCGGGAAGATGTCAGGCAGGAGAACCGCCACGATGCTGAAGAGCCAGGCGGCCATGACGCCCATGGCGACCAGCGAGAACATGTTCAGCTTCATCGAACGGAAGGACGTCCAGCCACGCTGCAGGAATGGCCAGCCGCACCACCAGACCACCGGTGTGCCGAGGAACAGTTCGATCCAGAGCGTGGCTCGCTCGCCAAACACCTCGCGCACGCCCGGGGCCCCCAAATAGGGGCCCATGGTGAAGACCAGCAAAGGGACTGTCAGCCCGGCTCCGATCCAGAAGCGCCGGGTAAAGTCGATAAGTTCGGGATTCGGCTCATCGGCAGTCATTGTAGCCGATTCAAGCTCCAGCCCCATGCCGCAAATTGGACAAGAGCCAGAGTGAGTCTGGCGCACCTCAGCATGCATGGGACACGTATAAACCGGACCGTGATACCCGGCTGGCACCGTATCGTAGGAACCACCCGAGGCAGCCAATCCGACATGCGTTTTTCGCCCTATGTGATCAGGGCCTGCCGTAGACGCATGGTGATGACCACTGTGCGACTTGTGGCTGTGGCTGGCGTGCGCCGTCGCCTGACCTTCAGGCACCAGATGCATCCCGCATTTGGGGCAGTCACCCGGTTGGTTTTGCCGGACTTCGGGGTGCATTGGGCAAGTCCAGAATTCGTCTGCGGTCTGGTTCTGATTGTGACTTTGGCTGTGGGGCATGTGGAAGACTATACCTCGTGAGGGTGATAGGTGATGCTATTGGGCACCTGCAGTTCGCGAATAATCGGTAGTATGATCGGGATCCTGGTGGCCCGAAAGACGATATTTCTGGCGGACTAGAGGGCTAAGGATGGCGCTGGCGGCCTCAACAAAGGTGAGCGGCGACATTGCCACGTTCTCTTTCCCGGTTTGCTGTCCTGTGCAGGGCGAACCTCGCCCCGCACAAGGCCCAGAGGCGCTTTCAGTTGCCCGAGGATCCGGAGCCATCCATCATGCCCATGGGTCCGTCCATCGTATTTCCGTTACCGCTCATCGGACCGCCAGAGCCGTTCATCTCCATCCGACGTGCGGGACGGCCCATCTCGGCTTCGGAGATCTTCGCATCGCCGTCAGCGTCAAGATACTGAAAGCGGCGGACCATGACCTCCCGGGTCATCGCCAGGTGGAGGGCTTCAAATTCAGCGAGTGACAACGTGCCATCGCCGTCCTTGTCGAACTCCTCCAGCCGGGCGAGCATAGTCTTGCGCCCCGTCTCCGGGGTCATGGCTCCCATCATGTCCGGACCCATCATCATGCGCATCATTGCGCCGTCCATCATCTCCATCTCGCCGGGGCCGACGCCCATCATGGCACCATCCATCGCGCCCATGCCGCCTGGGCCAAAACCCATCATGGCACCACCCATCATCTGGGCGTGCATGCGCAGCATCATCGGCATCATCTCCTGCATCATGTTCGCCTTACCTGCGGCCGCGGGATCTTGTTCGCTGCCGATCGGGCCGGCAAAACCATGGCCGTGATCGCTATCTGCGACGGCGAGTCCCGCGCCGGCCATGGTCAGAACCAGCGCAGTGGCGATCGTGTTGTACAGTTTCATTTTGTTCTTCCTTGAATCCCAAAGGGGGGGGAAGCGGCTGAAAATGCGCATCGCGTCCCTTTTCGATCAGCTATCGTGGCTGTTCTCTTGCTGATAGCCGTCGATGGAGAAGTTCTGGGACCGGTGCTTCAACCGCTAAGAATCCTGTAAGCGCCAGAAGTTCAGTGGCGTTACATGTTCACTGATCGTGCATCCGTTGACCCAGAGAGGGCCGTAATCTTCTCGATACACGACAAAAGCCCTGTTAGGATTTGGGAGGGTGATCGAGCCCAAAAGCCAGCGCCGACGTCCCGCTGCGCTGTTCGATGGAAAAGGGCCCGCGACAAGTACTCGGTACAGAAAACGGTATACAATCCGGCACAATCGCGATCAGGCACGATGTCCCCGAAGCGCAATGTCCATCGACAATTGCGGCCCTTGGCGCATGAGCGCCGACGTGGTCTACGCCTGCATATACGATCGTCTGAGATGATGGATAAGAGAGCGTATCATGCGCATGAGCTGCATGAGGAATAGAACTAAATCCGACAGTTAGTGCCACGACAATCATTGCGACTGTTCGCAAGACCACAACACACAGATTTTTTGATCGATTCCAGCGCAAGGGGAACTCCTTTGGTCTAAGCTACCCGACCATCGCCTTCTTTCCTTGATCTAAATCAACACTGATGAATCCAGGAGCTTTCGTCAACTCTTGACCCTGGACTGGAGCGCATATTCAATATGCGGCGATTTCTGCGGTCATGTCGATCCTTGGTAACCGGCCGGTAAGGACCACAGCTCAAGCGACGGCCTTCGCCTCTTTGGATTGCGGCACCCAGTTCCACGGCAGCAGCTCGTCGAGGCGGTTGATCTTGTGGTCGCCGATGCGGGCCAGGATGTCTGCCATATAGGCTTCGGGGTCGTGGCCGCTGAGCTTCGCGCTTTCGATGATCGTCATGGCTTCCGCGAGAGTTTCACCCCCGGCATCGGCCCCGGCGAAGAGCCAATTCTTCCGACCAATCACCACGGGCTGGCTTTGTCAGGTTATTTCGCGCAGCACGAACTCACACCCTGGATGCCGGATTACGCCGCCAAGTCGTCAGTGTAGTCGTGCCAAATCTCGAATGCGGCAGCGCGGGAGTGGCGATAAGATTTGGCT
>CAXQKF010000068.1:0-40349 GCA_964224285.1 Donghicola sp. | reverse complement strand
CGGATCTGGCCCCATTGTTCTTGCGTCATTCTTCCCGCTCCAAGTCTTGCCGTCTAACTCGACGATCTCATTTGACACGCACACCACTTGCCTGCGCCTACAGGCAAATCGTTAACAAATGGTCACTGCACTAGCCTGCAAACAGCAGGCAACAGGCAACCGTCCCGAGACACACACGTCCACTCGGGTACACTTTTTAAAAAGTCAGTCATGCTCAGAAGAACAGGGCAAAAGGAAACCATTGGCACCGAATTACCGGTGCGGTTTCAACTTTCGCATCTTGGTTGAAGATGCCTACCTCTGTTCCCCCAGGGCGATGTGACTCGCATGGATAACTTACCAACTGGGCCAACAGGGCGGCAACTGATCTTCGCTCTTGACGCTCAGATTCCCAAAAAGAATCCCTAGAATCGGTCACTGCCTTGATTTTAAACGAAAAAGGGCACCACCGAAGTGATGCCCTTTTGTCAGTCAGACTTTCTGACTAATTTATGCGATCGCTTTGACCCGAGCCGACAGACGCGACATTTTGCGTGCTGCGGTGTTCTTGTGCACGAGGCCCTTAGTGACACCGCGCATCAGTTCGGGTTGTGCAGCGCGCAGCGCAGTCAGAGCTGCTTGCTGGTCGCCCGATGCGATGGCCTCTTCGACCTTGCGCAGGTAGGTCCGGATCCGCGAGCGGCGGGCCTTGTTAACGGCAAAGCGCCGTTCATTCTGGCGGGCGCGCTTTTTGGATTGAGGCGTGTTTGCCATATGTCTCGGTCCTGTGCTTAGGATGAATTCTTGTGAGAGCGCTCTATAAGGGGCGACTCACTGACGAGTCAACGGGGCATCTGTGGAAAAGTGCCCCGAAGCCAATTTTTCTTAGCGGTCGCGGAACTGCGGCTCGCGCTTTTCGAGGAAAGCGGACATGCCTTCCTTTTGATCTTCGGTCGAAAAAAGGCCGTTGAACAGGCGGCGTTCAAACTGGATTCCCTCGGCCAGAGTGGTCTCAAAGCTGCGGTTCACCGCCTCTTTTGCGGCCAGCACACTGATCATCGACTTCTCGGCGATCTTGTTTGCGGCACTCATGGCTTCTTCTTTGAGCTTCTTGGCGGGCACAACGCGGCTGACCAGGCCAGAGCGTTCTGCCTCTTCGGCGTCCATGAAACGGCCTGTCAGATGCATATCCATCGACTTGGCCTTGCCCACGGCCCGAGTCAGGCGCTGGGTGCCACCGATTCCGGCAATCACACCCAGGTTAATTTCGGGCTGACCGAACTTGGCATTGTCTGCAGCGATAATAAAATCGCACATCATTGCCAGCTCGCAGCCGCCGCCAAGGGCATAGCCGGAAACCGCGGCGATCACCGGCTTGCGCGTCTTGGTGATCTTGTCGCCCTCGGTTCCAAAGAAATCGGACATATACATGTCCACAAAAGACATCTCGGACATTTCCTTGATGTCCGCACCGGCGGCAAAAGCCTTTTCCGATCCGGTAATGACGATGCAGCGCACCTTGTCGTTCTGATCCGCCTCGGACAGTGCCTTGGCGAGTTCCCCCAGAAGCTGGCTGTTCAGCGCATTCAGCGCCTCAGGCCGGTTCAGGGTGATCAGTGCCACATGATCGTCGATATCGACGATGATCGTTTCAAAGGCCATTAACCTCGTCCCGTGTTACTTCGATCAGGACGATTCCTTACCAGTGTGAGCCGTCCGATCAAGTTATCTTTGACACTTAGGGCAGTAGAAGCTGGACCGCCCCGACTGCACGATTCGTGTGATTTCAGCTTGGCATCCCGTTGTTTTACAGGTCATCCCCTCTCTGCCATAGACATCGAAATTGTGTTGAAAATAACCCAGTTCGCCGTCTGCTTGCCTAAAATCTTTCAGGGAAGAGCCCCCTGCCGCGATCGCCTCTTCCAGCACTTGGCGGATGATCGGGACCATTGATCTGACGCGACGTTCCGAAATGGCACCGGCCTGTCGTGCGGGGTGAATACCCGCCCTGAACAAGGTTTCGCAGACATATATATTCCCCAAACCCGCAACGATTTTCTGATCCAATAGCGCTGATTTCACCGGCATTTTGCGCCCCTTGAACCGTTCGACCAAGTGATCCTCGGAGAACGCATTGCCAAGGGGTTCGGGCCCCAAACCAGCCAACCATTTATGGGCATCCACACCCGCAGTTGCCGCCAGATCCATCGCACCGAACCGCCGCGCATCGTTAAATGTGATGCGCGCACCGCCCTCCATATCCAAAACCACGTGGTCGTGCTTTTCCGGCGCGGGGTGCGGGTGGGCAAATGCCCCGACCTGAGCCCCCGAAATCAGCATCCGCCCCGACATGCCCAGATGAATCAGCAAGGTTTCCCCGCCCTCCAGATCACACAGGATGTATTTCGACCGCCGCCGCAGCCCCAGAACACGCTGTCCCGTTAACCGATCCGCCATGTTTTCGGGCAAGGGCCAGCGCAAATCCGGCCGGTTCACCTGTGCACGCGCAATCACGGCACCAGTCATCACAGGCTCCAGCCCGCGACGGACTGTCTCGACTTCGGGTAATTCGGGCATTGAGTCGCTCCTTCTTGGCAGGGGCTGCATTGTATCGCCCCCGCAGCGCCCTATAAGAAGGGGCAGTAACAAGGACGATCAAGACCCATGAGTACTGAAGACACCCAAGGCACCACCCATTTCGGCTTCCAGACCGTGAACGAAAGCGAAAAGGCAGGACGTGTGCAGGGCGTCTTTAACTCGGTCGCCTCCAAGTACGACATCATGAACGACGTGATGAGCATGGGAATCCACCGCGTCTGGAAGGATGCGATGATGGATTGGCTGGCCCCGCGCCCGAACACGCGCCTGCTGGACGTGGCTGGCGGCACTGGCGACATCTCGTTCCGCTATCTGAAGCGCGCGGGCAACGCCCACGCCACCGTTCTGGACCTGACCGAACCCATGCTGGTCGAGGGCCGCAAGCGCGCCGACGCCGAAGCCATGTCGGAATCGCTGAACTGGGTCGTTGGCGATGCGATGAAGCTGCCGTTCGAGGATAACACCTTTGACGTCTATACGATCAGCTTCGGCATCCGGAACGTGACCCGCCCGCAGGTCGCCCTGAACGAAGCCTACCGCGTGCTGAAACCCGGCGGCCGCCTGATGGTGCTGGAGTTCAGCCAAATTCCCAACGACATGATGCAGTGGGTCTATGACCGCTACTCGTTCAATGTGATTCCACGGATGGGCCAGATGATCGCCAACGATTTCGACAGCTATCAATATCTGGTAGAATCTATCCGCAAATTCCCCGACCAAGACACATTCCTTGGTATGGTGAAAACTGCGGGCTTTGCGAATGCCAAGTACCGGAACCTGTCCTTGGGCATCGCGGCCCTGCACTCGGGTTGGAAGATCTGATCGATGCGCGGACCTCATAACATTATCCGCCTGATCCGCACCGGTGCGACGCTGGAACGAACCGGCGCCATGGGGTTTATCCTTGATGAAATGGACGCGCCGAATGCGCTGCGCGTGGTGCTGCGTGCGTTGGCGTGGCCCTTCCGCTGGCTGGGGGAAGAGGGCGATTCCTCCATGCCCCCCGCACCCCGTGCGCTGAACGCTCTGGGGCCGGCCTACATCAAATTCGGTCAAATTCTATCGACTCGCCCCGATGTGGTGGGTGCCGAAGTCGCCGTTCAGCTACGCGTTTTGCAGGATAAACTGCCCCCCTTCCCCACCGAAATCGCCAAGAAAATGGTGCACGAGGAACTGGGACAGCCCGTCGAAGAGATCTACTCGGAGTTCAGCGAACCCCTCGCTGCCGCCTCGATCGCGCAGGTTCACAAGGCACGTCTGGCCGACACCGGCGAAGAAGTTGCTGTGAAGGTGCTGCGCCCCAACGTTGAACGCGCCTTCCGCCGCGACATCGACGCGTTTTATTTCGCGGCCAAAGTCATCGAACTCCTGTCGCCCTCGTCCCGCCGCCTGCGTCCCAGCGACGTTGTGGCCCACTTCGAGGGCGTTGTGATGGGCGAACTGGACCTGCGCCTGGAATCGAGCGCGGCTTCTGAGTTCGCAGACAACACGAAAAATGACGCCGGATTCGCCCTGCCGCAGGTCAAATGGGCCTATTCGGGCCGCCGTGTCATGACCATGGGTTGGGCCGAGGGCGTGTCGCTTGGGGATACCGCCGCCATCGACGCCGCGGGCCACGATCGCCACGTTTTGGGCGCGCGCGTGCTGCAGCTGTTCCTGAACCATGCTCTGCGCGATGGCTATTTCCACGCGGACATGCACCACGGCAACCTGAAGGTCGCGCCGAACGGTGACATCATCGCCTATGATTTCGGGATCATGGGGCACATCGACGAATACACCCGCCGCGTCTACGCCGAGATTCTTTACGGTTTCATCCGCAAGGATTACCGCCGCGTCGCCGAGGTCCATTTCGAGGCCGGCTATGTTCCCGCCGACCGCGAGGTCGAGGAATTCGCCCGCGCCCTGCGTGCGGTTGGCGAGCCGATTTTCGGTATGGATGCGACCCGGATTTCGATGGCGAAACTGCTGGCTTACCTCTTTGAGGTGACCGAACGCTTTGGCATGGAAACCCGCACCGAACTGATTCTGCTGCAGCGCACCATGGTTGTGGTCGAAGGCGTGGCCCGTTCTTTGGACCCCCACATCAACATCTGGGAAGTCGCCCGCCCCGTGGTCGAAGACTACATCAAAACAAACCTCGGTCCGCGGGCTGTGGCACGTGATCTGGCCAAAACTGCCAAGGTTCTTGGTCGATTCGGCCCGCGTCTACCCGCCTTGGTCGAGGCTGCGCTGGTGTCCCAATCCAACCCGAAGTCGGCACCGCAACCCAAGCGTCGGCTACGCGATGTGGCGCTTGGTGGCATGCTCGGAGCCGCCGTTATCGCAGCGGCTTGGGCTGCGACCACTCTGCATTAGCGAATGGCGGTGACTTCGGATTCGTAAACCAGTTCACCGCCTTCCAGAACCAGCGCAGCGTCAGTACCGACCAACTGAACTTCTTGGATGGTGTTCCACGTTTGCGCAGACGATGTTGCGACCAGTTCTTCGTTGGAATAGCTCTCGATCGCAAAGCTATAAATCCCTTCAGACAGTTGCCCCCCGCTGTCCGTCATTCCGTTCCAGTTGATCACTTCCGAGGTGCCATCAACTGCACGCCGCCCGACCTCTGCGCCATTCTGATCTCGAATCACGAGAACATGGCTCTCTGCAGTCGCTTCGTAGTCGGGGACAATTTCTAACGTTCCCCCTGAATATTCGACAGTGCTAGAGCTTAGAACCGATCGCCCAATGAGCTGCGCCTGACTGGCAAGCCCCGCGCCACCGATCGCAGAAGCGAGCCCATCCAGGTATTCGTTGGTCAGAACCTGTTGCTCCACTTGCGAAAACGTCGCCAACTGTACGGCGAAATCCGTCGACTCAACGGGATTGAGAGGGTCCTGATTCTGCATCTGGACCGTCATCATCTTCAAGAACGTCTCGAAGTCCGATGAAAGCGCACTCGATCCGTTGGAAGTTTGAGACGTGGTTGTTTGCACGGTTGAAACGCTAGAGACATCACTCACAGTCATTTTCAGGCCCTTATGTCCAGATTTCCCGAAACCAACTCCGAGATGATTTGAGGTGTATTGATTGAAGAAGCTTCAGGGGAATCGTCAGCATATCCCCTGCTTGGCGCCCCTCGGGTTTGACGCTGAGAGGATTGGCCCTCGCGCGCGTTCTGACCGAAACTGCCGCCTTCAAAACGAAACCGTGGTGCGGTGTCGGGATTCGCGCGGGCTTCTGCAGATAAGCCCTCTAGATGACGCTTAATCTGTTCCACTGTCTCTGGGTTCTCGGCATCCACAGTGATCGAGAGGCCTTGGGCGTCCTGCTTAAAAACCAGCTTCATACGCCCCAGATCAAGCGGGCGGAGCTCAATCTCGATCTCACCGTTCATTTCGGACCGAATGCCAACTTCAACGACTTCGGCCACCTGAGGCAGTGTCAGCGAGATCTTATGCGCGGCGGCAGTATTCGCAGGTGTGATCGGTGACGCCGGTAGCGGAGACGCAGTCAGTCCAACCGGCGATATGGAATTTTCCTGAGAAATCTGCTGCGTCTCTGTTGCGACGTCATCGCTGCGCAGGTGAACCCGTCCGGCGCTGTTTTCATTTGTCTGGAAAGAGGCCGCCAATGCGACTTTCTGCGGATCTTCTATAGAGGCCGTGGTTTGCGTCTGTACGCTTTGCTCCACTGTTGCCGAACGCGGCGTCACAGGTGCGCGTGTTTCCGATTCGATCTTTGACTGGAGGATCGCTGCACCAGACCCTTTGGCCTCTGATATTTCTTCGCGAGCCTGAGCAGTCTTCGAAAATCCAGTCCGCGGCTCAAATCCTTGGCCTACCTCGCGCTCCGCTTTCCACTTTGCTTCTGCTCGCGCTGAAGGAGCCTCTCCCAAGGTTTCCCCCCGCGACTCGCGACTCACGGAATCATGCTCGGGCTCAGCCGGCTGACGCACTCCGACCAAAGCACTCGACTCGGTGCTACTTTGATCAAGGGAACTTGCCTGCGAATTCCTACCCAAAATGGCATCGCCCAAAGATGCTTGCGTAGGCGCGCTAGCCGGTCGCTCAAGCGTTGGAGGTTCCTTAGGTTGATATCCCTCGCCACCTGCCTCTGAGAAAGAAACCTTCCGTGGGGCCTCAAGGCCGCCAAGGAGAGGCTGATCAGTTTCCGTTTCACCGCTCACTTCAACGAGCCGCACGGGGCTTTGCTCTGCTTCCACATCCGAGACAAAGACGACTTCATCGCCCTTCTCCGCGATTGCAGTCGGTATGCTTTCCCAAAAATCCTGCGCAGGCGCGTCAGTGTCTCTACCTGCCTCAACGCCGCTTTGCAGATCGCTCAGCGCATCATGTTCAACCTCGATGCCGTCCTCAGCCAACGTCTCGTGGCCCTCTGATTCACCGAGTTCAGCAGAGCCCGATGCATCCACCTCCAATTCCGCCTGTGCCGAATCTGACACTTCAGGCACCGCACTGGCCTGAAATGCCCCTTGCAAAACCTCATCGAACGACGGCGAGCCTACTTGTTCGGTTCCATCTACAAACTGATGCGAAGACCCCGACGCAGTGAGAGCAACTTTTAACAACCCTGGAATCATCGAAGCCTCCTGACACAGCCTCCTTGACTAAAGAGCGTAGGTTACGACTTCTTTACCACGGTTCTTCATCCTCTCGGAAAAGAGAGGAAAACATGATCGAACCAATTCCAAATGACCCGCTAACGCCAGCGCGCGTGCAAAAATTGAGAGAGACCGCTCAACGCCTCGAGACGAGTTTCGCGACAGAAATGCTGAAGGCCGCCGGCATGGGAAAACCAATGGGCGGCGCGAGCGGAGGCATCGGTGAAGAGCAGTTCGCAAGCTTTCTTCTCGAGCAACGCGCCAGTGCCTTGGTGGCAGCTGGCGGGTTCGGCCTGACCGATTCGCTCCTCCAGTCTCTTATTAAATCGGAGAGCGCCAATGACATCGGCTGAGAACCTTTTTCACCAGATGAACCAAGCGCTCAGAGCGGGTCAGTTCGACCAACTCGCTGACTTTCAGGCCGAGTTGGAGCAGATCGCAGCGCAGTTGAGCGAAACAGATCCACTGGTTCTAGATCGACTGCGCGATCTGGCCCAACGCTCCGCGCGGCTTTTATTGTCGGCGCGTCTCGGTATCCGCGAATCCCAGCGCATGTATCAGGACATCCAGAACCCCAATTCGCGGATCGTCGTCTACCAGGCCAATGGCCGCAAACAGGATCTGATGATTGGCGGAGGCACCACAATTCGCGGCTGATTTTAATCAACATCTAAGCACTAGGCGATTTGCTTTCACCGCTTGTTAGGAGTTGCCAGCCAGTACTGTAGGGGCATCGCAAGATGGCGCGGTCCACAAGCCGCAACTGTCAGAAAGACATGGAAAATGCCCGGTTCGGGCGCATCGCAAAAGGCGTCGAAACGCCATCAGTTTTTAGGGAAAAACATGTCCAGCATCCTGACCAACAGCAGCGCAAACGTCGCTCTTCAGACCCTCAAGTCGATCAACAGCGACCTCAACAAAGTTCAGAGCGAAATCTCGACCGGCATGACGGTCTCCTCGGCCAAAGACAACGCATCGGTCTTTGCCATCTCAAAGGTGATGGAAGCAGATGTCGCCGGCTTCGAAGCGGTTTCGGAATCGCTGTCCCTCGGCCAGTCGACTGTCGCGGTTGCGGCAAGCGCAGCAGAAGAAATCGGTGAGCTTCTGAACGAAGTGAAGACAAAGATCGTTTCGGCCAACGAAGACAACGTCGACCGGAACAAACTGAACAACGAAGTCCAGTCGCTGGTCGAGCAGATCACCGGGATCGTCGATTCGGCTCAGTTCAACGGCCTGAACATTCTTGATGGCAGCAAAGACGGCAATGGTGGCTTTAGCGTACTTTCGTCGCTGAACCGCAGCGCGGACGGCTCGGTGAAGACCGGGAGCATTAGCTTCGACCCCTCGCTGACCAACCTGTCGACCAAGAGTGGCACCGATTTGAGCGCGGGTACTAACCCGGCAACCAACCTCACCACCCCGGCAGCCAATGTGACAGCCGACATGGGCCCTGATCAAGCAACGATCGCGACCATCTCTGGCGCGAACGGCTTTGGTCTTTCGCAAGCTTCGGGTGCCAGCGCACAATTCGTCATCGGTGACTTCGAACTGCTGGCGTCCAATGGTTCGCTTGGTGGCGGTGTGGCTCTCGCGGCCAGTGATGTTGACCTGAGCGCGGGCACCGCGAACGGCGGCCTCGTGGCTGGCGACAAAATCTCACTGACTCTGGGGAATACCGTGGCGACCTACACCATCGGTGTCGGCGACCGTACCGAGGATATCGCCTCCGGCCTGCGCTCCTCGCTGATCGAAGCTGGCCTGGACCAGTCGGACTTCACTCTGGACACCAATGACAGCCCCGGCTCGCTGACCATCGACAACAATTCCGAGCAGACGGTCAACGGCTACTACCAGATCACGCGCTCCTCGGGTGGCCTTGCTGGCCTTGATACTCTGGACGTGTCGACCGCTACCGGTGCCTCGGCGGCCCTCTCGCGTATCGAGACTTACATCCAGACCGCCGTGGACTCGCAAGCGCAGCTCGGTACCACCGAAAAGCGACTGGAGATCCAGAGCAGCTTCATGACCAAGCTGGTGGATAGCTTCAACAGCGGTATCGGCTCTTTGGTTGACGCTGACATGGAAGAAGCATCCGCTCGCCTGAAAGCTCTGCAGACCCAGCAGCAGCTCGGCATCCAGGCGCTGTCGATCGCCAACCAGGCGCCCGAAACCCTGATGTCGCTGTTCCGCTAATAGCAGCCCGGCGCGGGGTCAAACGCCCCGCGCCACCCGTTCTCCCACAAATACGAGGTTAATGCTGTGTTGGCTGAAAAAGCGCGCCAAGGATATGGCGCGATGGATCGTGGCATCCATTCCCCCCGCGAGATTGAATACAAAGCCTTTGCGAAGGTGACCCGAGCCTTGAAGCTCTCTGCCGAAGACAAGTCCTCCGACATCGGAAAACGCGCCAAAGCTCTGCATGACAACCGTCATCTCTGGACGATCCTCGCATCCGACCTGGCAGGAGAAAACAACAAACTCGGTGCAAACCTGCGCGCAGATTTACTGTCTCTTGCCGCGTATTCGATCAACCAAAGCAGTCGAGCGATCAAAGACCCGACGCTCTTGCTGGGGCTGATCGAGATCAACACCAACATGATGCGCGGATTGGGGGCAAAACAATGACGGGCCTTATCCTCAAGCTGCAGCCCCGCGAACGCGTCCTGATCAACGGAACCATCATCGAGAACGGCGACCGCAGAGCCCGCTTTAACATCCTGACCCAAGACGCCAAAGTGCTGCGGATGAAAGATGCGTTGCATCCCAGCGAGGTCACTTCGCCGGTGCGCCGCGTGGCCTACATCGCGCAGCTGGCCATCATCGGAGACGCCGACCCCAAAGAAGCCAAGCGTCAGCTTCTGAACGGGATTGAAAGCCTGAGCCAGATCCTGACCGATCACGATAGCCGCGTGCACCTGAACAAGGCGACCGAAGCTGTCATTGGAGATCACTTCTACAACTGCATGAAGGCTCTGCGCCAACTCCTCCCCAGAGAAGACCGTCTTTTGGCGTATCACCAATCATGACCATCTCCGCTCTCGTACCTCTGGATGGCCTTGCGGGCTACCGGTTCTTGCAACGCACGCGAGATCAGCAAGAAGACCTGATCTCGCAGAGCGCACTGTCGCAACGCCTCGAGGAGAGCTTCAAAGAGCGGATCGGTTCCATCGAGACCCCCGCTCAACTGGTCAATGATCGCGAATTGCTCGAGGTATCCCTTGCTGCGTTCGGCTTGTCCTCGGATATCGATTCAAAGTTCTTTATCCAGAAAGTCCTGGAAGAAGGCACAACGGACACTTCGGCTCTGGCAAACCAGCTGGCAGATCAGCGATATCAAGATTTCTCCAAGGCCTTCGGGTTCGGGGACCGCACCATCCCGCGAACGCAGCTTTCTGGCTTTGCAGATGAAATCCTGGCCGAATATCGCAGCAGTAGCTTCGAGACATCGGTTGGAGAGCAGGACGAAACCCTTCGGATCGCACTGAACGCTGACCGTCTGCTGTCAGATATCGCGTCTGAAGACAGCTCGGATCGGACCAAGTGGCTCAGCGTTATTGGCAATGAGCCACTGCTACAACTGGTGCAAGGTGCCTTGGGTTTACCGGATAGCGTGGCCCAACTGGATCTGGACCGGCAGATCGAAATCTATGACGAAAAACTCCAGCGTCAGATGGGATTCGAGATATCGGACTTGGTCGAAGACGAGAGCCGCGACGCACTGATTGAACGCTTTCTTCTGCGCAGCTCAATCAATACGGCCGACACGTCTTCGCCTGGCGCAATGGCACTGACACTCCTCACCAGCTAGCGAAACTGCCCAGACAGAATATCAGCGAGCCTACGAAAAGCTCCTTCTGGGCCGAGGCTGTTGCGTTCGGCAATGAACACGTCCAACTTCGGCCAGAGATGAATCGCTCGATCAAGCGCCGGATCCGCGCCGGGGCTGTGAAGGCCCGCGCGGATCATTGGCTCCGCGCGTTCGTACAATCCCAAAGCAGATCGCATTTCAGAAATCATACGGTTCTCCACCAAGCTCGCGGCGTTCGGCAAGCTCCGAGAGACAGATTTCAGCACGTCGACTGCGGGATATCGCCCCCGCTCTGCAATCTTTCGATCCAAAATGATGTGTCCATCCAATGTACCACGCACAAGATCAGCGATGGGTTCTTCCATATCACTGCCAGCGACAAGAACAGTCATCAGGGCGGTGATATCACCTGCGCCGCCGTGCCCGGGCCCTGCTCTCTCTGCCAAACGCATCAAGGCTGGCGTCATGCTTGCTGGATAGCCTCGTAGAGAGGGCGCCTCTCCACCGGACACAGCGATCTCGCGATATGCCTCAGCAAAACGCGTAATTGAATCGGCCAGCAATAGCACCTGCTGCCCCTGATCGCGGAAAAACTCTGCCACGCACAGAGCAGCCGGCAAACACCCCAATCGCAGCAAAGGCGACTGGTCGGATGTAGCGACAACCACAACGCAACGCTTCAACACCTCTTCACCAAGCACATCGTTGACAAAGGTCCCGACTTCACGCCCCCGCTCGCCAATCAAGGCAATCACACGGACATCTGCCTCAACTCCGGCGGCCATCTGGCCCAACAGGTGGGACTTCCCCACACCAGAGCCCGCAAAAATCCCCATCCGTTGCCCGCGCACCAGTGGCAACACGGTGTCAAAGATATTCAACCCAGTCGCCAACCGCTCACCGAGCCCCCGTCGCCTTGCTGCGGGCGGTGGCGATTGGTCCAAACGCATCGGAACGTTCCCTTTCCCAAGCGGACGCCCATCCAGCGGCCGCCCCCAAGGATCGATAATTCGGCCCAGCCAACTATCATCCGGTGCAATCAACCGTGTCCCGCGAAATTCGACAGAATCACCGATGGCGCAGCCGGCAGGAGACCGCTCAGGCAGGGCAATAAGTGTATTTTCTTCTAAACCGATGACCTCTGCATCAAAGCTATGTTCACCGGTTTCCACCCCAAGCACATCCCCAAGACGTGCACGGTGATTCAGCCCTGCAACCTCTAAAACCCCTGATTTTACAGCGGTAATTCGTCCGGATTCCTTCAATGCACGCAGTGCGCCTATCTGATTTCCTAGAGTTACAAGATTAGTCATCGAAAATCCTCGAACAGGTTTATGCAAACCGTTTCTAAAGGAATCGCGGTTAACCCTTGATTGAAGCCAATCGAGGGAGAAGCCCCGATGTTCGAAAATATCGGTATTTTCAAAGTGGCGACGGGCATGATGGCCCACGCCTCTGCAAGACAGAATGTAACGGCCAGCAATATCTCGAATGCGGAGACGCCGGGATATACCGCGCAAAAAGTGCAAGAGTTTGAACTGGCCACGCCGCGCAGCCCTATGACAATGACCTCGTCACGTGATGGGCATCTGAGCAGCTTTGCGACCTCTGATACCTTGGGGTTCGACCGGTTTGACACCGACTCGCCAGTGAATCTGGAAAATGAGCTGCTGAACGCCGCGAAAATCCAGAGCGATCACCAGCGGGCCGTCAGCGTCTATCGCTCGACCATCGGCATCCTTCGCACCAGCCTAGGGAAACTGTGATGACCGATCTATCTCAGTCCCTATCGATCTCGTCTGACGGCCTGCGTTTACAAAGCCAGCGGTTGCGACATGTCTCAGAAAACGTCGCAAATGCGGACACCCCCGGCTATCAGCGCAAACTCCTGTCGGTAAAGACCGCGCAATTCACCCTGTCCGAAACGCAGGGTCCGCAAGCAGGACGGGTCATCCTGGACCAGACACCAGTTCAGGAAATCTATGACCCCGCGCACCCGATGGCAGACGATAGCGGGCACTATCGCGGGTCGAATGTCGATTTGGTGATCGAACTCGCGGACGCCAGAGCCGCCCAACGCGCCTACGAGGCCAACCTCAAAATGTTCCAACAAGCCAGAGAGATGTCGGGCAGTTTGCTCGAACTCCTGCGCAAGTAATCCAGAAGGATCAAAGACATGGATATCTCGAGTGTTTTCGCGACACAGAAATTCTCTGCCGCAAAAGAGATTCTGACCCCGACCCCCGAAGCGGAACTGCCCAAAGAAGCCTTGGGCAAGGTCCAGAGTTTCGCCGACGCTCTCAAAGCCACCGAGGAAACCGCTGTCAGCACGATGACAGGCCAGACAGACACGGCCGCTTTGGTGCAGGCCATCGCTCAGACTGAACTGGCTGTCGAAACGGTGGTCTCTGTGCGGGACAAGGTCGTTCAGGCCTATCAGGAAATTCTGCGAATGCCGATCTGATGTCGGAAACGGTCATCTTTGATCTGATGCGCGTCGGGCTCTGGACTGCGGTCCAAGTTTCTCTGCCAATTCTGGCGGTCGCGTTGATCACGGGTCTGGTGATTGGTCTGCTGCAGGCCCTGACCTCGATCCAGGAGATGACACTCACGTTTGTGCCCAAGCTCTTGGCCATCGTCATCACGTTCTGGATGAGCATGGACTTCATGACAGGCAGTCTCGTGGGCTTTTTCCAGAACGAAATCATCCCGATTGTAGCGAGGTATCATTGATGGATCCGTCCTCTCTTGCCCCACTTTCCCGCCAACGCGGGTTGCTGAACGAAATGTCTGTGATCGCGCAGAATATCGCGAACGCGCAGACCACGGGCTATCGGGAACAAGGCGTTCTGTTTTCCGAATACCTCGCGCCGGACCTCGCCCAAGAGGGCGTGTCGTTGACCCAGGCCCACGGGCGACTGGTCTCGACCGTTCAGGGGGCTCTGCATGAAACCGGCGGGCAGTTCGATCTGGCAATCGACGGGCAAGGCTACTTTCAGGTCGATGACAACGGAGAGCCGATGTTGACCCGCGCCGGTCATTTCATACCAGATGCTGTAGGCACCCTGCGCACGCCGGACGGATACGCGCTGATGGACCTTGGCGGAACGCCCGTGCAGGTGCCACCCGATGCGCAGGAGATCGCGATTGCGCCCGATGGAACACTGTCTGCAGACGGCCAGCCCTTGGCGCAGATCGGGATCGTCAGCCCCGAAAACCCGTCGAACCTGTCCCGCAGTGCCGGTGCCATCTTTGCCGCGCCGGATGGTCTGCGCACCGCCGCGGATAGCGCCTTGCGCCAAGGCTATCTGGAAGCCTCGAACGTCGATCCCATCAAACAAATGGCCCGCATGGTCGAGGTGCAGCGCGCCTACGAGATGGGCCAGAGCTTCCTTCGATCCGAAGACGAGCGCCTGCGCAGCGCCATCGACACCCTCACCCGATAACGGAGCAAACATATGCGAGCCTTAACTATCGCCGCCACCGGCATGAGCGCCCAACAGACCCGAGTCGAGGTGATTTCCAACAACCTCGCCAACATGAGCACCACCGGCTACAACGCCCGCCGCGCGGAATTTTCCGACCTGCACTATCAACAAGTGACCCGCGCGGGCAGCATCAGCGCCAGCGATGGCAGCGTCGTGCCCACCGGCATCCAATTGGGCCTCGGGGTACGCCCCTCTTCGGTCTCGGTGAACCTGTCCCAAGGGGCCCTGACCGCAACCGGCGGGGACCTCGACCTTGCCATCGAAGGCTCGGGATACTTCGAGGTTTCGCTGCCTTCGGGCGAGGCCGCCTATACCCGCGATGGGGCATTGAAACGCTCCGCCGACGGCCTGCTCGTCAACTCTGACGGGCACGCTCTGAACCCTGACATCATGATCCCCGTCGACGCCCAAAGCGTGCATATCAACGCCGATGGCGAAGTTTACGGTTACTTTGCCGACAGCGCCGAGGGGCAGCTCCTTGGCCAAATCGCGCTATCCAACTTCTCGAACCCGCGGGGGCTCGAAGCCTTGGGGTCCAACCTGTTCCGCGAGACCGAGGCATCCGGCGCCCCCTACAATGCCGATCCCGGCGAAGAGGGCCTCGGCACCTTGCGCCAAGGCTATCTCGAAGACAGTTCGGTCGATCCCGTGCGTGAAATCACTGCGCTGATTGAGGCCCAGCGGGGGTATGAGCTGAATTCCAAAGTCATCTCGGCTGCTGACCAGATGCTTGGCGCGACCACTCAGGTGCGCTGATGCGATTGCTGTTCCTGGTACTCTGTGTTTGTGCCGGCGTGCAGGCTTCAGCGGAAACACTGCTGGCCAGTCGCACCCTGCCCGCCAGAACGATCATTTCCGAAAGCGATCTGACCATCACCGCCGGCGACACCCCCGGAGCAGCGAGTTCGATCATAGATATTCTCGGCAAAGAGACACGGGCCACAATATACAGTGGGCACCCCGTCTTTCTCTCTGCCGTCTCAGAGCCAGCGCTGATCGAACGGAACCAGTTCGCGACGCTCGTTTACCAAGTGGGCGGCCTGACCATATCTGCCGAAGGACGCGCGATGGAGCGCGGTGCGGCAGGAGAGCTGGTTCGCGTTATGAACCTTTCGTCCCGAACCATCGTGCAGGGCACCGTACAGTCCGACGCCACAATATCAGTATCTGGTAGCAAGTGATGAAGCATTATCCCGTATTTAGTATTCTCTTGACTGCTTGCCTCGTGCTTTCCGGCTGCAATCGGCTGGATCACGTTGGCCGCGCGCCGACCTTTTCCCCAGTGGAAACCGAAAACGCAGAGCATTCCGCAATGCTCAGCCCCGGCATTCCCCTCTATACGGCAGCACCGCCGACCGCAGGTGACGAGGCTTCGCTCTGGGATGCAGGGCAAAAGTCACTCTTGGGAGATCGGCGCGCTGAAAAACGCGGGGATATCCTGACCGTCGTCATTGAAATCGACGATGAAGCAGAGATTTCGAACAGCACCCAACGCTCCCGTGACGGATCAGAGAGCCTTTCGGTGCCCTCTCTGTTCGGGTTGCCCCAGCGGGTCCAATCCAGCCTACCCGAGGGCGCAAGCCTTGCCGACGCCGTTTCGCTGAATTCCTCGGGCGAGAGCGCAGGTAAAGGGTCTGTCCGCAGAAACGAGAAACTCACCCTCCGGATTGCAGCCACTGTCACGAATGTCATGCCCAACGGCGTGCTGGTGATCGAAGGCCAACAAGAGGTCCGCGTGAACTTCGAGCTGCGTGAATTGCTGGTCGAAGGCTTTGTCCGACCAGAGGACATCTCGCGCGGGAACGAGATCACCTACGACAAAATCGCATCTGCCCGCATTTCCTATGGTGGTCGCGGTCAGATCACGGACGTCCAGCAACCCCGCTATGGACAACAAATCGCAGATATCATCCTGCCGTTCTGAGGTCAGATATGAAACTTCTCTTTCCTTTGATGTTCACGGTGGCTGGCTTCGGGGCCGGTGCCGCTGGCGGGTACTTTGTCCCGCTTGATCCAGAGACCCTGCCCTTTCTGAAACAAGAGAGTACATCGTCCATCGAGATGCTCGACACCGAAGTCACACCGACGCAAATCGTCAAACTGAACAACCAGTTCATCGTGCCAGTGATCGAAGATGATGGCGAAAGCTCTTTGATAATCATGAGCCTCAGCCTCGAAGTGACAGAAGAGACCAGCGATAGCGTTTTCGATCTGGAACCGCGGTTGCGCGACGGGATCATGAAAGTGCTCTTTGAACACTCCAGTCACGGCGGTTTTTCGGGGCGCTACTACACCGAAGACAAGATGTCAGTGCTACGCAAATACCTGTTGGAAAGCGCCCAAAGCGTCATCGGCGAAGACGTTCAGCGTATTCTCATCACCGATCTTGTTCGGCAATCCGCTTAACCTTCTTCTCCGAAGATCGACCCAAGCGCGATGCGGCGTCCCAGCGCCCGTCGCGCTTTTTGCTTTGCGGTTTCCTCGAGCAAGGTTGCCTTTGCAAGCTCCAAATTCAACGTAGAAATCTCGCGCTTTCGCCGCTCTCCCCATGCGTTGCCCATCACCTGAAGATGCGGTGCACCCTCTTCCGGTCGCATCATTTCGACAGCGCGCAACTGTTCGATCTTTGCCCCGATCTGCCGGGTCCGGGCCTTTTGTTCACCAAGCTTGCTGATCTCGCGGTCCGCCAGCATTTGGGCGATCTCGATCAGGCTCTTTTCCTCTGGCGTCATGTGGCACTCCCGAACGGGCTTTTTCTGGCTTGCTCGCGAACCCCGTCGGCAAAGCGGATCGCGATGGCCACGGCCGCATAGAGGTCAGGCGGAATCTCTGCTCCGATGTCACAAACCGCATGGATCGCGCGGGCCGTCGGAATGTCCTGATGCACGGGAACCGAATTCTCGATCGCAACGGTTTTCAGGGTTTGCGCCACCAGATCCTGTCCCTTGGCCACACACACCGGCGCGGTGCCCTTCTCTCGGGACCAGCGCAAGGCGACAGCAATGTGGACAGGGTTAACAATCAGAACATCCGCTTCGGCCACATCCTGCATCATGCGGGAAGATGCGATTTCATAGGCCCGTTGACGGCGCTTTTGCTTTACCTCGGGCGTGCCCTCGTTGTCTTTGTGCTCGTCCTTGACCTCTTGGTCAGTCATCTTGTTTTCGGTCAGGAACGTGTTTCGCTTGATGACGAAGTCGATGCCACCAAACAGCACAAAAATCAGCGCGCAGATCACGAGCAGACGCTTCAGATCCCCAAGCGCGAACCAGATGTGCCCTTCAAGCCCACGCGCAATCTGTAGAGACTCCAGAAACCAGAATGCAATCACAGCCCCGAGGCACGAAACCGCGATCATTTTCCCGAAAGACACCGCAAATGCGAGCAATCCCTTGGAACCGAATTTCTGAGACGCATTCTTCAGCGGGTTGATCCTGTCCCATTTGAGGCTCAGGTTTTCGATTTTCGGGTTCCACCCTTTGATCCGCACTGCCACGCAAAGAACGCCAAGCACCGGCAGGACAAACAAAAGAGCCGTCAGGCTGAGGGCTGGCATCAATACCCCCCAAATCTCGCCGGACGCACCAGCATAGGGGAGAAACTTGGTAAATATACCTAGGTAAGCCTCCCCCTGCCTGCCAGCCGTCGCAATAAGCCCCAAGGTCAGAATGACCAAGGAAACCGACGCAATCAGATCCGGCGACTCTGGAACTTTGCCGTCTTTTCTCAGGCGGTCCAGTTTCTGCGCACTGGCAGCGTGTTTTTTCTGATCCTGATCCGCCACGCGCCGCTAGAACCCGTAAAACAGCGCGATCTGCCCCAACCAGGTATCGATCACTTGGTCCGAGAAGCGCAGCATGAAGAGAAAGGCAAAGCCGATAACGAGCGGCGCGAAAACCAACATCACCATCAGCTGTGGCATCGCCCTGTTCACAAAGCCTGAAAGCAAGTTGAACATCACTGAAAACGCGAGAAACGGCGCGAACACTTGCAGGGAAACTTGTGTCAACCAATCCAGCAGAGACACCAAAAGCGCAATATCTGGTGTCAGATCGATGGACAGCCCTTCGGCGGCGACCCAAAGAGCCCCGAACGACAAGAGCGTGATCGACATGCCCCATTTGTAGAGCTCGGACACCACGCCCGCGCTCGTCTCATGGCTGGTGTTCAGGTATTGCGCCAGGCTGAACGATTGTCCGAACGCCGAAGTCGAAACATGCAGCAGCAAAAACGGCAACCGGCAATATAGCCCAAGACAACAGCCCGACGCCACCTGCAGGAGCGTCCCCACAATTGAGGGCTGCCCAGCCCCTGCAAAGTTCGGCCAGATCGCCAACATCAACCCCAATGACAGCACCAGCTTCGAAGTCACAGAGACCCTGAAATCATTCACAACAGGGGCGAATGCGACAAATCCGCTGGATTTCAGAAACGATACCAGCAATGCCTGCAAAACCGCGCTATCCATCAAAGGGAACCACACCCTCGAACTGGATATTGCCGCCGGAGCCAAGCTCTTCGAAGGAAAGAACCGGCATTCTGACCTGCGATGCATCCAGCACCGACCGCAAGAACCTGCGCCGTTTCGCGCTCACCACCAAGGCAACGCCGGATCCTTTTTGAGCGGCCAGCGCAGCGCTTTCTGACAATCGCGCTGACAACTTCTTCAGGTCATTGGGCTGGATCGCGATATCTGCACTCTGCGGCCGTTCGGATTGAGAAAATATCTCTTCCCATCGCTGATCCAGAGTGATCGCGCGGTGCGTCCCTTCGCCTTCGAACGCTGCGTCGACAACCTGACGGTTGATACGCTGCCGCACAAATTCGATCGCGCCGTCCCCTCGGAAACCGTTGTTCTTGGCCTCGACCGTGGCATCCAGAATGGCACTAAAGCCACGGATTGAAATGCGTTCGGCCAGCAAACCTTTGAGAATGTCCAAGAGAAATTCGTTGGAAATCTTGTCCGGTATCGCCTCGGAGAGACACTGTTTGATGCCTTCGGATTTCACTGTATCGGACTGCGCGATCAAGGCGTTGAGCGTGTATTTCAGGGTCTTGGCCGTCATCAAGGTATCAAGGTTCGCCACAACCACATCCATGAGGTGGGTCAGCATCACCTCGTCACCGGACAGCGCCGTATACCCCGCTAGAATAAGCTCATCACGTTCAATGGCTGGCACCCATTTGGCTGGCGCACCATAGACAGGATCCTTGATCCCGGAGCTGTTGTCGTCCTGATCCAGCAGAACCAGAAGGTCATCGCCTTGCAGCTCGCCTTCGGCAATGTTCGCACCGTGCAGCAAGATGCGGTACTTGCCACCCTCGAGCCCTGGCCATTCCGAAACGCGCACTTGTGGGATCAACAGCCCATATTTCTCTGCGATATGCATCCTTAACGGACGAATGCGGTTCTCTAGCCCGCTTTCTGACCGTAGGAAATTGCGTGCAATCGAAGAGGACACCTTCAGCAAGATATCATCCGCTTCGATCAGGTCTTCGATCTTGCGCTCCTCCGGGACGGGTGCCTCAGCCTCTTCGGGGAGGTCATCTTCGTCAACGATCGCCCTCAGGCGGAACCAAAGCGCGCCCGAAACTGCAGACACCGCAAGAAAAGGAAGCGTCGGCAGACTGGGGATCAAAGCCAACGCGGTCGAGACCACCGCGACAGCCAGCAACACCTCTTTTTGCTCGTATACCTGACGGGATATCGCGTTTGATGTGCGGCTGCGGTCTGACCCTTTGGCCAGCAGCATGCCTGTCGCAAACGAGATGATCAGCGCTGGGATCTGCGAGACGAAGCCGTCCCCAATCGTCAGAAATGAATAGAGCTTCAGCGATTCCGCCAGCGGCATCCCGTAACTGAGCACACCAAAAGACACGCCGATCAGCAGGTTGATCGCGGTCAGCAATAGGCCCAGAACTGCATCCCCTTTGACGAACTTTGCCACACCATCAAGTGAACCGAAAAACGAGCTTTCATTCGACAGTTTTTCACGCCGCTTCGAGGCCTCTTCGTGGGATATCGCGCCGGATGAAAGGTCCGCATCAATCGCCATCTGCTTGCCGGGCATCGCATCCAGAGAAAAGCGGGCCGAAACTTCGGCCATTCGGGAGGCGCCCTTCGACAGCACCAGAAAATTCAACAGGGTAAAGATGATGAAGACAACGATCCCGATATGGAGCCCTTCACCCATGACGAATGTCGCAAAGCCGTAGAGGGTCTGGCCTGCAACTTTGTCGCCGTATTCACCGGCCGTCAGGATCAGCTTGGTCGATGCGATGTTGATATAGACCCGAAAGAACAGAGAAATCAGGATGAACTGCGGGAACGCTACAAAGTCCGCCGCCAAAGAAGTCAGCAGCACCAAAGACAGGATCAGGATGGCAATCGAAAACGAGATCGCCATCCCGAGATCAAGCAAAACAGAGGGCATCGGCATCAAAAGCGACACGAATGCCAGCGCCGCAAAAACGGCTAGAATGATGCTGGAATCGAGCGCCTTCATTCCAGTGCCGCCTTGTAACTCTGAAGCAAGCTCAGCGCGCGGCTATGAACGTCTCCGGTGTTTTCGACATGGATTTCCCGAGGCTCATCGGGCTCAGGGGCAGTCGTTTGCACAACCTCCTGAGGCTCTGTCTCGAACGGCAACTCTTTGGGCATCGGCTCCCACGCGGGCTCTGTCGGGGCGTCCATCACCCAATCTAGCTGTGCCTGTGTCCCCTCGCACGCTGGCATTTCGGGGTCAGCTTCCCACTTCAGCAGGCTCGTTTCAGGATCAGCTTTTTTGAGTTCCCTGATCAAGAGCGCCGCTTCGTCATGCCATCCTTTGTCAATGTAGTGCCGCAGACGCTCTGCCTGCGGATCATCCGAGCCCTGCAACTCCGTTAGGTTAATCAGCACACCCGGCGCAAAAGAACAGTAGTCATCAGTGTCTAGGTCCAGTTCGATCGACATCAGGTCTTCGCACCAGGCACCGATCGAGCAAGAAGCGGCGATTGATGATTGAGGCAGTTTCCAAGCATCAAACGTCTCGTTTACTTTAGCTTCCAAACTGACGACTTCGGTGGAATTCGCCTCTGAAATATCGACCACCAGATACCCGCGATAGTCAAAGGTCTCTGCCTCGCAGTCGCAATTGAGGGCGATCTCGATGCCGTCGGGATTAACCTTGATGTCGCCAACCCGAGTCGTAGCCAGTTTCTGCATGGCCTCGGCCAGATCGCCGGACCGCACGCCAACGATGCCCTGAACCCGGATCGCTGCATCTTCGGTCCGCAGTTCGGGATGTTGATCGCCCGCCACCCGAACCGCAATGCGCGTGAAATCAGCGTGTTCGCCAGCCAGAATGCTCTGGGCCGTCGCTGCCGAAGCACTCGTCATCCCCAGAGCGAAGACCATCAATCGCAGGACATCACTAGGCCGCATTCAAACCCTCTTCGACTTCGTTAAAGCTGGGGCGATAGGATGACGGCACGCTTTGACGTCCGACCTCGATGCATAGGTTGGGCGAGTGGCCAAACAGGTCGGCAACCAACACGTCGCGGACGACCGAATAGAATTTCTCTTCGGTTTCTGTGGTCGCGGTGACCTTGGCCGAGAAGGGGCCAACAATCCCGTAGGCCAGAAAAACCCCCAGAAACGTCCCGACCAGCGCGCCGCCAATCAACCCGCCCAGAACTTCGGGAGGCTGGTCGATAGAGGCCATCGTCTTGATCACCCCCAAGACCGCCGCAACAATCCCGAGTGCTGGCAAGGCATCTGCCACGTTCTGCAACGCATGACCGGAATGGGCCTGATTGTGAGCGTGCTCTTCGATCCGCTTACCAAGCATCTCTTCCACCTGATGAGGATCGTCGTAATTCAGACTGCCCGCACGGAAGGTGTCGCAGATCAAAGAGGTCGCCTCTTTGTCCTTCAGGATTTTTGGATAGGGCTCGAAAACCGACGAATTCTCGGGGTCTTCGATGTGGCTCTCCAGATCAACGGGGCTTTTGCGGCTGATCTTGATCAACGCATAAAGCAAACACAGCAGATCACAGTAATCCTGCTTGGACCACTTGGAGCCTTTGAAGACCTTGGTGATGTCTCCCAGCGTATGCTTCACCGTGGACATGTCATTGCTGAGCAGGAACGCACCGGCGGCGGACCCGCCAATCATCATAAACTCGAATGGCAGGGACTTCATGATGATCGACATCTTGCCGCCAGCCAGCAAGTATCCTCCGAACACCATGACAAAGGTGACAGCGATCCCGACGATGCCGATCATTTGCTGGCTCCTCCTGCCTGGACCGGCGCTCCGGACCCGTGAGTTTCCATCCAGGTTGCGTTACGACCAGCGAGAATGGCGCTAATCGAATAGGCTTTGGCCGAGGGAAGGTTCCCCATAATCGCCGCAGCCGACTGGGCCTTCATCCGGCCAAGGAAACCCGCCGCAAACTCCAGATCCATCTCGACGAACAGACCAGCGGCGTCCTTGGGCTTCATCGCCTCGTAGACCTTGGTCAACTTGTCCAGATCGTCTTCGGCGGCCGTCTCGCCCAGACCCATTGTCCGGCGCAGACGCTCGTTTTCGGCTTCCAACTCTCCGATCAACGACAAGGCTTCGACCTTTTTCGCTTCCAAGGTCTCTAGCTTGGCCTCGATCATGGCCTCTTTCTCGGCCAGCTCCTTGGCCCGCTCTGTGTTATAGGCCTCGCGCTTGGCCAAAGCCTCGAACAAGTCCTTCAGCTCTTCTTCGCGGTAATCGACAAAGGGCTCTTCGCCGCGCGGAAGCTTCAGATCAGGGGCCAACGCGATCGCTTGGGTCGCCGTCATCCCGATCTTCAACGCGCCGCCAATCGCAAAAAGCGCCGCAATCGCCAGCAGGCTGCCTGATTTCTTGCGACGTGCCATTTACGCCCCCCGCTTCATCATCCGGTGAGAGAAAATGGGCTCTGCTGCAGGGGCCTTGGCCTGCTCCATGTCGTGCATGGAGGCCACCATCAACTCCAGTTTCTTGGCAACCGTCTCTGCGCGGTCAGTCAGAGACTCCAGGGACTTGCTAGAGGCATCTGCCGTCCCCTTGGCGGTGTCCAGCGTCTTGGTCAGGTCATCGACCTGCGCCGAAAGAACGGCAACCGCGCCCCCCACGCCCTTTTCCAGATTATTGAACTGGCGCAACCGGCGGGACAACACCCAGCAGTAGAACGAGGCACCAAGCGCCCCAGCGCCAAGAATAGCATCCGTGATAAATTCCATCTGTCTTCCTCAGTTTGGGACAAGTTCCAGAATGAGCAGATCAATCAGGGGCTCTTCGCCGATCACGTCCACAACGCGGTGGCGCATGTGATCGCGGAACTGGTCAATCGCGTCGGGGTAATCGAAATACTCGGCCTTGACCGAGCGCAGGAAGGTTTGCAGCACATCGATCACACGCGGCATGAGAACCGCGACGTGTTCCGCGTCTTCTGGTCGGACCTCGAGAGACCCGCGAAACCGTAGGTGACGGCCCGCCAGAAACGGTCCGTTCATCACGATGATCTGCGGGATTTCCAGAAACACACCGGCGGGCGGCGCGACATACTTCGGCTCTTCGGGATGCGCCTCTTCTGCGGGGCGCAGATGCAACAGATCGAGCCCGACCACCGCATATCCGCCAACCGCCGAGATCAGACCAAGAATCAGCCCGAGAACGATGCCAGAGCCGCTTTTTTTCTCTTCGTTTTCTGCTGTTTGATCGCTCATCGCCATCTCCTGCTACGGAAAACAGTTATGAGCAGCAGAAGCTAACCGATTGTTAAGCGTGATCCCCCAAAACGGAAATTGTCAGGCAGAAGTCGACGGTCCGGAGGTGCACGTGCAGCAGTTCATTACATTATGGAAGAGCTTTGACAGGCGGAAACAGATCATGGTCGTCGGGGCCACTCTGGGAACGTTTGCGGCGATCCTATCCCTTGTTTTCTTTGCGAGTCGGCCCAGCATGGTGCTGCTCTACGGGGGGCTCGATCCCGCCAGCGCCGGAGAGATCACCCAGATGCTAGAGGGACAGAATGTGCCCTACCGCATTCAAGGAACCAGCATCTTTGTGGACGAATCCCAGCGTGATTCTCTGCGTTTGTCCCTGGCCAGTCAGGGTTTGCCGGATTCGGGCGTCGCCGGATACGAGCTGCTCGACGATCTGAACGGGTTCGGCACAACGACCCAGATGTTCAATGCCACCTATTTGCGCGCCAAAGAAGGCGAACTGGCCCGTACCATTCAGGCCAGCCCGCAAATCCGGTCGGCGCGCGTGCATATCTCTCAAGAAGACAAAACGCCCTTCCGCCGCAGCACCAGTGCCACCGCCTCTGTGTCATTGAAACTCCAGGGCACATCGACCCTCAGCCCAGCCCACGCCAAGGGGCTCCAGTTTCTGGTGGCCTCGGCAGTGACGGGACTGGAACCCAATGACGTGGCCATCCTTGATGAACGCGGCACCCTGATCTCTGCCGATGCCGAGGACGCCCTGATCACAGAAGACGGATCCGCCGCGGAACGCATGGCGGCACGGGTCGAACGGATGCTCGAGGCGCGTGTGGGCGCTGGAAACGCCGTAGTAGAAGTCAGTATCGAGCGCGTCACAGAGCGCGAATCGATTGTGGAACGTTTGGTCGACCCCGACAGCCGCGTCGCCATCAGTAGCGAGACCCAAGAGAACTCGGCCACCGCCCGCAGCGCCGAAGCCGGCATGACAGTCGCATCCGACCTGCCAGAGAATGCAGGGGCTAACGGGGGGGATTCTTCGGAAAACTCGAACGAAACGGTCGAACGCGTGAACTACGAAGTCTCGGAAACGCGGCGCGAAATCCTGCGAACCCCCGGTGCAATCAAACGTCTGACCGTTGCGGTTCTGGTGAATGGCGTTCCAGACACCGACGGCGCGATCGTCCCCAGAGATCAGGCGGAAATCACCGCTCTGACGGCCTTGGTCGAAGACATCGTCGGCTTTAACCAAGAGCGCGGCGACGAAATCACGCTACAGTCCATGGCCTTTGTTGGCACCGAAATCGTGAATGCAACGCCCGCACCGGGATGGCTGGCGACCACAGCGCCATCCGCGAATACGGTGATCCGCCTTGGCGTGCTGGCTGTTGTCGCGCTGATCCTTGGCCTTTTCGTCCTGCGCCCGATGCTTCGCAAAAGCGAACCCGTCGAGATGCCCGCATTGGCCGATCTACCTGCCGGAAATTTCGCGATGGCCCCGCTGGAAGGCGAGATTGACGACATCGGAGAGTTCCAGCCCCTGTCCACCGATGTGGGGGCGCCCTCTCTCGATCTACCCGAAGATCCCGTGACCCGCATGCGGGCACTGATCGACGCCCGCAAAGACGAAACGATGACGATTCTGCGCAACTGGCTGGAAGATGAACAGGAGCAAGAGACATGAGTATCGAAGCACTGCTTGTTGACTTCGGCACCCCCGTTTTTGTGCCGGATGATGCGGCCCCCGACACCTCTTTGAACCTCGACTCCTTCGAAGAAGGGTACAATGCCGGTTGGGCCGATGCGGTCAAAGCCAACAAAGACGAACAGTCGGAACATCAGGCACAGCTCGCAGAAGCACTGCGGGACTTTGCCTTTTCACGAACCGAGGTTCAGCAAAGCACCCTGCGCGAACTGCGCCCCTTGATCGAAGGCGTCCTGACCGCGATCCTGCCTGAGGCACTACGTCCGGCCCTTGCGCCCATGATCATCGAGGCGCTGGAGGGCATCGCAGCCGACAACCTGAGCACCGATGTGATCCTCGCGGTCCCAGCGGGACTGTCGGCCACGGTTGGCCACCTTCTCGAGATGACGGAATGGCCTGATCTGACTGTCGTCGAAGAGGAGACGCTTGGGGACAGCCGTGCAGAAATCCGCTGCGGGGACACCACCAAAGCGGTCGATCTAGGTGCGGTGCAGACCCAAATCGCGCAACTTGTTTCCGAATTTTTTGAGGCTCCGCAGATGACTGCGGCCACTGGCACAGAGGGATAACCGATGAGTAACCGTTTTTCTGCCCTCCCGATCGAGGTTCACGTCTGTGTCGGGCGCGCGCGTCCGTCCTTGGGCGAGCTTTTGGATCTGGCTCCGAATGCTGTGCTGACACTGGAGCAGCAAATCGATGATCCCGTCGACATCATGATCGGCGAAAGGGTGATTGCCCAAGGCGTTCTCGAAGAGGTCGAGGATGGCCCGCGCCGGTCCCTGTCCGTGCGCCTGACTTCGGTCAAGAGCTTCGAAAACGATGCTTAACGCGCGGAGTGTTTGCTTGGGGTTGCTGATCGCCACAGCCGCCTCAGGCGCCCATGCCCAGGGTCTCCAGATCGGGGAGATGGTGCTGGATGACGACCTGAGCCAGCGGGTTCTCCAGATCATCGCGACGGTCACAGCGATCTCGCTGGTGCCGGCCACTTTGATGATGGTGACGTGCTTTCCCTACATGCTGACGGTGCTGGTCGTGGTCAGATCGGGACTGGGGCTGCAACAGTCCCCGCCCAACATGCTGCTGATCACGATTGCTCTGTTCCTGACCTACTTCGTCATGGAGCCGGTTTTGATGGATGTCTGGAATGGTGCGATCAAGCCGCTGAACATTGGGGCCATCTCGATCGAAGAGGCCTACACACGGTCCCAAGGGCCCTTCCGGACCTTTATGGAGCCACGGATCGAACTCGATTCACTGTATAGGCTGGCCGAAATCCGAAGCATGGAAACGTCTGATCTGACGGTCCAGAATGCTCCGTTTTCCTTGCTGGTGCCGACGTTCATTCTGTCAGAGTTAACTCTGGCCTTTCAGGTTGGCTTTGTTGTCTATCTGCCGTTCCTGATCATTGACCTGATCGTCTCGGCGATCCTGATGTCGATGGGGATGATGATGGTCCCCCCATCGGTTGTTTCGCTGCCATTCAAGCTTGGCTTCTTTGTGGTAAGTGACGGCTGGTCTCTTTTGGCCGGCGGTCTGGTGACGGGGTACATGGGCTAACGCCCATGCCCCTATTTCACCACCAATTCAGCATAAAGCGCACCCGCGGCTTTGATGCTCTTCAAGATGTCGATCATATCTCGGGGGGACACGCCCAAGGCATTCAGTCCCCCGATCACCTGAGATAACGACGTCCCGCCCCGCACTTCTGCCAGACCCACGCCCTGCTCTTCTTCGATAGAGGCTGTGGTCCGCGGCAGGGTAATCGTTTCCCCGTCGGTAAAGGGGTTGGGCTGCGACACCACAGGCTCTTCGCTGACCCGCAGCGTTAGGTTCCCCTGAGCAACCGCCACCCGCGCAATACGGACATCATCCCCCATAACAATCGTGCCAGAGCGCTGATCGATGACAACGCGTGCGCGGCGTTCGGGTTCAATCAACAAATTCTCGATTACACCGATTGCATGTGCAGGCGAAGAAGCGCGGGTTGCCGAGACATCCAGCTCGACCGTGCCAGAATCGGTCATTCGGGCAACAGAACGCCCGAATTTTCCGTTCACAGCCCGTTCGATCCGAGCGGCCGTGGTGAAATCCGGCTCGCGCAGCGCAAGCCTGAGGCGATCCAGAGAGGCCAGCTCGAAGGCCACTTCACGTTCGACGCGGGCACCGGCAGGGATCGTGCCTGCGGTCGGCACCCCTTGGACAACCTCGGCCCCCTGCCCGGCAGCCACAGCGCCAGACGCAATGATCGTGCCCTGCGCCACCGCATAGATATCCCCGTCAGCCGCATTCAGCGGGGTCATCACCAACGTCCCCCCGAGCAGGCTTTCCGCATCACCAATCGCGGACACCGTCACGTCGATTTGCGTCCCCGCCCGCGCAAAGGGCGGCAAGGTCGCGGTCACGAACACACCGGCCACGTTCTGGGGGCGCAATTGTTCGCCCGTCACGTTCACCCCGAGCCGCTCCAGCATGGTGCCAAGCATCTCTTCGGTGAACGGCGCGTTGCGGAATCCGTCGCCCGTTCCGTTCAAACCAACGACGAGGCCATACCCGACCAGATCATTCCCACGCACCCCGTCAAACTCGACCAGATCCTTGAGCCGGATCGGCGAGGCCGCGGCGCTGAACGCTGCAAACGTCAATAAAACAGTCATGAAAAGCCGCAGCATCACATATACTCCGCGAAGTTCATGGCCGACATACGAGAGGTCACCAGATAGAGCCTCTCTAGCGCCATTTCGTAGTTCTCCAGATCACTGGCCGCCTCGTACATGTCCGGGGTCGTTAACTCTGCGACCCGAAGCTCCATGGCCGTCGAGGTTGCGCTGTTGCGGGTCTGGACCGTTTCGATCCGTTCCTGAACGACCCCCAAAGTGCCGCGCGCATCGGCGATCCCGTGCGCTCCTGTCAGCAGATCAGCGCCCGCGGAAACCGCTTGGTCAGCGTCACTGACGAGTGCGCCGATTGCCATCGCCGCGAGAGACTGTCGCAAATCCGGAGAGAGGGCCGTCAGATCCGATCGGACAGTCTGCCCCGACGCTATAGTAAACGCGATACCGTCATCCTCGGCCCCCTGATAAGAGGCCACGTAGCCACCAGCGTCATCCATGAAATAGCTCTGGATATGCGTGGCCGCATCAGATGACGACATACCAGCGATATCCACCGCGAGGGTCGAAAGCATCTCTTCGGCTGCGGGCAAAGGGGCCTCTACGACATTCGCACCAGAGAACAAGTACCGCCCTCCGGCTGCACTGTTCAAAGTCGCGATGGACTGGGTAAAGGCTGACCGCGCACTTTCAGCGATAGTGTCCAGCGTGCCTGTGGCTTCGGCCTCTTGAGCGGCAACGATATCTTGGGCAAGGCTGGTGGACAGATCGCTGATCATGCCCAATGCGCTTTGCTGCTGCTCCATATAGAACGATGCCTGAGTGGTCACCTCGGCATAGGCATCAAGGCGGGACAGCGTGTTCTGAACCGCGTTCAGAGGTTTAAAATTGGCCTCCAGCGCCCCCCTGAGGTCCTGGATCTTGCCTTCTGACACGGTGGCAGCAGCCGTTTGGAAATTCGCGCTCGCCTGACTGTTGGCCGACCGTAACGCCATGTACTGCGCAAGATCGCTTGCTCCTGTGATCATCACGTCATCCTCATCAAGGTATCCATCATTTCATCCACGACCGTGATCACCCGCGCATTCGCGGCATACAGGTTTTCGATCACTAGCAAGGACTGAAGCTCGGCGTCGCTATCCACGCCATCGCTCGCTGCGGCCTCTTGCAACGCCGCGTATCGAGCGCTGGCCGAGGTCTCGTTCATCTCGGCTCTCAACAAGTTTGCGGACTGCGCGGACACATAATCCCCGAGCGTTTCGGACACGCTCTCGGTCCCTGTTGCCAGACTATCCAAATAGCCTGCGCGCGCGGCGTACCCCTCGGACGTGGCAGCAAAGCCGTCACGCAGACGCCAAGGCTCTGCCGAAAGCTGCGCATTCACGGACAGGATTCCATCCGTCTCGGTAAACAGGCCATCCCCGTCGAACGATGTTGCATCCAATAGGCTCTGACGCGCCTCGGCCAGATCGTCAGCAGCTTGGGGCATGACACTATCCCGCACCTGCAGGTTCGCCGCGATCCGCCCCCCAAGCAGGCGATCACTGATGTCATCACCGCCCCGACCAGCTATCGAGATGCCGGAAAGTGCGCCATTGTCCAATGTCATCTCGGCGTCCATGACCTGAACCGGCGTGAACTCGAGCGTCACGGCCTTGCCATCGAGCAAGACCTGCCCACCCCGGCTCACCAACGCGATGCTGCCGTTGTCCCTTTCAAGGGTGCGCACGGGGATCAGTTCAGACAATGTGGCAACCGCTTCGTCCCGTTGATCCAGCAAGGTGGCCGCCCCCCGGCCATTTGCCTTGGTCGACACGATCTGCTTGTTCAACTTCTCGATCTGACTCAGGACGTCATTCACAGTTTCGACGTCGCGCGCGACGGCCTCGTCTGCGGACAAGCGCTCTGACTGAATAGCCTCGCCAACGGCGTTGAACTGCGTGGCCAGATCCTCGGCGGCATAGATCACCTGCTCTAGCCGGACGTCGCTTTCGGGCTGAGCCGCGGCGCTGATGATCGCAGACTGCATGTCGTCCAGCGCGGTTGTCAGACTTCCGGTTTCGCCCACAGTCCCGATCGCCGCGTCAACCGCAGTGAACGCCTGTGTCCGGACCTCGGCGGCGGCAACCTGCGCGGATTGCCCGTTGACCGAAGCCTGAACGGCCGCGTCGCGCTGGCGCTGGATGCCGGTGACCTGCACGCCGCCGTTCAGGTTTGAAACCAGCGACACCTCGCGCTTTGCATAGGCGGCGTTGGACGCGTTCGACAGATTGGACGAAACGATCTCTGCTGCCAGAGACGTCGCGCCCAATCCCGAAAGCGCGTTGGAAATTGCACTCGTCAGAGACATCTAGGCCTCCTATCGCTTGATGTTGGTGGTCTCTTGCAGCATCTCATCCACGGTCTGGATGATCTTGGCGTTCGACGAATACGCGCGCTGCGTCTGGATCAGGTCGGTCAATTCACCGGCCACATCGACGTTCGATTCCTCGAGTGCATAGCCGATGATGTCACCGGTCGGCCCATCCCCTGCGTCCCACAAGAAGAAGCTGCCGCTATCCGGCGAGGGCGCATAGGTCTGGCTGTCCATCGCGATCAGCCCGTCAGGGTTGGGCAGATCGACCAGTGGCACCTTGTAAATCGCGCGCGTGATTCCGGTGTCATAGAGCGCATGAACCGTCCCGTTTTCATCTACCTCTACTGAGGTGACGTTGCCGATTTCGTAGCCATCTTTGCGAATGGACAGGGGCGCAAAATCGTCAGACAGCTGGGTCATGCCCGACGCGCTGCCCAAAGCACCAATGTCGAACTCGATCGGCCCGCCCGCCACATTAACCGTCAGCTTGCCCGTCGCGCTGTCATAGGCCCCGCCCGTTGTCGCAGACACCGAAGCGAGTGTTCCGCCGGACGCTCGGGAATCGTCAAAGGTCAGGACATATTCACCCACGACGGTCCCACCCGATGCACCATCACTGATGATCATGGTCCATTCATTGCTCGATCCACTAGCTGGAATGGTCGGAGAGAACTGGATATCCAGATTCTGAGAGGTCCCGAGGTTGTCGAAATACTCGATCGACAGTTCCTGAGTGGAGCCGTCCGAATCCGATGCCGTCTCGCTCGCTGGTAGGTTCACCCCGAGGCTCACCTGCGTTGTCGGCTCTCCGGAGAGTTGGTTCACGTTGATCTGGACGGGTTCCAACGCGTCGGCTGTGTCGCGCGCATAGGTCGGGAAAGTGCCATCGGGCAAGGCGGGCCACCCCATCAGCACCAGCCCCGACCCCGTGGTCAGATACCCTTCGGAGTCTGTACGGAAAGACCCGGTCGAGGTCAGCAGCATCTCGTCATTGCCGCTCGCGAGGCCGGAATGCTGCGTCACCGGCAAGAAGCCCCTACCCCGCACGGCCAGATCTGTCGAATTTTCGGTGGTTACCAGCGACCCGGATTCGCCAATCCGCCGCTCGGTGGTGAACCGAACGCCGCCCGCCGAATACTGGCCGCCATTCCCCCCCACGACCATGGAATGGAAATCGGCTTCGGCCTTTTTGTAGCCATAGGTCGAAGCATTCGCGATATTGTCAGAGATGGTCGCCAGTCGCCCGGCGTTTGCGGCCAATCCGGCCACACCGGCATTCAGAGACGAAGAAATAGTCATGGGGCACCCTTGTGTTGCGCGGTCATGCCCCATGCTTAGGAACGCAGCCTTAATGCCTCACTAACGGAACCGGAGGAGGCGTCTGCAGGATGATGATCTCGATGCGGTTGTTCCCGATCACCATGGGTGTTTCCGGATACTTCAGCTTCTGATCTCCGAACCCCGTCACTCTTTTGATCTTGTCACGGGACATCCCACTATTTTCCAGCATTTCTCGTATCTTATCCGCCCGTTCAAGTGACAAACGCCATGTGGGATTGTCCTCGAGAACCAGAGGTTTTGCCCCCATGTGCCCAGCGATGACAAAGTTGTTTCCCATCGCGTTAGCCGTTGCGGCGACTGTCCTTAAAAATGCCCGCAATTCGGGCGTCGGGTCAGAGGTACCCTCTGCGAACAACCTCGAATCGGGCTTTTCTTCAAGCTCTAGAGCCGGCCCCTCGTCGGTCATGCGAAATTCGTAATGCCTGCGCATGTCTGCATCTTCCGAGACTTCCAGAGCCTCTTCCAAACGCAATTCCAGTTCCAGCACAGCGCCCCGCGCCGCCTGCTCTTCGGTTGGATAGAGCGAAGACGCACCCCGTCCCTCCAGCGCCAGACTTTCTTCGGACGCGAGGCTCTCGCCCCCGAAATTGCCCTGGCCCCCGCCGGAGACACGCGCCACCGGAATGTCAGGCGTAAAGTAATCCGCCAACCCTTTGCGTTGCTGTTCGGTCGTTGCATTCAGCAGCCACATCAACAGAAAGAACGCCATCATAGCGGTCACGAAGTCCGCATACGCGACCTTCCACGCGCCGCCATGGTGCCCACCACCCGCGACAACTTTCTTTCTTTTGATGATGACTGGCGCGTTCGACGTCGCTGCCATAGTCCACCACCTTTCCCACACAAAAAGGGATAGGAAGAGGACGTTAGCGAACCCTTAAAACCGTTGGAAACTTGAATGGATGGTTAATGCGGGGCCTGTGATTGGTTTCAACAATCCACTGACGATGACCAAAAACGAACGGCTCGCGACGACCCCGCCGCGAGCCGCCTTGGGTTAACACAGTGCCGCCATCGCTGCGTTTGTTGCTTCGCGTTCATAGCGGAACACGGGGACCGCCTGAAAATCTGCCGTCTTGCAGGTAAAGCTACTCCGCAGGTTTTCAAACAGCTCGGCATGAGCGCCTTGGAACTTCTTCATATCCATGATGTCGTCAAAGTTGACGGTCACATACAGGGCCCCTTCCTTGCACAAGAAGATGTTCAAGCCGGACATATTGAACTTGGCAATCAACGCCCCGAGTTCCTCGGCTACATAAGACGCGGCGATCTTGCCCTCTGCGAGGCTGGACATACGGATCTGGTAAATCTTCGTATACATGGTGCGCTTCTTTCAATCCATCATCGCAAAGAGTTCTTCGACATCCATCGCCTTCTTCGGGGCGAGGACACGGCGTCGGAAGGTTGCGGCATGCAAACCGTGCTCCGACTGGATTTCACGGCCCCGTGCCGTCAGGTCGGGATGTTTGGCGTCCAGGGTCACAATGCCCCGTTCGGCCAATCGCCGTAGTTCATCCACATCGGTCGGCTCGCCCGAACACAGGTGCAAGAAGCTCTCGATCTCGCCCAGTCTCAGATCCGGAAACTCACGGCGGAAGTAAGCTGCGAGTTTGGCCATACGCTCTGTGATGGCGTCGCGCTCTTCCGTCTGCAATGTGATGAGCAGCGTCATGTTGGACGCCAGTTCAACCATCCTCTGGATTTGCTCTGGTGCCATCAGGCGCGGCTTGTAGTCGACCGTGCAGAGCGTTCCCAGAACCAGACCATCCGCCGTCACCAACGGATATGCTCCCCAGAAAACCCAGTGAGGTGACTCCAGAACCAGCGGATTGTTCTTCAGCTTTGCATGTTCGCGAAGGTCATGAACGATCGTCGGTTCCGTGCTGCCCAGAGCATACTGGCAAAGGGTCAGATTTCGCGGAACCTCGTCTGCATCAATCAGTCCCCCGAAATCCTTGGCAAGAAAGAACTGACGCTCCTCGTCCAACAGGCCAGTGTAGGCCACCGGACAGTCTGTGATCATTTTCGCCATTTCCACATAAATGCCGTATCGGTCTTCTTGATGGACATCCATCACCCCCGACCGATGCACGCGCGCATTTCTTGCCTCTTCATTCGAAGGAAGCGGTGCTGCTTCATAGGCGATTTCAATTGAACCATCCGCACTCTTCATGACGTCCTCCCAGACATGCTACGAACACGGAAGCAATTAGTGCGCCTGAAGCGGCTGGTAATACGGCCAGAGGAGTGTTTCGAGGCAGCCTTGCGGGAGGGTTGCCGTCAGTTCGGTGGTCCTTAGATTTCGCGTTCGGTACGTCGCCTAGGTGACGAACGTGCTCGGGTCATTCAAAGGGGATCAACTTTGGAGCCGCCATAAATGGCCCAGTTCTCGGCGCCTCGTGTTGGAAAGGTGGCTCCCACTTGTTGACCGCCCGAAACATGTTCGGGCGATCACTTAGTCAGGGCTCGGAAACCCCGATTACAGATAGTCAAAGCTGATGTTGTCGACGAGTTCCTCGACCGTGAGAACGCCTTCGACCAGCAGCTGCTTGTTCCTACCGAAGTTGAACACCACACCATCCGATGTCTCTGTGGCGAACTTGTTCACAAAGGTCTCCGCATCAAAGCCAAGCGCCTGAGACTTCTTGTAAAACAGCAGGGTATCTGCGCACTCGAAGTCTGTAATCGTATTCCGGCCCTTGTAACCGATATCCATCATGAAGGTGTCCGCATCCGCGCCACCGGTCAGCACATCGTTTTGACGCCCGCCGTCGAGGGTATCGTTGCCTGCACCACCAGAGAGCACGTCCCGCCCGGTATCCCCGAGCAGGAGGTCCGCGCCATCTTCGCCGAACAAACGGTCGTTCTTGCCGCCGCCAGAGAGGTTGTCATCCCCTGCCCCGCCGAAAAGTTTGTCTTTGCCCCCATGCCCCGTCAGCGTGTCGGCACCCGCATCGCCGTTGAGCACATCGTTCATGCCTCCACCCAGCAGAACGTCATCACCTGCGCCACCAAAGAGCCGGTCTTTGCCGCCGTCGCCGGCCAAGACATCCGCACCTTCACCACCATAGATCTGATCATTCTTTGCACCGCCAGAGAGCTCATCGTCGCCCGCACCGCCGAACAGACGATCCTTGCCCCCGTCTCCGGTCAGAGTGTCGGAACCCGCACCACCCTCAAGCAGATCATTCTGATTACCGCCGGACAGCACATCATCACCATCCTCGCCAAAGAGCTTGTCTTTGCCCGAACCGCCAAAGATCAGATCATCACCGGTGCCGCCATACAAGCTGTCGTTATGCGCATCGCCATAGATGGTGTCGTTGCCTTCACCTGCCTGAACATTATCCCGTCCGGCCCTTGCACGAATTTCATCCGAGCCTGCACCACCCGCAATCGTGTCATTGCCACCGTTGGCAAGAATGGTGTCATCACCACCGGCGCCGTTGAAAATCTCGGAAAGTGCTGTGCCGACGAGTCGCGAGCCGCTGGCCTCTGCACTGAATACCCCAGTGATCGTTCCCGATGCATCCGAGGTAAAGGTGGAAACATTGCCAAGCAGGTCGGCAAAGCTGGCCTCGACGTAGACCTCTTGGCCAGCCGTTTCAGGCGTTAACTCAAAACTCGCACTGGTCGCGCCCTGAATAGCAGTAGAGGTCTCTGCGATGTACCACTGGTAGGTCCAGCTGCTGTCATCGATCCCGTCCTCATCAGTCACGTTCGGCGTCACGCTCAGGACATCTTCGACGAACAGTTCGCCGGACACTGCAATCGACCCTTGGGCAATCGCATTGATGTCGAAAAGCAAGCTCGCGCTGTTGTTGTATCTGTCATTCGCGAACACAAGCTCGCCGCTCTCAAGTGCGCCAAGCACTTCTCCGGTGTAGCCTGCATATTCCCTGAAGCCCCAGTCCCTGAGGCCCGAATCCTGAGGATCACCGACCATATTGCCCTCGAAATCAAAGATCAGCGAAATGTTAGGTTGGTTTCCCCCGGTCTTGGTCGACAGGGTCAGCACGACAAATCCGTCAGAGGCAACCGTCATACTGTCGATGATGACACTGCCCAGATCGGCATGAAGATCACTGTTGATCATAACAGGATCGCCAACGGACGCGCCGGATGAATCAAAGAATTGCAGGTGCTTTTCCGATGCAACGACGAACCCGCCAGACGGCAGAGCCTCTATTTCGACAACTGCGTCAGGAACCACGCTGCTATCCGGCAGCAGATCTGCGTCCTCTACCAGCAACTGACCGTCAGGCGTGACAATCGAGGCTCTGAACTGATCGGGAATAGCCCGCGTGTAGACTGCATCAAGTTTGTACGCGACCAGAATATTGCCGTTCGCCAGTTCGACAATTTCCGCGCCGTTGCTTGTCAGAACATCGTGCCCGGACAGGTTCACGGTTTCAAACGAACCGGTTGCCGGATTGACGATATACAAGACCGGAGCAGTTCCGGCACTCGAATTATTGACGCCATTGCTTTCGTCAAAGATCGCGACCTTACCACTCGATAGGAATTGGGTTTCCGTATCATCAAAATGGCTTTGCGAACCAGAAGACCGGAGAAGGACCGAATAGACCTCGGACCCATCATCCGCTGACAGTACCTTGAGGTAGGAATTATATTCCTTCGAAACTCCGGGTGCGGCGTAAATATACTCGACGACAGTTGCGGCAATCAGGTCGTCAGTGACTGAGAATGACCGAAGGTTCGAGTATGTCTTCCCGCTGCTGGAACTTGTGTTTGGCAGAAGGCTCCCGGTTTCCACAAAGACGGAACTGTCTGGATCGTATTGCTCCACAAGCTTCAGATAGGTTCCGAGGTCGGCACTGTACTGGAGATTGGTCGCAAAGAAGATGTTGTTCGAAGAAACAAAAGTGGAATGTCCGCCTACTCCGTCATAGGGGCTGATGATTTCCTCGCCGATTTGAACGAGTTCATATTTGGTCGTGCTCATCATAAATTCCTTATGGCAAATGGCGTCGTGCTGTTGAGCTGTGTAATTCTCAATCCGCAACTAAAGATTACGTATCTTTGATCATATTAATAGCCAAATGGTAGGGAACTTTAGATTATTCGAAGAAATCTGGATGATTGGCGCATCCAATTACCGGACCCAAAAGACCAACAGATCACTAAGGTCCGCGATCGGCTTGTGACCGCTAAGACTTTCATTTTTCAGAGAATACGAGCCCCCATTCACCCCATGAGGGTGTAATGGTCGTGCATTTATGCCGCCGATATATCGCGCCGAATATGCTTGAGAAGAAGTGGTGCCGGTAAAGGGACTCGAACCCCCGACCCCATCATTACGAATGACGTGCTCTACCAGCTGAGCTATACCGGCACTTCTTCGGTGGACCCGCCGGGTCCGCGTGGAGTGCGCTTTAGCACCGGCGCACTCCTCGGAAAAGACCTATTTTGCGGTCTCTTTAGGGTCTGCTTCGGTCTCGATGACCTCTGCTTCTTCGATGGTGCCGGAATCACCCGCGGGCTCGTCCACAGGCACGATAGCGTTCTCTGCAGGTGCCTCGGGCGTACCGACGATCAGGGGCAGCATTTCCGCGTTCAGACCGGTCGTGGACAGCATCTGAGCCGGCGGCTGACGCCAGGACAGGGTGTCAAAGCCCTTACAATGCTCACAGATCGGCACCCATTCGCTGTGGATGTGATTACAGTTGTCACAAATCCACGACGGACCGCGAGGCGCAGTGACCGCACGGGCCAGCCAACCACGGACGACCGCGTCTTCGGCGCCTTCGCCACGCTCGATTGCTGCCATGAGGGTCAGCGTGCGAGTGTTGGGCATCTCTTGGGCCAGATCACCGAGCGCACGGCGCGCGGCAGGGAAATCTTCGGCGGCGATGTTCAGTTCTGCCAGCAGCTGCTTGGCTTCAACATTGTCGCTGTCCTTGCCCAGAAGGGTGCCGAACCGCTTGAGACGCTGTTGGGGGGTCTCGTCGGGCTCAATCTCTGCGAATACGGCGGCGAGATCGGGATGAGGCAGCACTTCCCATGCCTTTTTCAGCACGCGAACGGCGTTCCGCTTCTTGCCCTTTTCGATGTAGCCACGCGCGGCCATGCAGGCGGCGGGGATCAGGTCGGGCGACAGGCGGTTGGCTTCGATCGCCTCTTCGCGGGCCTCGATCGAGGTCTCGTCCGCGATCAAATCCTTGGCTTCGGACAGAGCCAGAACAGCATCGCGACGCTTGTGGACATCGCGGGGCAGGGCGCCGGTCTTCAGCTTGGTTGCCAGAGTCTTGCGCGCACCTTTCCAGTCATGGTTTTCCGACTGCAGACGCAGCAGAACGTCCTGCGTCTCTTCATGCTTGGGCTTCAGGGCGAACGCGGTTTCGGCCAGTTTCAGCGCGACCTCGTTATTGCCTTCGGACAGGCGCTGTTTCATCAGGCCGCGGACGCCAACGAAACGGGTACGGTTGTCCTTGAGCAGCTCTTTGTAGACCTTTTCGGCGGTTTTCTTGTCACCCAGCATCTCTGCCGCCTGAGCGGTGATCAGGTTGGTCAGCTCGGGACGGTTCAGGTATTTGTCCGCCTGATGAGCCTTGCTCATGGCTTCTTTGCCTTCGCCAGAGGCGAGGGCGAGCATACCGTCGGACAGCGCCTTGAAACCTTTGCGTTCGCGGTTCCGGCTGAAATAGCGGGTGACGGCGGTTTCGTCACCGTTGATAAAGCGCAGTACAGCGACCAGCAGGCCCAGCAGTTTCAGCAGGATCCAGACCGCGATGATCAGCAGAATACCTGCGATCACGGATTGCAGCGCGCCAAGGTTAAACTCCATTCCGCCAAAGGCGACCTGAATGCCACCGCTGGCTTCCATCAGGTAGCCCGCAGACAGGGTCAGTGCGGAAACGATGAGTACGAACAGGATAATTTTTGCAAGCGACCAGAGCATCGGACGAGCCTCAGTTATTCAGGGTTTGTGCAAGCGACTCGGCCGCTGCGAGAGCATCCTGACGCAAGCGCGCCATATCGATCCACGGAGCCATCGCAGGCTGCGCCACTTCGGGCAGAGCATCAAGTTCCGCTAGCGCATCCGTCAGGCGCGCCTCTTTCAGAGCGGCCTCAGCCCGGCTGAGAACCGCATCGGTGCTGCCGCCATCCTTGGGCTCTAGCGACCGCGCGCCAAGCTGGTTCAGCAGGAACGCACCAACACGATCGGCTGCACCGCCATCTGCAGTTTCAGCACGCGCATCGGCCAGTGCCTCGCGGGCGTGGGCCGGATAAGCGTCGATCAACTGGGTCAGGCTGGGGATACCATCCGCCGCAGGGCCGGCGAGGGTTGCAGCGATATCCGCATCGGTGTTGGCCCGCAGATCCGCCAAGGCCGCCTCAAACGGGGCGCCTGCATCCAAGGCCGACTGAACACGGGTCAGAGCCGCCCGTGCCATCGCGCCGCGCGATGTCTCTTCGGCAGCGGCTTCGGCTTCGACGGCCTCTTTGGCCATGTTTTCGATTTCTTGTTTCTGGGTCGCAACTTCTTGGCGCAGGTTGTTCACCTCTGCCTCAAAGGCCGACACAGCCGCATCGCTTGCCGCTTCGACGGGGCGTTGTTCCATATCCGTCATGCGCTGGGTCAGAGCCGCCAGTGCATCCGAGGTTTCGGTCATGCGGGCATCCAGCGACTGCAGAGTGCCTTCGACTGCCGAAATCCGCTCTTCGATTGCGCTGGTATCCGGAGCCGCGGGAACTGCGTTGGCAAGTTCGTCAATCCGCGCCGACAGAGCATCCTGAGCGGCAACACGCTCTGCTTCGCTCTCTTCGAACAGCGCGGCGATATCGCCTTCTGCGCCAGCTTCGGCGAAGGGGCCGGTTTTGTAGTAGTACGACGTACCGCCAAACCCGATCGCGGCAGCAGCAACGCCGCCCAGCAGCATCGGGAAGAAACCGCCTTTGCGCTGCACCACGGTCTCTTTGATGATTTCCTTGGGGGCCTCGGTGGTGACCGGTTCAGCCTTTTCGATGGGCTCTTCCTGAACCTCGACGGCTTCGGCTTCGGCTTCGGCTTCGGCTTCGGCTTCGGCTTCGGCTTCGGCTTCGGCTTCGGCTTCGGCTTCGGCTTCGGCTTCGGCTTCGGCTTCGGCTTCGGCTTCGGCTTCGGCTTCGGC
>CAXQKF010000067.1:0-6683 GCA_964224285.1 Donghicola sp. | reverse complement strand
CATCGTCGCTGTGCCGCTGGGGATTTTCGCCGGCCTGTCGCCCTATGCCAACGCCGCGCTGAACCCGATCATCCAGATCTTCAAGCCCGTCTCGCCGCTCGCATGGCTGCCCATCGTGACCATGGTCGTTTCGGCCACCTACACCACCACCGACGGCTGGTTCGACAAAGCATTCCTGACCTCGGCCATCACCGTGACCCTGTGTTCGCTGTGGCCGACCCTGATCAACACCGCGCTCGGTGTGGCCTCGATCGACAAAGACCTGATCAACGTGTCCAAAGTTCTGAAAATGAACACCTACACCAAGATCACCAAGCTGGTCCTGCCCTCGGCCCTGCCCCTGATCTTCACCGGTCTGCGTCTGTCGCTCGGTGTGGGCTGGATGGTTCTGATCGCGGCTGAAATGCTGGCCCAGAACCCCGGTCTTGGCAAATTCGTCTGGGACGAATTCCAGAACGGCTCTTCCAGCTCGCTCGCCCGCATCATGGTGGCTGTCTTCACCATCGGCATCATCGGCTTCATGCTCGACCGTCTGATGTACGCGATCCAGGCTGCCTTCACCTTCTCGAACAACCGGTGATCGATATGGCTGTCATCGAATTCAAGAACGTCACCAAAAGCTTCGGTACGGGCGAACACGCCACCCACGTCCTGAAGAACATCAACCTGAATGTCGAAGAGGGCGAGTTCCTCGTTCTCCTCGGCTTTTCGGGCACCGGCAAGACCACCCTGATCAACCTGATGGCGGGCATCGAGATGCCCACCACCGGCGGCATCACCTACAAAGGCAAGGAAATCACCGGCCCCGGCCCCGAGCGCGGCGTGATCTTTCAGAACTATTCGCTGATGCCTTGGCTGACCGTGCATGGCAACGTCATGCTGGCAATGGACACCGTCTTCCCCAAGATGCCCAAGGCTGAAAAGGAAGAGAAAGTCGCCCACTACATCAAGATGGTCGGCCTAAGCCACGCCACGACCCGCCGCCCCGCCGAACTGTCGGGCGGTATGCGTCAGCGTGTGAACGTGGCCCGCGCCTTGGCGATGAACCCCGATGTTCTGCTGCTGGACGAGCCTCTGTCCGCTCTGGACGCCCTGACCCGCGCCAACCTTGGTGACGAGATCGAGGCGATCTGGAACGAGGACAAGAAGACCTGTGTTCTGATCACCAACGACGTGGACGAAGCGATCCTCTTGGCCGACCGCATCATCCCGCTGAACCCCGATGGCACCTTGGGCGACGAAGTGCGCGTTTCCATCCCCCGTCCCCGTGACCGGATGGCGATGAACCACGACGAAACCTTCAAGCAGCTGCGGATGCAGGTGACCAACTACCTGATGGACGTTGGTATCGAAGCCAAGGTCGAAGGCACCCGCCAACTGCCCGACGTGACCCCGATCCACGGTGTCCCTTCGGTCGTCAAAGAAGCCCAAGAAGGCCTGATCGAAGAGCGTTTCCTCGACTTCAGCCAGCTGCACAAAATCTACCCCACCCCCAAGGGTCCGCTGACCGTGGTCGAAGACTTTGACCTCAAGGTAAACCGCGGCGAGTTCATCAGCCTGATCGGCCACTCGGGCTGCGGTAAATCCACGGTTCTGACCATGGCGGCTGGCCTGAACGACATCTCCAAGGGCGCGATCAAGCTCGACGGTCGCCACGTCGAGGGCGCAGACCCAGAGCGGGCGGTGGTCTTCCAGTCGCCGAACCTGTTCCCATGGCTGACCGCCAAAGAGAATGTGGCGATCGGTGTGGACAAGGTCTATCCCCGCGCCTCTCAGGCCGAGCGTCAGGACGTGGTCGAGTACTACCTCGAGCGCGTTGGTCTGGCCGATGCGATGGACAAAGAAGCCAGCTCCATGTCGAACGGCATGAAGCAGCGTGTGGGTATTGCCCGCGCCTTTGCTCTGTCACCCAAGCTGCTGCTGCTGGATGAACCCTTTGGTATGCTCGACAGCTTGACCCGCTGGGAACTGCAAGAAGTGCTGATGGAAGTCTGGTCGCGCACCAAAGTCACCGCCATCTGCGTCACCCACGACGTGGACGAAGCGATCCTTCTGGCGGACCGCGTGGTCATGATGACCAACGGCCCGCAGGCCACCATCGGCAAGATCGTCGATGTGGATCTGCCCCGCCCGCGCACCCGCAAGGCGCTGCTCGAACACCCTGACTACTACACATACCGTCAGGAGGTTCTCGACTTCCTCGAGGAGTACGAGCACGGGGCGAAACCAAAACCCAAGGCGCAGAAAGCCATCGCCGCGGAGTAAAAATGACCCCCTTTGCCATCAGTCTCGTAGAAGAAACCTTTGCCAAGTTAGAGCCTCAGTCAGAGGAATTCGCGCGGCACTTCTACGATGATCTGTTCGCAACGGCACCCGAGGTCCGCCCCTACTTTGATGGGGTGGACGTCAAAGACCAAGGCAAGAAGCTCATGGCGACTTTGTCCTTGATGGTGAAGGGGCTCAACGACCTCGAAACGACTATCCCCATGGTGGAAGAGCTGGCCAAACGGCACGTGGACTACGGCGTTCAGCCTGACGACTACGACAAGGTCGGGGCCTCTCTGATGCGGACCATTGCCCGCGCTCTGGAAGAAGAGTTCCACCAGGAGGCCGAGATGGCCTGGGATGAAACCTACAGCACCATGGCCACGGTGATGAAAATGGCCGCCTACGAGACGAGCGGACGGGGCTTCAAGTCCAAGCGCCCCGCTGGAGAGAAACCCTTTTGGAAGTTTTGGTGATGACACAAAAACTCGTTGTGATCGGTGCCGGTATGGCCTCTGGCCGTGCGCTGGAGCACCTGTTCGAGGCTGGGGCCGACTGGGATGTGACCCTGTACAACGCCGAGCCTCGCGGCAACTACAACCGTATCATGCTGTCCCCCGTTCTGTCGGGTGAAAAGACCTATCAGGAAATCGTCCCCCATGACGAAGCGTGGTACCAGCAGCATGGCGTAGACACCCGTTTCGGCACCAGCGTGACCGAGATCGACCGCGCCGCTAAAATCGTGCGCGGCAGCGATGGCAGCGAGATCGCCTATGACAAGCTGCTGTTCGCGACCGGCTCTAACCCGTTCATGATCCCGATGCCCGGCCACGATCTGGAAGGCGTGATTGCCTACCGCGACCTCGAGGATACCGAGCGCATGATGAACATGCCCGCCGGTTCCAAGGTGGTTGTGATCGGTGGCGGCCTGCTGGGTCTGGAAGCGGCGGCTGGCATGGCGGCTCGCGGTGTCGAAGTGACCGTGGTTCACATCATGGGCCACCTGATGGAGCGCCAGTTGGACGAGCCCGCAGGGTATCTGCTGCGCCGCGCCCTGATGGACAAGGGCATCACCGTCAAGTGCAAGGCCAACTCCAAGGAAATTCTGGGGCAGGACGGCAAGGTCCGCGCCCTGCTGCTGGACGACGGCACCGAGCTGCCCTGCGACCTGCTGGTCATGGCGGTCGGCATCCGCCCGAACACCAAACTGGGGGCCGATTGCGGACTGGCGGTTGGTCGCGGCATCCACGTGGATGACCAGATGGTGACCTCTGACCCCGATGTGTTGGCGGTTGGCGAATGCGTTGAACACAACGGCGCGGTCTTTGGTCTGGTGGCCCCGCTCTATGACCAAGCCAAGGTCGTTGCCAAAACCCTGTTGGGCGAAGAGGCCGCGTTCCAGCCCCGCGAAATCTCGACCAAGCTGAAGGTCACCGGCTGCGATCTGTTCAGCGCCGGCGACTTTGGCGAGGGGGACGGCCGCGAGGACATCGTGTTCCGCGACCCTGCCCGCGGCGTCTACAAGCGCGTTGTGATCAAGGACAACAAGATCATCGGCGCAGTGATGTATGGCGACACTGCCGACGGCAACTGGTTCTACGGCATGATGAAAGACGGCACCGATATCTCGGATATGCGGGAGACGTTGATCTTTGGTCCAGCCTACCAAGGGGGCGCCTCTGTGGACCCTATGGCGGCCGTTGCAGCCTTACCGGCTGACGCAGAAATCTGCGGCTGCAACGGCATTTGTAAAGGTCAGATCGTTGACGCAATCAATGCGGGGGCCCACGACTTGGCGGGCATCCGCGCCACGACCAAGGCCAGCGCGTCCTGCGGGACCTGCACCGGATTGGTCGAACAGGTTCTGGCGGTGACTTTGGGCGACGATTTCGTCATGCCCACGGTTCAGTCCGTGTGTGGCTGCACAGACCTGTCCCACGAGGACGTCCGCCGCCTGATCAAATCGCAGGAACTGAAGTCCCAGCAGGCCGTCTGGCAGGAACTGGGGTGGAAAACCGTGAACGGCTGCCATGTCTGCCGTCCGGCGATCAACTACTACCTGTTGGCCGATTGGCCGGTGGAGTATCAGGACGACCCGCAGTCGCGTTTTGTGAACGAACGCAATCATGCGAACATCCAGAAAGACGGCACCTATTCGGTCGTGCCGCGCATGTGGGGTGGGATCACCACCCCAGACGAACTGCGCGCCATCGCGGATGCCGCCGAGAAGTACAACGCCAAAACCGTCAAGGTTACTGGCGGCCAGCGGATCGACCTGCTTGGCATCAAGAAGGAAGACCTGCCCGGCATCTGGTACGATTTGAACCAGGCGGGCATGGTCTCGGGCCACGCGTATTCCAAGGGTCTGCGCACGGTTAAAACCTGTGTGGGCACGGATCACTGCCGCTTTGGCACGCAGGATTCGACCGATCTGGGGATCAAACTGGAAAAGGCGCTGTGGGGCTCGTGGACGCCGCACAAGGTAAAGCTGGCGGTCTCTGGCTGCCCCCGCAACTGCGCCGAGGCGACCTGCAAGGACGTCGGCATCATCTGCGTGGATTCGGGCTACGAGGTCAGCGTCGCTGGCGCGGCGGGCATGGACGTCAAGGAAACCGAATTCCTTGCCAAAGTGCCGACCGAAGCCGAAGCGCTGGAACTGACCTGCGCCTTCATCCAGATCTACCGCGAGAACGCGAAATATCTGGACCGCGCGTACAAATGGGTCGCCAAAGTCGGCCTCGATTGGGTCAAAGAACAGGTCGTTGACGATCTGGCCAACCGCAAGGCGCTGGCTGAACGGTTCGAGCTGTCCCAATCCATCTACCGCAAGGATCCGTGGGCGGATCTGGCAGAGCCCCAAAAAGCCGAGCGTTTCGCCCCCAACGCAGATTTCACCCTGGAGGCTGCAGAATGAGCTGGACCGACATCGCCGCACTGGAAGACATCCCCGTGCGCGGCGCACGGATCGTGAAAACCCACGCGGGCTGCATCGCGGTGTTCCGCACCGATGATGACGAGGTCTTCGCGACCTCGGACCGCTGCCCCCACAAGGGCGGCCCCCTGTCAGAGGGCATCGTCCACGGGAAATCCGTGACTTGCCCTCTGCACAACTGGGTGTTCAGTCTGGAAACCGGCGAGGCTCAGGGCGCTGACGAAGGTCAGATCGCCACCTACCCCGCCCGCGTCGAAAATGGCCGCGTCCTGATGGACCTGAGCGCAATCAACAAGGTAGCAGCATGATGGATGGTGCAGATCTTCCCCACTCCGTGGCTCGGCGTACTGGCCCCATTGCGGCAGGCGCGACGGTCTGCACCACATGCCCCTATTGCGGCGTCGGTTGCGGCGTTCTGGCCACGCCCGACACCGCTGGCGGCCTGACCGTCAAGGGTGACCCCAAACACCCTGCGAACCTTGGCCGCCTGTGCTCCAAGGGCTCTGCCCTTGGGGAAACAGTTGATCTGGACGGACGCCTGCTGCAGCCCAAACTGCACGGCAAGGATATCGGCTGGAATGATGCGCTGGACCTTGTGGCGCGCAAATTTCAGGACACGATCGACCGGTACGGGCCCGATTCTGTGGCCTTCTACGTCTCGGGTCAGTTGCTGACCGAAGATTACTATGTGGCCAACAAGTTGATGAAAGGTTTCATCGGTTCGGCCAACATCGACACCAATTCGCGCCTGTGCATGGCCTCGACCGTTGCGGGCCACAAACGCGCGTTCGGAACCGACACCGTCCCCGGCGTCTACGAGGATCTGGAGACCTGCGACCTGCTGGTACTGGTCGGCTCGAACCTCGCGTGGTGCCACCCCGTGCTGTACCAGCGCGTCGCGGCGGCCAAGGCCGAGAACCCCAAGATGCGCGTTATCACCGTTGATCCGCGCCGCACCGCGACCTCGGACCTCAGCGATCTGCATCTGGCGTTGCAGCCGGGCAGTGACGTGGCGCTGTTCAACTACCTGCTCGCGGAAATCGCCGAGCGTGGCGCCGTGGACCAAGCCTTCGTGGATCAGAACGTCGAGGGTTTCGACGATGCAATCCAGTCGGCAATGGCAAACGATCCCGCTGTCACCGGCCTGTCCCGCGCGGACCTGAAAGCCTTTGCCGACATGTGGATCGGCACCGAAAAGGTCGTGACCGTGTTCAGCCAGGGCGTGAACCAGTCCTCCTCGGGCAGTGACAAGGTGAACGCGATCCTGAACTGCCACCTCGCGACCGGCCGTATTGGCCGCGAGGGGATGGGCCCCTTCAGCGTGACCGGTCAGCCCAACGCCATGGGCGGGCGCGAGGTTGGCGGTTTGGCCAACATGCTGGCCTGCCACTTGGACATCGAAAACGCCGAGCACCGCCATGTGGTCCAGAACTTCTGGAACGCGCCGCGGATGCCTGAAAAAGCAGATCGGAAGAGCACACGTCTG
>CAXQKF010000066.1:0-4314 GCA_964224285.1 Donghicola sp. | reverse complement strand
CTTCGATCAGCGCCTCCAGCCCCTGATCGAGCTTGGAGGAAGATTTGAACATGCGGTCGCGGAGCTTGCGGAAAAACGCCATGGGCACCCCTTTTAATAGCTGGCACAGAGGTAAACCTTCTGCAGTCGAAAGAAAAGGCACGGGACACTTCAAAAATGCTGCCCTATGCTGCGTTCGAACCACCGGAGTTTCCATGCTGCGATTTATTGCTGCCTTTTCACTGATTTTCCCTATGGCCGCCGTGGCCGACACCCCCCTGACCGCCGAGGAATTTGCCAGCAAGGTCGAGGGCAAAGTGCTGACCTATGGTCTGGCGGGCGAGCCCTACGGGGCCGAGGAATACCTGCCCAACCGCCGTGTGCGCTGGTCCTTTCTGGATGGCGACTGTGACGAGGGCTACTGGTATCCCGAAGGGGACGCGATCTGCTTTGTCTATCAGGACACGCCCACGCCCCAGTGCTGGTCGTTCTTTGACACTGGCGAGGGGCTGCGGGCCGATTTTCTGACCGACCCCGATGACCAGAGCCTCTATGAGGTGGATCGGGGCAACGGACCGCTGTCCTGCCCCGGACCCGAAGTTGGCGTTTAGAACAGGCTGCCTTGGCTGGGGCCGGTGTCCTTGGTTTTCTTGGCGGGCTTGGCTGCGCCGCCGATCTGGATGCGGCCATCGGCGAATTCGATTTCCAGCGCGCCTGCGGTCTTGGCATCGGCAGCGCTGGTGATCACGTTGCTGTCGCTGCGAACCACCGCGTAACCGCGATCAAGCGTCCGATGATAGGACAACGTCTCCAATAGACGCGCCGAGGCATCCAGCCGGTCCTGCCGCTGGGTGTCGCTGCGTTTTTGCGCCTCGCTCAGGCGTTGGGTCAGGCGGGACAGTTCGGTGGTCTGCCGGGACAGTTCGGCGCTTAGGGCTTCGGGGCGCAGGCGGGCGGCGCGGGCAGACAGGGCATCGCGGCGGGCGGCGATCAGGCGAGATTCGGCAGGAGCCAAACGGGCGGCAAGGCGTTCGGTCCGTTGAGCTTCGGACTGGATAGCGCGACGCAGGGTTCCGGGGCGCAGGCTGCCAGCGGCCTCGGACAGGCGCAGGCGGCGGGCGTCCACGTTCCGGCGCAGGGCCGAGGGCAGACGTTCCGACGCATAGTCCAGCCGTTGGCGCGCGTTTTCGACCAACCGTTCGGGGCGGGGCAAAGCGCGGGACAGATCGCGCAACCGCTGACCACGCAGGTCCAGCGCACGGGACATCCCCCGCCCCAGACGGGCCGCATAGTCATCCAGCGCGTACATCAACTCGGTCCGCACAGGCACGGCAATCTCGGCGGCGGCGGTGGGGGTCGGTGCGCGGCGGTCACTGACAAAATCGATCAGGGTGGTGTCTGTCTCGTGCCCCACCGCCGAAATCAGCGGGATGTCAGAGGCCGCGGCGGCGCGGGCGACAATCTCTTCGTTGAAGCCCCAGAGGTCTTCGATAGAGCCCCCACCACGCGCCACGATCAGCACGTCTGGGCGCGGCAAGGCACCGCCGGGGGTCAGGCGGTTGAACCCTTCGATGGCGCGGGCCAATTCGGGGGCGCATTTTTCACCTTGAACAGCGACGGGCCAGATCAGAACCTTGCGCGGGAAACGGTCGCGCAAGCGGTGCAGGATATCGCGGATCACCGCGCCAGAGGGCGAGGTGACCACGCCGATGATCTCGGGCAGGTACGGCAAGGGGCGCTTGCGGGCGGGGTCGAACAGCCCCTCCCCTTCGAGCTTTTTCTTGCGGGCCTCCAGCATGGCCATCAGGGCGCCCACGCCGGCGGGGCGCATATCCTCGATCACCATCTGGTATTTCGACTGGCCGGGGAACGTGGTCAGGCGGCCCGTGGCGATGACCTCCAGCCCCTCTTCGGGGCGGGTGGGCAGACGGCTGACGACGCCCTTCCAGATCACCGAGGCCAGAACGGATTTATCGTCCTTGAGGTCCAGATAGACGTGCCCCGAGCGCGGCCACGACACGCGGCCAATCTCTCCGCGAATCCTGATGTGGCTGAATTCGCCCTCGACCATGCGTTTGACCGCGCCTGACAGCTCGGAAACGGTAAATTCTGGTGCATTCTGGCCTGGTGCGTCGTCTTCGAACAGGTCCATGCTTGCCTCGCTTGTTCTTTGGTTGATCCCAAACTAGAACGCCCGCAACGAAAACCCAAGCGGGAGAAGCCCATGAACATCCTGATCCTTGGCGGCGGTGGCCGCGAACATGCGCTGGCGTGGGCCGTGTCGCAGAACCCCAAGTGCGATAAACTGATCGTCGCCCCCGGCAACGCGGGCATCGCACAGATCGCCACCTGCGCCTCGCTGAATGCCGATGACCCTGCCGCGGTCGTGCAATTTGCCGAAGCCGAAGCGATTGATCTGGTCATCATCGGCCCCGAGGCCCCGCTGGCCGCTGGCGTCGCGGATCGCCTGCGCGAAGCCCAGATCCCCGTGTTCGGCCCCAACGCGGCGGCGGCACGTCTGGAAGCGTCGAAAAGCTTTACCAAGGAAATCTGTGACGCGGTGAACGCGCCCACAGCCGCCTATGCCCGTTTCACCGAGGCCGAGCTCGCCAAAGCCTACATCCGCGAGCAAGGCGCGCCCATTGTGGTCAAGGCCGACGGTCTGGCCGCTGGCAAAGGCGTGATCGTCGCGATGGAAGAGAAAGAGGCGCTGGACGCGATCGACGACATGTTCGGCGGCGCATTCGGTGCGGCTGGCGCAGAGGTCGTGATCGAAGAATTCATGACCGGCGAGGAAGCGAGCTTCTTCGTGCTGGTCGATGGCAATGACGTGCTGCCCGTTGGCACCGCCCAAGACCACAAGCGCGTGGGCGAAGGCGACACCGGCCCCAACACCGGTGGCATGGGTGCGTACTCCCCTGCCCCGATCATGGACGCATCCGTTACCGAAAAAGCGCTGAAAGAGATCGTGCGCCCGACCATGGCCGAGATGGCACGTCGCGGCACGCCGTACTCGGGCGTTCTGTATGTGGGTCTGATGATCGAGAACGGCCAGCCCCGTCTGGTGGAATACAACGTTCGCTTTGGCGACCCCGAGTGTCAGGTGCTGATGATGCGTCTTGGTGCGCAGGCGCTGGACCTGATCCAAGCATGTGCCGAGGGCCGTCTGTCCGAGATGACCGTGAACTGGGCCGATGATCACGCGATGACCGTTGTCATGGCCGCCGAAGGCTACCCCGGCAGCTATGTCAAAGGCACCGAGATCAAGGGGCTGGACGCGATCGAGAACGACAGCATGAACGTTGTCTTCCACGCAGGGACCAAGGCCGAAGGTGGCAAGGTGCTGGCGACCGGTGGGCGTGTACTGAACGTCACCGCCCGTGGCGCGACCCTGCAAGAGGCGCGTGATCGCGCATATGGCATGGTGGATCGTGTGGACTGGGCCGAAGGCTTTTGTCGCCGCGATATCGGTTGGCGTCAGCTGCAGCGGTAATCGGGATGGGGGCGCTGCCCCCTCTTGGCCTCGGGCCGAGGCCAATTCACCCCCGGGGTATTTTCGCCAAGATGAAGATCAGGGCGCGCAGGATAGCGCGCTCTGAATCGTTTGGGGGTCTTCGTATTTTTCGAGACGGCGGGAGATCAGCTCGCCGTCGACCAGCGTGGTTGCCATGACTTCGGTCCAGTCGCCGTTTGCGGTGATGATCTCGGGGGTGCCGTCACCTTCGCAGGTGCGGATGCCGCCGACGATGTAGGGCCAGCCGATCTGGTGGTTGGTCAAGCCATCCATATCCGCGATCGGGGTCAGGCGCACAGTGCTTTCGGTTTTGGAATGCTCGATCCGCGAGTACCGATAGATGCGTAGGGTTTTGTTCAGGTGGGGACGGTCGATATAGGCGATCTCCATCGCGCCATCTCCGTCCAGATCCTCGGCCCCGATTTTGGCCATCCAACGATGTCTCTTACCGATGAAGGGCGTGGCGATCAGCATCGACAGAGTGCCGGTCGAAATGCCGTAAATCGCCAGACGCGAGCCGAGTTCCTCGTGGCTTTCGACAGTAAGGAGTTCCGCGCTGCCGTCATTGTCGAGATCGACAATCAGGGGCTCTGTGTCCTCGAACACGATCTGTTTCGCCCATTCGAGCGAGAATTCCCGATCCTCGTCCGTGCGCACGATCAGTTTGGTGTATTCGACCGGATCGCCAAGCACCTCGTGATCATAGCGCGTGGTCGGGCCGTCATAGCCCGCCCACGTTATCGTCTCGGCCAGTGCCGGCGTTGCCCCGAGGGCCAGAGCCAGTGTGACCGAGCGCAGCATCAGATCTGCTTCTCGGGCAT
>CAXQKF010000065.1:0-6827 GCA_964224285.1 Donghicola sp. | reverse complement strand
CGGTGGTCAGGCATGGCAGGACGCCACTGTCTTTGAAACCGTTGTTCTGGGTCTGGGTGGCCCCGAGTTCTTCCAGAAGGCTCTGGTAGATCTGGACGCAGAAGCACTGGGTTCGGACACCATGAAGGCCGTCTTTGACCAGATGCGCAAACTGCGCGGCTATGTTGACGCGAACTTCTCGGGCCGTGACTGGAACCTCGCGACCGCTATGGTCATGAACGGCGAAGCCGCGTTCCAGATCATGGGCGACTGGGCCAAAGGCGAATTCCTGGCGGCGGGCAAAACCCCCGGCGAGGACTTCCTCTGCGCATCGACCCCCGGTGAAGGCTACCTCTACAACGTAGACAGCTTTGCCATGTTCGACGTGGACGGTGCCGACAAAGAAGAAGGTCAGGCGCTGCTGGCGAAACTGATCGTTGGCCCCTCGTTCCAGAAAGTCTTCAACCTGAACAAGGGCTCGATCCCTGTGCGTACCGACGTCTCGCTGGACGAGTTCGACATGTGCGCCCACACCTCGAGCGAAGAAATGGCTGCATCGAGCGAAAGCGGCTCGCTGCTTCCCAGCTACGCGCATGGCATGGCTCTGCGCGGCGCGCAATCGGGTGCGATCACCGACGTTGTGACCGCCCACTTCAACTCTGACATGTCGTCGGAAGACGCTGTTAAAATGCTGGTCGACGCAGTCGCGGCTGTCCAGTAACCCCTGAACTCGGGCCCTCCGTGCGCGCCAACGCGCGGAGGGCCTTTTCGTCAGGAGCAATCCAAAATGACCCTCTGGCTTGAACGCCATGTACCCAAGCTGGTACTGGCCCCGACTTTTATTGCCATCTTGCTCTTTGTTTATGGCTTCATCGCCTGGACAGGATGGATCTCACTGACCAAATCCCGCCTGATGCCCAAGTACGATCTCGAGGGCTTTGGCCAATACGAGCGTCTGTTCGCTGCGCCCCGCTGGGATGTGGCCATGAACAACCTCTATATCTTCGGCGCGCTATTTATCGTGATTTCGATGGTGCTGGGACTGCTGCTGGCAATCCTGCTGGACCAGAAAATCCGCACCGAAGGCGTGCTGCGCACCATTTACCTCTACCCCATGGCGCTGTCGATGATTGTGACCGGCACCGCGTGGAAATGGATCTTGAACCCCGGTCTGGGTCTGGAAAAAGTTGTTCAGGGCTGGGGCTTTGAGAACTTTACCTTCGACTGGCTGGTGAACCCCGATTACGCCATCTACACCATCGTGATTGCCGCTGTCTGGCAGGCCTCCGGTTTCGTGATGGCGCTGTTCCTTGCGGGTCTGCGCTCGGTCGATACCGAGATCATCAAGGCGGCCCAAGTGGACGGCATCCCTACCACCCGCATCTACACCGCGATCATCATCCCTTCGATGGCGCCGATCTTCCTGTCCGCGTTCATTGTTCTGTCGCACCTCGCGATCAAGAGCTTTGACCTCGTGATTGCCATGACCAATGGCGGCCCCGGTTACGCGACCGACCTTCCGGCGACCTATATGTACGCCATGGCGTTCTCGCGCGGGGATCTGGGGCAGGCGGCAAGCTCTGCCATGATCATGATGCTCGTCGTGTTTACCATCGTTGTTCCCTACCTCTATTCTGAACTGAGAACCCGCAATGACTGATCTGTCTGCAACCCAAGGCGCATCCCGCCCGTGGGGCAAGATCGCCCTGCGCTGGGGCCTGTATGTCCTGCTGGGACTCTTTGCCCTCTACTACCTTGTCCCGCTTTTTGTGATGGTCACTACATCTCTGAAAAGCCTAGATGAAATTCGCTCGGGCAGCTTGATTGCCCTGCCGCGCGAAGTAACCTTTGACGCATGGGCCAAAGCATGGTCCGGCGCCTGTACCGGCATCCAGTGCGAGGGCCTGAAGCCCTATATGTGGAACTCGATCCTGCTGGCCATTCCGGCGGTTCTGATCTCCACCGTAATCGGCGCGATGAACGGCTATGTGGTGGCGCAGTGGCGATTCCGCGGGGCGAACATCATCTTTGCTCTGCTGCTGTTCGGATGCTTTATCCCGTTCCAGGTGGTCCTGCTGCCCATGGCAAAGATGCTGGGTATCCTTGGCCTTGCTGGCTCGATCCCCGGTCTGATCTTGGTGCACGTGGTCTATGGCCTTGGCTTCACCACACTGTTCTTCCGCAACTACTATGTGACCATTCCCGCGGAACTGGTCAAAGCGGCCAAGATCGACGGAGCGGGCTTCTTCCGGATTTTCTGGTCGATCTTCCTGCCCCTGTCGCTGCCCATCATCGTGGTCTCGGTCATTTGGCAGTTCACCCAGATTTGGAACGACTTCCTCTTTGGTGTGTCGTTCAGCCAGGCGGGCACCCAGCCCATCACCGTGGCCCTCAACAACATCGTCAACTCCACCACCGGCGTTAAGGAATACAACGTGGATATGGCTGCTGCGATCATCGCCGCTCTGCCCACGCTGCTCGTCTATGTCGTCGCCGGCAAGTACTTCATCCGCGGCCTCACCGCCGGTTCGGTGAAAGGATAACCCCCATGGCTCCTATTCTCGACATTCAAAACCTGTACAAATCCTACGGCCAGACCGAGATCCTCAAGGACATCAATGTGTCCATCGAAAAGGGCGACTTTCTGGTTCTGGTTGGCCCCTCGGGCTGCGGTAAGTCCACGCTGCTGAACTGTATCGCCGGTCTGGAGCCCATTTCGGGCGGTACGCTGAACATTGCCGGTCAGAACATGACCAATGTCAGCCCCAAGGACCGCAACATCGCGATGGTGTTCCAGAGCTATGCTCTGTACCCGACCATGTCGGTGGCCAAGAACATCACCTTTGGCATGCAGGTGCGCGGCGTCGACAAAGCGACTCAAGAGCGCAAGCTGGCCGAAGTGGCGAAACAGCTGCAGATCGAAAAGCTGCTGAACCGCAAGCCCAGCCAGCTTTCGGGTGGCCAGCGTCAGCGTGTGGCGATGGGCCGTGCGCTGGTTCGTGACCCCGCGCTGTTCCTGTTCGACGAGCCGCTGTCGAACCTTGATGCGAAGCTGCGCGTGGAAATGCGCACTGAAATCAAGCGCCTGCATCAGGATCTTCATGCTTCGATGGTCTATGTGACCCACGACCAGATCGAAGCGATGACCCTTGCGACCAAGATCGTGGTCATGAAGGACGGCATCATCCAGCAGATCGGCACGCCTGCGGAAATCTACCGCCAGCCTGCCAACCTGTTCGTGGCCGACTTCATGGGCAGCCCTGCGATGAACCTGATCCCGGCCAAGGTCTCGGCAGACGGCAACGCGCGCCGCATCGAGATCGCACGCGACGGCGAAGCGCCCTTGGTGCTGACCGATCGCCGCGGTGTGGATCTGCCGCGCGATGTGATCATTGGCCTGCGCCCCGAGGACATCACCGATCCGGGCAGCCGTCAGGGTGACTATCTGGAACTGGCCGACGTGCATGTGGATGTGGTCGAGCCGGCCGGTGCGGATACCTATGTGGTGTCGCGTTTGGGTGGCAAAGAGGTCACTGCGCGTCTGCAGGCCGAGACCGAGGTGCGTCCCGGTGCCCGTGCACAGTTCGCGTTCGATCTGGGCAAGGCGACCTACTTTGATCCTGCCAGCGGTGCGCGTCTGGTGTGATCCATTCTGCGGCTTGCACGCACTTGGTGCGGTCGAGCCGTGGGTATTTTGACCAAGAAAGAGGGGGTGGCGTGTGCCGCCCCCTTTGTCGCTTTGGAAAATGTACCTTTCGGGTGCGGTTTTCTGGCGCGGTGGGTTGCCGGAAGACGGGGGGTTGCTTGAAGATGGGGGGCTTGCGCCCTAATGTCCGCTCGAAACTTGGAGAGTTAGGTCCATGAGCGGAACGCGCAGTATTTTCGAAGAGGTAGACAGCAAGGACGCGGTGAAGACCAGCGCCGTCGGGGCCATCGACCGGACCCGCCGCGGGGCGCGGGGGGGCGTGCGCATCTGGCTGATGCTGTTGTTTGTCATGGTGATGGCAATGATCGCGGTGGGCGGGTTGACCCGTTTGACCGACAGCGGATTGTCGATCACCGAATGGAAGCCCGTGACCGGTGCGTTGCCGCCTTTGGATGCAGCCACGTGGGAGGCCGAGTTCGAGAAGTACAAGGAGATCCCCGAATACCAACTGCAGAACAAGGGTATGACCCTGTCCGAGTTCAAAGCGATCTACTGGTGGGAATGGGGCCATCGCCAGCTGGGACGGACCATTGGTCTGGTTTGGGCTTTGGGTTTCCTCGGATTTGCGGTGACCCGCAGCATTCCGCCCGGTTGGACGGGGCGTTTGCTGTTCGTTGGCGCTTTGGGCGGTGTGCAGGGCGCGATCGGCTGGTGGATGGTTGCCAGCGGCTTGACCGGCGAGATGCTGGATGTGGCCAGCTATCGTCTGGCGACGCACCTTGGCATTGCCTTTGTGATCCTCGGGTTCAGTGCGTGGTACAGGTTCGAGCTGGGACGCGAGCCGCGGGATCTGCTGCAGGCGCGCCGCGGGGGCGAGAAGAAGCTGTTCGGCATGTCCACCGGTCTGATGCATTTCGCATTCCTGCAGATTTTGCTGGGGGCTTTGGTCGCGGGTATCGACGCGGGCCGGAACTATCCCGACTGGCCGATGATGGCCGGATCGTGGACCCCGCCGGATATGCTGTCGCTGGAGCCTGTGTGGCGGAACTTCTTCGAGAATGACGGGACGGTGCAGTTCATTCACCGGATTTCCGGCTACCTGCTGTTCATCTACGGCGTTGTGGTCTTCCTGAAGGGCCGCAAGAGCGCCTATCCCAAGACCCGTGGGGCGTTCACTGTGGTGTTCGCGATGCTGGTGCTGCAGATGCTGCTGGGGATCGTGACGGTGATGCACAGCTCGCCGTGGTATCTGGCGATCCTGCATCAGGTGGGCGCTGTGGCCCTGTGTGTGCTGCTCCTGCGGGCGCGGTTCATGTCGCGCTATCCCGTGGCCACCAGCGTGCGTGAGGGTCTGTGATGTCCTATGAAGCATTGATGGCGTTCCAGCGCCAGACCGAGGCTTTGGCGCAGGTGGCAGGGCGTACCGGTTGGGACCAAGAGGTTCTGATGCCCGAAGGCGCCGCCGAACAGCGGGCCGAGGAGATGGCCGCGCTGGAGGCTGTGCTTCATGCCCGTCGCTGTGATCCCCGTGTGGGCGAATGGCTGGCGGCGGCGGAGCCTGCGGATGATGTGCAGGCGGCCATGTTGCGCGAGGTGAAGCGCGGCTATGATCGCGCCACCAAAGTCCCCGGTGATCTGGCCGAGGCGCTGGCCCGTGTGACCAGCCGCGCCCAAGGCATCTGGGCCAAGGCCCGCGCGTCCGAGGATGTGGCGGCGTTCCTGCCGATCCTGTCCGAGGTGGTCGATCTGCGCCGTCAGGAGGCTGCGGCCTTGGGTGGTGAGATCGCCTATGACGCGCTGCTGGACGACTACGAGCCCGGCATTACCGGCGCCGAGATTGCCGAGCTGTTCGACGCCATGCGGCCCCGTCTGGTGGCCCTGCGCGATCAGGTGCTGGCGAACCCCCATGGGGATCGGCTGAGCGGGTCGTTCGACCCCGCGATCCAGATGGCGCTGGCCGAGGAGGTCGCGGTGGCCTTTGGCTATGACCTGAACCACGGGCGCATCGACAAGGCGGTGCATCCGTTCAGTTCCGGCAGTGGTCTGGACGTTCGGATCACCACGCGGACGGCGGCGGATGATCCGTTCAACTGCCTGTACTCGACGATCCACGAGGTTGGTCACGCCTGCTATGAGCAGAACATCGACCGCGCTTATCTGCTGAGCCCGTTGGGGCATGGCGTGTCCATGGGCGTCCACGAAAGCCAGAGCCGGATCTACGAGAACCAGATCGGGCGGGGGCAGGCCTTTACCAGCTGGCTCTATGGGCGGATGGTGGACCGGTTTGGCGATATCGGGGTCAGCGATGCGCAGGCGTTCTATCGCGCGGTGAACCGCGTGCATAATGGCTATATCCGCACGGAGTCGGACGAGGTGCAGTATAACCTGCACGTCATGCTGCGCTTTGATCTGGAGCGGGCGCTGTTCAGCGGCGATCTGCAGGTCAGCGATTTGGAAGCCGCGTGGAACGACCGGTTCAAGGCGGACTTCGGGTATGCGGTGGACAAGCCCTCGAACGGGGTGTTGCAGGATGTGCATTGGTCCGTGGGGCTGTTCGGGTATTTCCCGACCTACAGCTTGGGCAACGTCTATGCAGGCTGTCTGAACGCGGCCATGCGACGTGATCTGCCCGATCTGGATGCGGCACTGGGGCAGGGTGACACAACCCCTGCGACGGACTGGCTGAAAGGCAAGGTGCAGCAGCATGGCGGGCGGTTTGCCCCGCGCGAAACAATTGAACGCGCGATCGGAGGGACCGTGAGCCCCGAGCCATTGCTATCCTATCTGGAAGAGAAGTTTTCCGCCATCTGACACGAAAAGGGGGCCACCAGTGCCCCCCTCCCATGTGTGAGCGGCCTTCTTATATTCAGTAAACCATACATTGCAGTATTTGTTAAGATTTATTGTGCTCAAAGGTTTGAGGCGCACTGAAATTACTCAACGAAAACAACCTTTGGAGTATATTTGGTATGGAAAACCATAACAAAATTCCAATTGTTTTGCAAAAAATTGGCATATAAACTACTTTCTGCAATGCAGAAATTTTCCGATCTGTAAATTGAATTTCCACAGAATTAGATGCCGACCCCAACTAGACTCAGCAGGACAGAGGCTAGAAGGCTGGTGAAGCCGAGTCCGTCAGATCGGAAGAGCACACGTCTGAACTCCAGTCACCAGTGAGCATCTCGTATGCCGTCTTCTG
>CAXQKF010000064.1:0-12947 GCA_964224285.1 Donghicola sp. | reverse complement strand
TGGTCCACGCCGGTCAGCATGGTGCCAAAGTTCTTGCGGTTGTTGACGATGCCGCCCACCGAAATGCCGCCGAAGCCCACGCCATGATAGCCACGTTCGCGGCCGAGCAGACGGGTGCGTTGACCTTCGCCGCGGGCACGGTGGTAGGCCAGCGCGATCTTCAGCGCGGTATCGACCGACTCGGACCCCGAACCGGTGAAGAAAACGTGCTTGAATTCGTCGGGTGCCAAAGCGCGCAGGCGATCCGCAAATTCAAAAGCGATCGGGTGACCCATCTGGAACGCAGGCGCATAGTCCATTTCCATCAGCTGGTTATAGGCGGCCTTGGCGATCGACTCGTAGCCATGGCCCGCGTTGCAGCACCACAGGCCAGCGGTTCCGTCCAGAATATCGCGCCCGTCGTCAGAGGTGTAATGAACCCCCTTGGCTCCGACCAGCATACGCGGGTCGGCCTTGAACTGGCGATTGGCGGTAAAAGGCATCCAGAAGGCGTCCAACGGGATATTGCGCGCAGCTTGATTCATCACAGCGATCCTTAAAGTCTGTTTGAGACAGATTACGCCTTTGGTTTGCCAGAGGAAGTCTGTTTTTTGCATTCTCTAACGTATTGATATATCGGTGTCGGGTTGGAATTCGTTGCGGATCGTGAACATGGTGAACAACTTCGATGACCCCGAGAACGAGGTCGCCATCCGCCTGCGCCGGTTGCGTCTGGCGCGGGGCCTGTCCCAACGGGCGCTGGCCAAGGCCGCGGGGGTGAACAACTCCACGGTCTCGCTGATCGAAAGCGGGCAGATGAACCCCTCGGTCGGGGCTCTCAAACGGGTGCTGACCGGCTTTCCCATCGGGATGGCAGAGTTTTTCGCCTTTGATGCCGCCCCGAACGAGCAGGTCTTCTTTGCCGCCGAAGAGCTGAAAGAGATCGGCAAAGGCGGCATCTCCTATCGGCAGGTGGGTGGGAATACACCGGGTCGGACGCTGCAGATATTGCACGAAACCTATAAGGTGGGCGCCAGCACCGGCTCTGTCCCCCTGAGCCACGAAGGCGAAGAAGGCGGCATCGTGATCAAGGGCCGTCTTGAGGTCGTGGTCGGGGATCAGCGTAAAATTCTGGGGCCCGGTGATGCCTATCTCTTTGACAGCCGGATGCCCCATTCGTTCCGTGCGATCGGCGGCGAGGAATGCGTGGTGATCAGCGCCAGCACCCCGCCGACGTTCTGAGTTTGCACAAAATTCGAATGATATCGCCGGTCCGAATGGTAGAGTTTTCATGAGTTGTTAGGAGCTTGGCCCCTAGCGTTCCCCCAGGACGCGGTTTTTTAACGAATGGGGGACTGCTTTGGCGCGTGATAGCCTTTCAACTTTGCAGCTGGAACCGGACAACTGGCTGGACGATCCCGAAACTGCCATCGGATCGTTATCTGCAGCCGTCGCAACAGGACAGGTCTGCATTGATGTAAGCGGGGCCCGCACGCTGCCGGCGCAGGCCTTGCAAATGCTGATTTCAGCGCGGAAGTCGGTGGAGGCCGAAGGCGGCTCCTTCCAGATTTTGTCTCCGTCAGAGGGGGTCCTGCGCAGCCTCTCGGTTCTGGGGTGTTCCGATTATTTCGAGGGGGTGATCCAATGACCGCTCTCTCAGTGCTCGCGATCGACGATTCCAAAACCATGCGGATGATGGTGACAGCCGCGCTCGAAAACGCGGGCTTTGACGTTGTGACCGCCGATGACGGGGTCCAAGGTGTCGAAGCCTTTGGCAAGCGCCGTTTCGACGCCGTGATCACCGATATCAACATGCCCAACCTCGACGGGTTCGGTGTGATCGAGGCGATCCGTTCGGCCCCCAAGAACCGGCGTGTGCCTGTCTTGGTCCTGACCACCGAAAGCAGCGATGAATTCCGTAATCGGGCGCGGTCCTTGGGTGCGACCGGATGGCTGGTGAAACCCTTTGAAGAAGCGGGCTTGGTCAACACCGTCCGCATCGTGACTGGGCAGGGTGCAACATGAGTATGGACGCCCTGAAGGCCACGTTCTTTGCGGAATGCGAGGAACTGGTCGAGGCCATGACCGAGGGTCTTCAGCAGATTGCCGAAGACGATTGGGATTCCGAAACCGTCAACGCGATCTTCCGCGCGGTCCACTCGATCAAGGGCTCTGCGGGGGCCTTTGGCTTCGAGACGCTGGTGACTTTTGCCCATCGCTACGAGACCGTGCTGGACAAGATCCGCAGCAATGATCTGGAAATCGACGCCGATGTCCTGCGGGTGATCACCCGCGCAAGCGATGTTCTGGCCGAACTGGTCGAGCTGGCGCAGATCGAGCCGGATGCCAAACCCGCGGCCTATGATCAGGTCATGACCGATCTGGACGGTTTCATCACGACCACCGCCGAACCCGCCGCTGCCGAAGATGTCTTTGCGCCAGTCGCGTTTGCCGCACTGCCTTTGTCGTTCGACGAACCTGAAACACTGATGCTGGAGTTCGCACCAGACGCTGCATTCTACCGCAATGGTCACGAGCCCGAACGGATATTTGCCGCGTTAGGGTCCGAGGTGAAAACTTCGTGTGCTCAGGACGTTGTGCCGCTGCTTTCGCAGTTTGACCCGGACGCCTCCTATCTGGTTTGGTCTCTACAGATCGACGGCAAGACCAAGGCCGAAGTCCTTGATGCCTTCGAATATGTCGAAGGGCTTGGGCGGATCGAATTTGTCGCCGAAGACGCGCCCGAACTAGAGGTGCCGGATGTGGTTGTCGATCAGCTACCGCCCCCGCCGCCACCTCCGGTCAAGGCCACCAAGCCGCGGCCCGCGTCGGCGCAGACCCTACGGATCGAGCCCGAGCGCGTTGATCGTCTGATCAATACCGTGGGCGAGTTGATCATTAATCAGGCGGTAATCGCCCAAAAAATCGAGGGCGAGGGCAAAGCGGTCGATCCCGAAGTCGCCACCGCTCTGGATGACTACCGCTACCTCGCGCGCGAAATCCAGGAAGCCGTGATGTCCATTCGCGCACAACCCGTGAAGTCGCTGTTTCAACGGATGGCCCGCGTGGTCCGCGAAGCCGGTGAGGCGACGGGCAAAGCGGTCACCTTTGAAACCCGCGGCGAAGCCACCGAGATCGACAAAACCCTGATCGAACGTCTGGCAGATCCGCTGACCCACATGCTTCGCAATGCGGTGGATCACGGCCTCGAGGCGCCGGATGCACGTGCCCTGACGGACAAGGACCAGACCGGCACCGTCACCCTGAGCGCCGCGCATCGATCCGGCCATGTGATGATCGAGGTTTCCGACGACGGTGCGGGGCTGGACCGCAAGCGTATTCTGGCCAAAGCGATCGGCAATGGGCTGGTCACCGCAGACGCCAACCTGTCCGACGCAGAGATTGATAATCTTCTGTTTATGCCGGGTTTCTCGACAGCCGATCAGGTCACGAACCTGTCCGGGCGCGGGGTCGGTATGGACGTTGTTAAGACCTCGATCACCTCGATCGGCGGGCGCGTTTCGATCAGTAGTGAACAGGGGTGCGGCTCCACGTTTACCATCCTCTTGCCTCTGACATTGGCGGTGTTGGACGGGATCGTGGTCTCTGTCGCTGATGAAACGATGGTCGTGCCCATCGCCACAATCGTCGAGACCATTCGCGCGACCTCCGATGATGTGGTCGAACTGTCGCCGCAGAACTGGGTTCTCAAGGTCCGGGGGTCCTATGTCCCGATCATCGACCTCGCGCCTTTGCTGGGGTTTGCGCACGACCGCAATACCACCGGGCCTTTTATTCTGGTCGAAGCCGAGACCGGCGCGGTCTTTGCCTTTGCCGTGGATGAAATCTGGGACCAGCGGCAGATCGTGATCAAGAGCCTCGAGGGCAACTATGGGGCCATTCCGGGGATATCCGCTGCGACTATCCTCGGGGACGGCCAGATCGCGCTGATCATCGACCCCGAGGCTCTGATTTCCCTCGCAGGCGCAGCCGCGCCCATCGTTCAAAAGCAAAAGATTGGGGCCTGACATGAGCAATCAGCACAGCGGCGCTGACCAACACTCCGAATTCATTTCGCTCACGGCGGGCGGGCAGGGCTTTTGCGTGGATATCCATGCGATCCGCGAAATCCGCAGCTGGACACCTGTAACGACGCTTCCGTTTGCCGAGGACTCCGTTCTGGGGGTGATGAACCTGCGCGGTGCGGTGATCCCGATCATCGATCTGAAAGATCGCTTGGGTCTGGGGGCCACCTGCGAAGACCACCGGAACGTCATCGTGATTGTGAGCCTGTCGGGACACACCCTTGGCCTTCTGGTCGAGGCCGTGTCCGAGATCATTTCCGTGGCCGCCGACGGTATTCTGCCGAACCCCACTCCCTCTGCCGAAGGCAATCCGGCGCAGATCATCGGCCTAATTTCCCGCGATGATCAAATGCTGAGGGTCCTAGACCTGACCTGTCTGGCCGTCTCGCACACCGAGGACGCGGCATGACCCAGATGACAGACATAGATGCCGCCGATCGTCCCAAGCTAACCGACGATGGTTTCAAACGCATTGCAGAGATCGCCAAAGACAACTGGGGCCTGCACCTCGAGGAAGGCAAGCGGCCTCTGGTCACAGCGCGTCTCGCGAAACGGGTGACGGCGTCCGGGTTGGCCACGTTTGCCGACTACATCGGCTTGATCGAGGCCGGGAATGGCTCGGAATGCGAGCATTTTGTTTCCGCCCTGACGACGAATGTGACCCACTTCTTTCGTGAACAGCACCATTTCGATTTTCTCAGCGAAAAGTTTGTACCGAAGGTGCAGGGTCAGAAATCGGTTCGGGTCTGGTCGGCGGGTTGTTCGACCGGCCAAGAGCCATATTCAATCGCAGGTACTTTGGCTGGCGCTTTGCCCAAGTCGACCGACCTGCGCATTCTGGCGACCGATGTGGATCAGGACGTCCTGCGCAAAGCTGAATCGGCCTCCTATTCCAAAGACGAAGTCTCGTTCCCTTCGCCTGCACTCGAAGCGCGGGTCTTTGGCAGCAAACAGACCGGCGACACCCGCACGGTGAAGGCTGATCTGCGGTCGTTGATCACTTTCCGGCGGTTGAACCTGATCCAGCCCTGGCCGCTTTCGGGGGTCTTTGACGCGATCTTCTGCCGGAACGTCGCGATCTATTTCGACAAACCGACGCAAGCCAAACTCTGGGAGCGTTTCGCAAGTCATCTCAAGCCCGATGGATACCTCTTTATCGGCCATAGCTAGCGTGTCGAAGCCCCGCAAATGATCGGGCTGCGCGCCGCAGGCATCACACTTTACCAAAAAGAAACCACCTTTGATGGAGCCCCGAAATGTCCCTGAAAACCAAGCTCAAAGTGATGGTTGTTGATGATATGTCCGTCAGCCGCGGGCTTCTTGCCCAATGTCTCGAGGAGATGGGCCTGCAAAACCTCGAGTACGAGAAATCCGGTCAGGATGCCTATGCCAAACTTGCGGAAAATCCGGTGCATCTGGTGATCAGTGACTACAACATGCCCGGAATGAGCGGGCTGGACCTGCTGCAACACGTGCGTGCGAACAAGGCGACCCAGCAAACCGGTTTCATCCTGGTGACCGGCACGCCGACGCCCGACATTGTCACGCGCGGACGCTCTTTGGGGCTCAACAATCTGGTCAAGAAGCCCTTTACGACCGCCTCGCTCAAGACCTCGATCGAAGCGGTCGTCGGGCGCCTATGATCCACGTTGAAACGGCAGCGCTTGTAGGCATTCTGGACGAAGCGATTGCGCACCTGAAAACCTATGAGGCCGCGCAGCCAGCACCTGCCAACGTTAGCGCCGACGCCCAAGCCTATGACACAGCGACACAAATTCTGGCAGAGCTGCGCGATCTACTCGGGAAATCCCGTACAGCGCATTGTTCCTTTGCCGAAGCCGATATCGCTGCCATCCGGCTCGAACGGGTGCGTCAAGCTCTGGCGGGCGTGTCCGCCAGAGCGCCCGAGACCCCGATCGAACTCTTCTAACTTATAAATTCAGTCTTCCGACAGGAGTTGCCCATGTTCAAACGCCTCAGCCAGGCTCGGATTTCACTACGCTTGCCCGCTTTGATTGTGGGGACGCTGATTATGACAGTGATTGTCGCGAGCGAAACCTATTACCTCCAGTTCCGCAAAGAAGCGGAAATCGCCACGGAGAAGAAGTCCGAGGTTCTGACCTCTCAGGTTTCAGAAAGCCTGGAGCGGTGGTTCACCTCGTTGGACCTGCAGTTGGAAACTCTGGCCGAAGATCCCAATACCGCACTTGCGCTCCAGCTCTTCGGGGATGCGTTGCAGGCGGGCGGGACCACGACGCTGGGGGATGCGCGCCGCCTTTACCACGAAAACAACAGCTTCCCGGTGGGCGAGTTGAACAAGCTCTTGGATGCTGGGGACGGTAGCCTCTATTCCAGCGTTCACCGCAAAGAGCACGGTTTCTTTGACGGAATCGCGAACCGTTTCGGGTTCTATGATCTGTTCCTGATCGATCCCGATGGCGACATTATCTACACGGTTTACAAGGAGTCCGACTATGGCACCAACCTGATCGCTGGGGCATATTCTTCGTCCGGCTTGGGTGAAGTGTTCCGAAGCGCCATGAATGGCACGGGTGATGCGCTGTCGTTCGTTGATTTCGCGCCATATGCGCCGAGTGCGGGCGCGCCTGCAGCGTTCATCGCGCGCAAGGTTCTGCATCAGGATGGGTCGGTCGCAGGTGTCGTGGCACTGCAATTGCCGCAGGATGGCCCATTCCAGGTGATCTCCGGTATTGCCGGTGTCAGCGCGAATGACGAAGTCTATCTGCTTGGCGAGGATACGCTGGCACGCACGGCTTCTATGCATGACGGCGCGCTCGGGTTGCTGGATGCCGCACCCGAGACCGCCGCTGGCGAAGCGGTTCGCAACGATCAGAACGGCTATTTCCCCCATGTGACGGGCCTGACTGGCGCCGAAGCCATGGTGACTGTGAGCGAGGTTCCGGTTTTTGACCGTCATTGGCACATTGTTGTCGAACTGGACGAAGAGACCCAGTTCAGCGCGCTAGCCCGTCTGCGTCATACGATGTTCGCCTTTATCGGAATTGGCCTTGTGGCGTCGGCGCTGCTTGGTTGCCTCATGGCGCGTTCGATCACCAAGCCTCTGGCAAGTTTTGCCACTGCAATGGGCGAGGTCGCGAACGAACGCTACGAGACCAAGATTCCGAACACAGACCGCGGTGACGAACTGGGGGGCGTATCCCGCATTCTCGAAGACTTCCGGATCAAGCTACAGCAAAGCTGCGAGGCCGCCCGTCTGCGCGAGATCGCGAATGCCGAGCAAGAGCGGGTTGTCGCAGACATCTCTGGTGGCCTGCGCCGTCTGTCCGGTGGTGATCTGACTAGCGCAATCGAAGAGCCTTTTGATAGTGATTACGAGCAGTTGCGTCTGGACTTTAATGCGACCGTAGACACGCTGAACACGCTCATGCAGTCGATCAGCGAGAATGCTACCGAAATCCGTTCGCGCGCCGAAGAGATCAGCGGGTCTTCTGACGATCTGTCGCGCCGCACCGAGAACCAGGCGGCAACTCTCGAAGAAACAGCCGCGGCGTTGGACGAGCTGACCTCTAGCGTGCGGTCCGCCGCTGATGGCGCTGCCGAAGTGGAACGTGTGGTCACCGAAGCCCGCGCCGAAGCCGAGCAGAGCGGCAAGGTTGTCAACGACGCGGTCGATGCGATGTCCCAGATCAAGAAGTCCTCTGACGAGATTGCCCAGATCATCAACGTCATTGACGACATCGCATTCCAGACCAATTTGCTGGCTCTGAACGCAGGGGTCGAAGCCGCCCGTGCAGGCGACGCAGGTCGGGGCTTTGCGGTTGTTGCCTCCGAGGTCCGCGCCCTTGCGCAGCGTTCGTCCGATGCGGCGAAACAGATCAAGACCCTGATCGGTTCCAGCACCGAACAGGTTGAGACAGGCGTTGGCCTGGTTGGCCGGGCAGGTGGGGCCTTGACCTCGATCGTGGATCGTGTGGGGCAGATCGCACAGTTGGTCAGCGGGATTGCCGTCGGGGCGCGGGAACAGTCCGCGGGCCTAGGCGAGATCAACGTCGGAGTTTCCCAGCTGGACCAAGTCACCCAGCAGAATGCCGCGATGGTTCAGGATGCGACGGCGGCCGCAATGACCTTGAAAAGCGAAGCCTCTGGCCTGTCGCAACTGGTCTCGCGTTTCCAGCTGTCGGGGAACTCGCCGCAACATGTGCCCGCGCCTATGCCCGTCGCACAGTTCCCCGCGCAGGCCGCGCCATCTGAACCCTACCGTGCCACAGAGCCCAAGGCTTTTGCGGTTGCTGGGAACGGTCCCACCTGGACTGACTTCTAAGGAGCGAGACCATGCGGATCATGATTGCGGACATCGATGTGCAGCGCGCAGGAAGGGTGCAAGGCGCGCTGCAATCAGAGCCAAGGTTGCGTCTGGTCGGCCATTTCGCGAGCTTAACGGATTGCTACCATGCGGTCGAGCATCGTCCTCCGGCCATTGTGCTGATTGCGCCTGAACTGGCGCAGGCCATCGAGTTCGAGGTCATGATCCACTTGTTCGAGGCGCTCTCGGTAAAATGGGTTCTGATCGGGACCCCAAGGGATGCGGAACTCGTCAGGGCCCGCATCCGGACAAAATCGGAATTCGCATGTGTCGACCCTTCGCTAGAGCCACGGACGTTCACCAAGAGCGTTCTGGCAGGCGTGGTCCGGACGCAAAGCAATCTGTCCGATTTCCGCCATGCACCCAGATCAGGAACTTGGGACAAGCTGTTTCTTATCGGGTCTTCGACCGGGGGAGTGGATGCGCTCATGACAGTGCTGGGAACGATGCCTGTGGATTGCCCTCCGGTGCTGATCGTACAGCATACGGGCGAAGGGTTTTCATCGGGTCTTGCGCGATTGCTGGATAACAACTGCCGTGCCAGCGTCCGGGAGGCCCGTGACGGGGATTCACTGGAACGCGGGACGGTTTTCCTGGCCCCGTCGGGAAAACAACACATGAAACTCGACACGACCCGCGGCACGCGGTGCAGGCTGGTCGAAGGTCCGCTAGTGTCTGGCCATCGTCCTTCGGTCGATGTGATGTTCCGCTCGGCGCTCCCTTTGGCGCGGCGGTGTACGGCAACGATTCTCACCGGCATGGGGCGCGACGGGGCAGATGGCCTGCTGGAGTTGCGGCGCGCCGGTGCCGCTACAATCGGCCAGAACGAAGCGACCTCTATGGTGTATGGAATGCCCAAAGTCGCCCACGATATCGGCGCGGTCGAGGCCCAGTTGCCGATCCACGAAATCGGCCCTCGGATGCTGTCTTCGACACGGGGCAGAGCAGCCTGATGGCCCGATGTATTGACTGGCCAGATGGGCTGAGATGCACGCTTCGGACAGTGGTCTCCGGAGAAACTTGCGTATCTGCAGACGAAACGCTTGTGATCTCCACGGTCCTTGGTTCCTGCGTTTCGGTGTGCTTGTTCGATCCGGTCGCAAAGATCGGTGGCGCCAACCACTATTTCCTCAGTTCGGGGCGTGGCCAGAACGCCAGCTACGGCGCCGTGGCCATGGAGTTGGTGATCAACGGATTGATGCGGCGCGGCGCAGAGCGTTCGCGTCTGAGGGCAAAGGTCTTTGGCGGCGCGTTGATGAAATCGGGTTTGGGAGACATCGGCAAGGAAAACTCCAAGTTTGCTTTGGACTACTTGCAGACCGAACGTCTACCGATCGTTGCGATGGATTTGGGCGGGTTTTGGGCGCGTAGACTGCATTTTCATCCCGCGACCGGCAAGGCGCGTGTTGTACAGACTAAGGAGCCCGAAGACGTTGTGCTGCCCAAGGCCGGACCCCGAAGCGCGGCTCCTCCGGTGGAGTTATTCTGATTGGGGGCGATCAATTGCGCTGTGTCCGAAACCTTGCAAAGAGGTACAGATCGACAGGGCATCAAGCTACCGCCAGTATGTGATAAGTCATTGCAAAATAATTGGAAAAGTGGCTCCGGCGGTAGGGATCGAACCTACGACCAATTGATTAACAGTCAACTGCTCTACCGCTGAGCTACGCCGGAACACTGTAGGGCGGTGTCTATGAATTTGTGCCAGGGAGGTCCAGAGCAAAAACGACCAATTGTGAAATTTTTACGAGAGCTCGAAGACAGTGCCCGCGCTGAGACTGCCGGAGTGGTGCGCTCGGCCTTGGTCCGCGAGAGCGATCAGATGGGCAAGGACGTTGCGTGTTGCCGCAGGCAGTAGGGCCTCTGGAACGTCGGTGTAGATTCCCGCGGCAAGCTCTGCGGCAGTTCCGCTGTTGGCCGCCAGTGCATCCATGATTTGCGCTTCGCGTTTCAGACGATGATCATACAGTTCCTTGAGGCGGGCGTCCGGCGCGAGCACAGGCCCCCCGTGGGCGGGATAGAACACGCGGGACGGTGTAGTTTGCAGTTTGCGCAAAGAGGCCATGAACGCATTCAGGTCCCCATCGGGTGGAGAGATCATCGAGGTTGCCCATTCCATAACGTGATCCCCGCTGAAAAGCCGGTCACCTTCGCGGAAACACAGGTGGTTGCTGAGGTGCCCGGGCGTCCAGATGGCGTGTAGTGTGAGCTGCCCGATCTCAAGCACTTCGCCATCCGCGAGAGTGTTGTCGGGTTCGAAGCCGTGGTCGATCCCTTCGCCGCCCCCCAACGCGCCCGACGCCCGCAGGGCCGCCATCGAGGGGCTTTCGCCAGCGAGTGCGGTGCCGAACGCGTAGACGGGTGCATTGACCTTGTCCGAAAGCCTAGCTGCCAGAGGTGTGTGATCCAGATGGGCGTGGGTGCATAGGATCGCTGCGACGCGTTCGTCGGGATCAAGCGCATCTCGGATTGCCTGAAGGTGGTCATCACTGACGGGACCGGGGTCAATAATGCAAACCTCGCCCTGGCCTAGAATATAGGTATTCGTGCCGTGAAACGTCATCGGAGAAGGGTTCGGCGCGAGGATGCAGCGGATATCATCCTCGAGGGTCACGCAGGCTCCGGCGGGCGGCGGGGTGTAGGGCATCGTTCACTTTCGCAACACTTGGACTTTTCCGAGATTGCAACCGCAGCAGAAGCGATTAGCAATAGGGTTATGTTTCTGTGGCTGAAAAAATATATGCCGCGCAGCCTGTATGGGCGAGCGGCCTTGATCCTGATCCTGCCGGTTCTGACGGTGCAGCTGGTGGTCTCTGTGACCTTTATCCAGCGGCATTTCGAAGATGTGACGCGGCAGCTGAGCCAGGGCCTCGCGCTGGAGGTGAACTATATCACCGAACAGGTGACGGCGGCCGACCGGCTCGAGGCGGTGGATCAAGGGCGGCTCTTGGCGCGGCAGTTCAACCTGCAATTCAGTGTTCTTCCCGATGATATTACCGGCCCCCTGATGGAACGGCGCCGGTTCTATGACTTTTCGGGCAGTATTGTGAAAGACGTGCTCTACGAGACGATCCCGACGGTGCTGGCGGTGGATTTGCCCGATGACAAACGCGTGTCTGTCTATCTGTCCGTCCCCGCCGGAATTGGCGTTTTCAATTTTGACCGGACCAAGGTCAGCGCATCGAACCCCCACCAGCTTTTGGTTTGGACGGTTGTTGCGGGCGTGTTCATGACGTTTATCGCCTATTCGTTTTTGCGAAACCAGCTGCGGCCGATCAAACGGATGGCCGTCGCGGCCGAAGCGTTCGGCAAAGGCCGGCACGTGCCTTACAAGCCCTCGGGTGCGCTCGAGGTGCGGGCGGCAGGGAACGCCTTTCTGGAGATGCGGTCGCGGATCGAACGGCAGATTGAGCAACGCACGCTCATGCTGTCCGGGGTCAGTCACGATCTGCGCACGCCGCTGACACGCCTGAAACTCGGGCTGTCGATGATCGAGGACGAGAGCCGCGAAGAGCTGGTGGGTGATGTCAACGAGATGCAGCACCTTCTGGATGAATTCCTGAGTTTTGCCAAAGGCGAGGGAGAGGGCGAACCCGAATTGCTGAACCCTGCCGATCTGGCGGCAGAGATCGTGGCGGGGTTCGTGCGGTCCGGCCATGCGGTGACATTGGTGCCGGTCGAGGGTGAAGGGAACGCGCGGCTGCGCCCTGTCGCGGTGCGCCGCGCGATCGAGAACCTGATCGGGAACGCTGTCCGGTATGGCACTGCGGCGCGGCTGTCCTGCCGGATCAGCGAGAAATCTGTGCGCTTTCGGGTCGAGGATAACGGTCCGGGCATCGCGCCAGACCTCAGGGGCGAAGCGGTCAAGCCGTTCTCGCGGCTCGATCCCGCGCGGAACCAGAACAAGGGCAGCGGAGTCGGCCTCGGGCTGGCGATTGTGACGGATATCGCGCGGGCGCACGGTGGCAGCCTGCGGCTGGACCAGAGCCCGGAGATGGGCGGGTTGATGGCGGATCTGGTGCTGCCCCGCTAGAGCGCGGCGCGGACAGCCCGAGCGATCACGATTTCCTCGTCCGTGGGGATCACGCGGACGGTGGCGCGACCGGTGGAAATGACGCTCATGTGTCGGGCGTTTGCCGCAGGATCAAGCTGGATGCCAAGCCATTCCATCCCCTGACAGACCTCGGCCCGAATGCGGGTCGAATGCTCGCCAATACCGCCACAAAACACCAGCGTATCCAGCCCGCCAAGGATCGCAGCCATCGCGCCCAATTCGCGGCGGATGCGGAAGGTGTAATAGGCGATGGCCTGTTCAGCTTCGGGGGTGCCGGCCTCTTGGAGGGTGCGCATGTCATTGCTGAGGCCCGAAAGACCCAAGAGACCGCTTTCCTTGTAGAGAAGGTTTGCGATCCGGGTGGAGTCCATCCCTTCGTGGTCCATCAGATAGAGCAGCACACCGGGGTCCAGTTGGCCGGATCGCGTGCCCATCGGCAGTCCGTCCAGCGCGGAAAACCCCATGGTCGAGCCGATGGATTGCC
>CAXQKF010000063.1:0-3232 GCA_964224285.1 Donghicola sp. | reverse complement strand
CAGGATTTCGCGCGCCTTGGCGCTATCCGCATCCATCTGGGTGATCAAGGCGTCCAGACCGTCGAACTTCATCTCGGGGCGCAGGTAGTCCACGAGGCCGACCTACAGGTGGGTGCCGTAAAGATCCCCTTTGAAATCAAAGATAAAGGTCTCGAGGTTGGGGGTGTTTTCCCCGAACATCGGACGCACGCCAAGCGAGGCGACGCCGTGGTAGTTGCCCTTGTGGGGGCCTTCCTTGACCTCGACCAGCACGGCGTAGACGCCGAGTTTGGGCAGGTGCAGGCCATCCACGGACATATTCGCGGTGGGGTAGCCCAGATCACGGCCACGCTGTTCGCCGCTGATCACGGGGCCGTCGATGCGGTGCCAGTGGCCAAGCATTTCGGCGGCGTGGCGGGGGTCGCCCTCGGCCAGCGCTTGACGGATAGCGGTCGAGGACACGCGGCCCTGAGAGCCTTGGATCATATCGGCAATCGTCACTTCGAACCCCATTTCAGCGCCCATGCGGGACAGGTCTTCGGCGGTGCCACTGCGGCCCTTGCCGAACTGGAAATCGTTGCCCACCACCACGTGGCACAGGCCAAGCCCCTTGATCACATCGCGGGCAAAGGCCTCGGCGGTCAGGCCGGCGAGCGGGCCGTTGAACGGCAGCTCATACAGGATATCGACCCCCAGCTTGGCCAGACGGGCAGCACGGGCTTCGGCGCTCATGAGGCGGAAGGGCGGGGCCGACGGGGCAAAGAACTGGCGGGGGTGCGGTTCAAAGGTCATGACGCCCAAGGGGGCGTTCAGACGTTCGGCCGCGGTGCGGGCCAGTTGGATAACAGCCTGATGCCCCAAGTGAACGCCATCGAAGTTCCCGATGGCGACGCTGGCACCTCTGTTTTCCGGTGCGATGAACTGATGATCGCGAATGATGCGCATAAGGGGCAGTTAGCGCCCCTGATGCGGCGACGCAAGGCTCAGTCGAACTTGCGGCTAGGAGCGAGCACTTTTGCCTCGCCCTTGAGCACGGGTTTGCCGTCGATTTCGCAGACGCAATCGAGGGTAACGCGGCGCTTGGCGTGGTCGATGTCGATCACGGTGACCTGTGCCTTGACCAGATCGCCGGGGCGCACGGGGGCCAGGAATTTCAGGGTCTGGCCCATGTAGACGGTGCCGTGACCGGGCAGCTGTTCGCCAATCACAGCCGAAATCAGGCCAGCGGTCAGCATACCGTGCGCGATGCGGCCACCAAAGATGGTGTCGTTCGCGTATTCGTCATCAAGGTGCACGGGATTCCGGTCAGTGGAGACCTCGGCAAAGAGTTCGATGTCACGATCCGTCACCACTTTGTGCAGGTGACGGGTCATGCCCATCTCGATGTCTTCGATGCAGATAGTTCCACGGGGCATGTTGTCCAACATTCGGGTCCTCCGGTCTGGATGTCAATCTGAAGGGGTAATTTTCTGGCACCAGTAAGCTACGACTTGGCAACTTTATTACTTTGCAATCGCAGAAAATCAAGCCCCGTGAAGCTGTCCTGCCCTAGCGTAAGAACCCGATTGCGTAGGTTGGATTGGATTTTTCTTCGTCTAAGTAATGACTTAGGGCTTCTGGGTCGGGCTGATGCGACGTTTTGGTAATATCGCGGGCCAAACCGCCAGAAATGAAGATCGAATCGATGTTTTCACCGATCGCGCCCAGAATGTCGGTGTGGATGCCATCGCCCACGGCCAGAATCGCGCTGTCGGTGATGTCTGCGTCGATTTCAGCCAAACGGCGGCGGGCCAGATCGTAGATGGGCGGATGCGGCTTGCCGAAGTACAGACTTTCACCACCCATTTCTGAATAAAGCTTTGCGACCGCGCCCGCGCACCAGTCGCGGGTCTCGCCGCGGTCCACCACGATGTCGGGGTTGGCGCACAGTAGCTTCAGGCCCTTTTGTTTTGCGTACAGCAGTTGGGGGCGCAGATCGTTCGGGTCGGCCATGGGGTCAAAGGGGCCGGTGCAGACGATGCCCTCGGCCTCTTCTAGCGGGACGCGCTGGATGTTGACGGGGTCTTTGATCAGCTTCAGGGGCTCGAAAAACGGCTCATCCCAAGGGGTTCCGATGTGAAAGACCTTTTCCCCGACGGCGCCGGTCAGCATGGCGGCACGGGCGCTGTCGCCGCTGGTGGCGATGGTGTCCCAGCAATCTTCGGGGACGTTAAACTGTTCTGTCAGTTGCTTTTTTACGCCTGCGCGGGGGCGCGGACTGTTGGTGACCAGCACGACGATGCCGCCTTTGGCGCGAAAGGCACGCAGGGCCTCGATGGCTTCGGGATAGCCGGTGATGCCGTCGTGGACGCACCCCCAGAGGTCACAAAACAGGGCGTCGTAGTTGGCGGAAACTTCGGCGAGGGACTCGATGATGCGGGTCATGTAGGCACCTTTTTCAGGGTCTGACAAACGTATGGTTTGCGTATGGCAAACGTCATGACGTGGGTAGTCGGTTCCCTGCGATGGTGAAACCCTTTTAATTGGCCGGTTGCGGCGCGGCCAAACTGGTGTCGAGCCCGCGCAACATCGCCCACACGATCAGCCGGTGCGCGGGGCCGACGGGGATCATGTAGGCGCGGCCAAAGAGGTTGTGGGTTTTCACCGAGGAAATGATGTGCAGCGTCCGGTCGTGGATCGCGATGCAGGTCATCACATCCAGATGGCGGTCGCGTTCAGTCAGGATCAGGCGGTCGGGCGAGACGCCCTCGACCAGAAAGAAATCCAGATGGTCGCCCTCGGACACCTCGGTCTGGCGGGTGCCGGAAAAGCCGCCGATCTGTTTGACCCCGAACTGCTTGGAAATGGCGTCGCGGATTTTGAAGGCCGTGCCCATCAGCGGCAGGGGGCGGGACATCACGGCATTCCAAGCCTCGAGCGCGGTCATGTCGCGGGGCAGGGGGTGGCTGCGGATGTGGAAGTAATCCAGCTGGTCACGGGGCGCGACGAGGGCGGCGTTGGGCGGCAGGGGCATGGCGACTCCTTTTACCTGCAACCATAGGGGGCGGGCGGGGCAGGGATACCGCGCGCATTGCCGCATGAAAAAGGACCGGTCCCGCGGGGGAACCGGCCCGTAATTTCGGGTCGTGTCAGATCAGAGCGCCAGCGCGGGGATGATCTGTTTCTTGCGGCTCATGATGCCGGGCAGAACGACGGCATCGCCGTCCACGGTTGCGCCAAAGCTTTTCTCGGCCACGGTTTTCACCAGATCGTT
>CAXQKF010000062.1:0-10816 GCA_964224285.1 Donghicola sp. | reverse complement strand
GTCCTGACGGGATCGAGTTGACCCAGCGCGGTGAGGGCGTGAACACCCGCTACATCAACAACATCGCCATGGAGAACGAGGACTACTGTGACAGCCTTCTGGTGACCGAGGTGTTCACCCCTGCGGGCCACTGGTCGTCTTTCCCGAGCCATCGCCATGACGAGGATGACTTCCCGCGCATTACCTATCTGGAGGAGACCTACTATCACCGGCTCAACCCCGCAGACGGGTTCGGCATCCAGCGGGTCTACACCGACGACGGGCAACTGGACGAGACCATGGCGGTGAAGGACGGCGATGTGGTTTGCGTGCCCCGAGGTCACCACCCCTGCGGCGCGCCCTACGGGTTCGAGATGTACTACCTCAATGTCATGGCAGGGCCCCTGCGCAAGTGGCGCTTCGTCCCCGCGCCAGAGGTGGAGCATTTGTTCTAAAGACCAAAGAAAACCCGCCCGCTCCAGATTGGAACGGGCGGGGATGATGGTGTGGATTAGCCTGCCAAATGCTGACCGAAGAATCCGGCTAGTTTGTCGAACGGGATTTTGTCCACTTGGTCGTAGAGGTCCGTATGCGTGGCGCCCGGAACGATCAGCAGCTCTTTGGGTTCTGCAGCCGCCTCGTAAGCTGTCTGACTGAAGTACAGGGAGTGTGCGGCTTCGCCGTGGATCAAGAGGGTCGGGCGCGGAGCGATCTCTGCAATGTGCGACATCAGCGGCGCATTCATAAATGACAGGGCTGTTGTCAGTGAAAAGGACGCATTCGAGTTGATCGCCCGCGGGTGGAAACCACGGTTCTTGTCCTTGTAGTAGGCGGCGTATTCCACGACGAACTGGGGCTCTCCGCCGGTCAGTTCCAGTGAAACGGGGCCATAACCGGGGGCGCCGTTATCCACGTCTTGCCAACGCTGCGCTGCCAGCTGATCCAGAGTTTGGCTGCGTTGCTCGGGGGTGACGCTGTCGTAATAGCCCTGCGACATCAGGCGGCTCATGTCGTACATGGTGCTGGTGGCCACGGCCTTGACCCGCTTGTCGATGGCGGCTGCGTTCAGTGCCAGACCACCCCATCCGCAGATCCCCAGAATGCCGATCCGCTCGCGATCAACCGAAGGGAGCTGCCCCAGATAATCAACGGCAGCGCTGAAATCTTCGGTGTTGATATCGGGCGAGGCGGTGTTGCGAGGCTGCCCGCCGCTTTCACCCGTGAAAGAGGGGTCAAAGGCCAACGTGACAAAGCCCTGTTCGGCCAGTGTCTGCGCATAAAGTCCCGAGGATTGCTCTTTGACTGCGCCGAAAGGACCGCTGATCGCAATCGCCGGTGTCGCTTTTTCGCCGCGGGTTTTGGGCAGGTACAGATCAGCCGAAAGGAGGATGCCGAAGCGGTTGGTGAAGGTGATCTTTTCGTGGTCTACAAGTTCGCTTTGGGGGAAGGTTTTATCCCAGGTCATGGTTTGTGCCTTTGTGGTCGAAGAGGGGAGAAGCGAAAACGCGCCATAGGCCGCGACAGACGCCGTCGAGAGTTTCAGAAGATCCCGGCGGCGAAGGTTGAAACGCTGCCTAGGGCTTGATGAATTCTGTTTGGAGGGAGCATCGGTCATCTGAGGGGCTTTCGCTTCGTTGTTCATGAATGTGATCTATGTTGTCGCCCTTCGCGGCGCTATCCGCTGTTTCGTCATTGCTTTGATGACAAATATTCATGAAAATGATGCACTGCGGCGCGGCCCTGCAAAGGAGATGCAATATGAGACGCGAAGACCTATCCGACCTGTCTGTGTTCCTGGCTGTCGCCGAAGAGGGCGCGTTCACCAAGGCCGCCGTCCGGTTGGGTGTGTCCCAGTCCGCAGTCAGCCACACGATCCGGCGTCTGGAGGAGTCCTTGGGGTTTCGATTGTTGAACCGTAGCACCCGCAGCGTCTCCTGCACGGATATGGGAGAGAAATTGCTAGCGAGCCTGCGACCGAACCTGAACCAGATCGTTTCGCGGATCGAGGAATTGAAATCCCTGACGGACACTCCCAGCGGTCTTATCCGGATCACCACCTCCAAGGACGTGGCCAAGCGCACACTTTGGCCCGCGATCAAAGCGTTGATTGGCGATTACCCCGAAATTCAGGTCGAGATCAGCACGAACAGCCGCGTTGTCGATCTGGCCGAGGGGCGTTTCGACGGCGCGATCCGGTTGGCCGAGGCTGTCGGTCCCGACCTGATTGCAGTGCCGGTCGGCCCGCCCCAGATGATGGCCGCTGTCGGCGCTCCTGCGTATTTCGCCGCACGAGGAGAGCCCACGCATCCCACCGATCTGGCAGAACATGATTGCATCACCATGCGCTTTGGACCGGACACGGCACCCTATGACTGGGAGTTCGAAAAGGATGATCAGGAGATCGTCAAGAGAGTCAGCGGTCCCTTCATTTTCAATGATGGGGATCTGTGTGTGGCTGCCGCTCGTGAAGGTTACGGCATTGCCTATGTCCTGTACTCCGAAGTCGAGGCCGACATAAACGCCGGCCTTTTGCGGCGGGTGTTGTCCGATTGGTGTCCCCCGTTCGAGGGCTACACCCTGTGCTATTCCAGCCGCCGGCAAATGACTTCTGCCATGCGATTGCTGATTGACCGACTACGCTATAGACCCTGAAGCCGCCAGGTGCTGGATGGGCAGGACTAACGTGTCATCCGATTGCGTATATCAACTTGGTCACTCGCAGCCCGGGCTGCCAAGTGTAATTGTGATATTCTCAGGCGGCGCACCCTACGGCTTCAAGGTGTATTCCCTCAATGTCATGGCAGGCCCCCTGCGCAAGTGGCGGTTCGTCCCCGCGCCAGAGGTGGAGCATTTGTTCTAAAGCCCAAAGGAAACCCGCCCGCTCCAAACCGGAACGGGCGGGGAGAGTGCTCTCTTGCTATACGATCCCGCCGCCGGCCCCGCTGACTTTGGGCCGGATTTCGGACACCTGCGCTCGGTAGCCACTGGCGCGGTAAGTCGCCACCGGATCAATCGCGCCGCTGGCTTCCAGACGCGCCATCGCGAGGATCGGCTCCACATCCGTGCGGAAGGCGCGGCGCAAGGTGGCGCTGGCCATTAGGGCATCGTTACCGTCCTGATAGCCCGCCAATGCTGTGCGATCCACCAAGGACGCCTGCACAAACGCCCGCTGGATTTCACAGGCAGAGATCATCAGGCTTTCGATCGGGTCGGTGACGTTGTGGCTCTGGTCGATCATATGCGACAGGTTCAGGCCATCGGTCCCTTCTGCGTCCACGAGTTCGTTGAACACAAGGAACAGGCGGTAGGGATCAATCGTGCCGCTATCCAGATCGTCGTCCCCGTATTTGGAGTCGTTGAAGTGGAAGCCCCCCAGCTTGCCTTGACGGATTAGGCGGCTGACGATCATCTCAATGTTCACGTTGGGCGCATGGTGGCCAAGGTCCACCAGACACTGCGCTTTGTCCCCCAGTTCCGAGGCGATGATATAGCTGGTGCCCCAATCCTGCACGACGGTGGAATAGAAAGCAGGCTCGTAGATTTTATGCTCCGAAAAGATGCGCCAGTCGTCGGGCAGATGGCCATAGATCGCCTTCATCGACTCCATATAGCGGTCGAACTGGCGACCCATGTGGGTCTGCCCGGGGAAGTTCGAACCGTCGCCGATCCAGACGGTCAGCGCCTTGGACCCCAGCTTGTCGCCGATCTCGATGCACTCGATATTATGCTCGACCGCTTGGCTGCGGGTCGCGGAATCGGTGTGGCTCAGCGAGCCATATTTATAGCTGTGCGCCTGACCATCCTGATCCTGAAAGGTGTTCGAGTTCATGGCGTCGAACCCAAGCCCGTGCTCCTCGGCTTTGGCCAGCATGTCGGCGGGATCGGCCTGGTCCCACGGAATGTGCAGGGACACAGTGGGGGTCGCTTGGGTCAGTCTGAGGATCACACCGCAATCGTCCAGCTTGTCAAAGATGTGGCGCGGCTCGCCCGAACCGGGGAAGCGAGCAAAGCGGGTGCCGCCGGTGCCCGTGCCCCAGCTGGGAACCGCAACGCCAAAGGATTTGGCGCGGTCCTTGATGGCGGCGATGTCGATGCCGCGGCGGGCCAGATGATCGCCAAGCGCGTCGTAATCGCTGCGCAGGTCCGCTTCGCGTTTGGCGTTCTCGGCCTCGATCACAGATGAATTAATCATGAAAATTCCTCCCAGAAGTGGCCGCGCGCCGGATGGGGCACGCGGCGGGCGCGCTTAGCGGGTGAAGGCCTGCACGTTGCCAGCATCCACATTAATGATGTTGCCGGTCGACTTTGCCGACTGTTCCGAGGCAAAGACATAGGCCGCTTCGGCAATATCCTCGGGCAGCACATTGCGTTTCAGCATACTGCGGTTGCGGTACATCTCCTCGAGCCCCTCTTTGTCGGTGCCATAAGTGCTGGCGCGCTGGTTCAGCCACTCGCCCTCCCAGATTTTCGAGCCGCGCAGAACCGCGTCGGGGTTTACTACGTTCACGCGGATACCAGCCTCGGCCCCTTCCAGCGCCAGACAGCGGGCCAGATGGATTTCGGATGCCTTGGCGGTGCAATAGGCGCTGGCATTGGGCGACGCCGCCAGACCGTTTTTCGAGGCCACAAAGACCACCGAGCCGCCGATCGCTTGGGTCCGCATGATCTTGAATGCCTCTCTGCTGACAAGGAAATAGCCAGTGGAGAGGATCGACATGTTCTTGTTCCACAGATCGAGGCTGGTTTCCTCGACAGGCGCGGATGAGGCGATGCCCGCGTTCGACACCAGAATGTCAACGCCGCCGAACTCCACCGAGGTGTAGGCATAGGCGGCCTGAACGGCTGCCTCGTCGGTGACGTTCATCTGGACGGTGCGGACGACGTCCTTGCCGAAGGTTGCGGTCAGGCTGTCATAGGTGCTGGCCAGCGCGGTTTCGTCGATATCGGCGAGCATGACGCAGGCCCCTTCGGACAGGTAGCGTGCCGCTGTCGCCGCCCCGATGCCGCCCGCGCCGCCGGTGACCAGCGCCACACGGCCCGCCAGCGATTTCGGCTTGGGCATGCGCTGCAATTTGGCCTCTTCGAGGAGCCAGTATTCGATGTCGAAGGCCTCTTGTTCGGGCAGGCCGCAGTATTCCGACACCGCCGACGCACCGCGCATCACGTTGATCGCGTTCACGTAGAACTCGCCAGAAATACGGGCCGTGGCGCGGTCCTTGGCAAAGGTGATCATGCCAACGCCGGGCACCAGATAGACCACGGCGTTGGGGTCGCGCAGCGCGGGCGAGTCGTCATGTTTACAGCGGTCGTAGTAGGCCGCATAGCCGTCGCGATAGGCGGCCACTTGCGCGGGCAGACCCTCTAGAACCGCGTCGGTGTTGTTTTGCGCGGGGTCGAAATCCACCACCAGCGGGCAGATTTTGGTGCGCAGGAAATGGTCGGGGCAAGACGTTCCCAGCGCCGCCAAGGGGCGCATGTTCGCGGCATTCACGAACTCCAGCACCGCTTCGCTGTCGTCAAAATTGCCAACCATATGCTGCTGGCCCGAGACCATGCCACGGATTGCGGGCATCAGGCGGGCAGCGACTGCGCGGCGTTCGTCCGCAGGCAGACTTTCGTGTACGGGGCCGCCGAACGCGGGCACACCGGCGGTCTTTTCTTCGAAGAAACCAATGGCTTTGTTGATGATTTCAAGTGTCAGCTCATAGCAGGCCTTCGCATCGTCATCCCAGGTGAACAACCCATGGCTTTCCAGAACAACGCCCTTCGCATCGGGGTTTTCCAGGCAGAACTTCTCGAGCCACAGACCCAGCTCATAGCCCGGTTTTTTCCAAGGCAGCCAACCGATATCGTCACCGAAAATCTCGGCGGTCAGTTCGCGGGAATTCTTGGACGCGGCAATCGCGATGATCGCGTCGGGGTGCATGTGGTCCACGTGCTTGCGCGGCACATAGGCGTGCAGCGGCGTGTCGATCGAGGCCGCGCGCGGGTTCAGGTTGAAGGTGCAATGGGGCAGGTAGCCGACCATCTCATCCTCGAACTCCACGCCGCGATATTTACCCTTCAGCGCCCGTAGCTTGTCCATGTACAGGGTCGCGAACCCGTCCATCTTGATCGAGCCAACGTCGCCGCCTGACCCTTTGACCCACAGCACCTCGGCGTCCTCGCCGGTCAGTGGATCGGGCTGGGTGACCTTTGCGCTGGTGTTGCCGCCCCCGTAATTGGTGATCCTTTTGTCAGAACCAAGCAGATTCGAGCGATAAAGAAGCTTCTCCGGCTCGGACATGTCCGCAGCTTTGGAATCGTCCCATTGCGATTGTAGCCGCGAAGAGGGCGTATTCATTGGTTTTTCCTCCCGAAAATAGGGTAGTGTCGCAAAAAATTTCATCGCGAGGCTGCACAGGGCGCGTCAGAATGTCAATCACAAACAATCATTACTGATCATTCTGCACGTGCATAATGATTGTTTTGACAAAATATGATTGACATTGATTGATTCCCCGCGCAGTTTGCCCTGCATCGGGAGGACACGAATGCACGAGAAAGAGCGCCATAGGATCATTTTGTCGGCCGTACAGGACCGCCCCGTCGTGACGGTGGTCGATCTGTGCGCCCTGACAGGGGCGTCCGAGGCCACCATTCGCCGTGATATTGCTGCCCTTCACGTCCAGAAAAAGTTGCGGCGCGTACGAGGTGGGGCCGAAAGCCTGACCCCGAACCAGCTGCCTGGATTGGCGGGGCGACCGTTCTCGGTCAACCAATCGATCAATACCGCTCAAAAGCAAGCAATTGCCCGAGCGGCCGTCGAAATGTGCGAGGATGGCGAGCCCATCATCATCAACGGCGGCACAACCACATTCCAGATGGTGCACCCGCTGGCCAGCCGCCGGCTGCAGGTGTTTACCAACAGCTTTCCGATTGCCGAGCATCTGCTGAAGAACAGCAAATGCACGATCATGTTGTCGGGCGGCACCATTTACCGCGAGCAGAACATCATCCTGTCGCCCTTTGACAACGATGTGACCCGCAACTTCTACGCCCGCCGGATGTTCATGGGCGCCCAAGGGGTTGGCCCGCTGGGGCTGATGGAGGCGGACCCGCTTCTGATCCAGGCGGAACAGAAACTGATTGGTCAGGCCGACGAGCTGGTCGTTCTGGTCGACAGTACGAAATTCGAGAACCGCTCCAGTCTGGTCCTGTGCGGGCTGAACCGGATCGACACGCTGATCACCGATGACGGGATCAGCGACAAGGCCGCCGCCATGTTGGAGGCAGCGGACGTCAAACTGATCGTGGCCAGTGTTTCCGCCACGAAACAGGAGAGTACGGGCACCTGACCGGAGGGGAGTTCCACCGGTGCCCACAGGTTTCTTTCAGGGAGGATAGAATGAAGAAACTTACTGGATTGATGACAACCGTCGCGATTGCGACCGGATTGTTTGCCAACGCAGCCGCCGCCGAAGACGTGCGGATCGCGCTGGTGGTCAAGGCACTGGGGATCGGCTTCTTCGAGGCCGCTGCAAAGGGCGCCGAAGAGGCTGCCGCCGAACTGGGTGACGTAGAGATCATCTACACCGGCCCCACCGAAACCACCGCCGAAGGCCAGATCGAGGTGATCAACTCGCTCATCGCGCAGAACGTGGACGCGATTGCCGTGTCGGCCAACGACACCGACGCTCTGGTCCCCACCCTGAAGAAAGCCATGCAGCGCGGCATCACCGTGATCAGCTGGGATTCGGGCGTGGCAGAGGATGGCCGTCAGGCGCACCTGAACCCCAGCTCGAACGCGCTGATCGGCAACATGATCGTCAAGCTGGCCGCTGACCACCTGCCCGAAGGCGGTGACGTGGCGGTTCTGTCGGCGACCACCACCTCGACCAACCAGAATATCTGGATCGAAGAGATGACCAAAGTGCTGCCGAACTACCCCGGCATCAACGTGGTCGGCACTGTGTACGGTGATGACCTTGCGGACAAATCCTATCGCGAGACGCAGGGCCTGATGCAGACCTATCCCGATCTGGACGCGATCATTGCCCCCACCAGCGTAGGCATTGTGGCCGCAGCGCAGGCTGTGGCTGACGCGGGCAAAATCGGTCAAGTCAACGTGACCGGTCTGGGTCTGCCCTCGGAAATGGCAGGCGCGATTGATAGCGGTGCGTCGAAGTCGTTCGCGATCTGGAACCCGATTGATCTGGGCTACTCGGCCGCGATGATCGCCTATAACCTCGCCACCGAGAAGGCGACCGCTGAACCCGGCGCGACCATCCCCATGGGCCGCATGGGTGACCTGACCCTCGACGAGACGAACGCGGGCGCGATGGCGGACCCGTTTGTCTACGACAGCAGCAATATCGAACAGTTCAAGTCGATTTTCTGATAGACTGCAGTCTGGCGGCGTGGGACTGCCCTGCGCCGCCTTCTTTATTTTAACCAGATAGTTATGGGGCGGACCATGGCCCGAACCGGCTTGGCCGATCCAACGCAGCCCGTGCTGCGTCTGGACGGTATTGTAAAACAGTTTCCCGGCGTGCGTGCGCTGGACGGGGTGCAACTGGCGCTCTATCCGGGGCAGGTGACCGCCCTGATTGGCGAGAATGGCGCGGGTAAATCGACCATCGTCAAAACCCTGACCGGCATTTACCAACCGGACGAGGGGCAAATCCTGCTGGACGGGCAGCCCATCCGCTTTCCCACCGCGCAGGCGGCTGGCGACGCGGGCATCACCGCGATCCATCAGGAAACGGTGCTGTTCGATGAGTTGTCCGTGGCCGAGAACATCTTTATCGGGCACGCCCCCCGCACCCGTTTCGGCCTGATCGACAAGCCCGAGATGCGCCGCCGTGCCGCCGAAATTCTGGACAGCATCGACGCCAAGATCGACCCCGACGTGCGCCTGCGGGATCTGGGGATCGCGTCCAAGCATCTGGTTGCGATTTCTCGCGCTCTGTCCATCGACGCCCGTGTGGTGATCATGGACGAGCCCACCGCCGCCCTGTCCCACAAGGAAATCGAAGAGCTGTACGAGCTGGTCGATACGCTCAAGGCGCAGGGCAAAGCGATCCTGTTCATCAGCCACAAGTTCGACGAGATTTTTCGTATCGCCGACCGCTATACCGTGTTCCGCGACGGCCAGTTCGTGGGCGATGGCCTGATGGCTGACGTGACCGAAGGCGAGTTGGTACAGATGATGGTTGGCCGTTCGGTCGATCAGATTTTCCCGAAACGTCAGGCAGTTCTTGGCAACCCAGTCTTGCAAGTGGTGGGCTACAGCCACCCCACGGAATTTGACGGCATCGGGTTTACCTTGCGGCGCGGCGAAATTCTGGGTTTTTACGGTCTGGTCGGCGCGGGTCGGTCCGAATTCATGCAGTCATTGATCGGGATCACCCGCCCTTCGAAGGGCGTGTGCAAGATGGGCGATGACATCAAGATCATCCGTTCGCCCGCCGACGCCATCGCCGCTGGCATCGTCTATGTCCCCGAAGATCGCGGCAAACAGGGCGCCATCACCGCCATGCCGATTTTCCAGAACGTGACGCTGCCTTCGCTGAACAAGACCTCGAACAACGGCTTCCTGCAAATGGCCGAGGAATTCAAACTGGCCCGCGAATACACCCAGCGGCTGGACCTGCGGGCGGCGTCCTTGGACGTGCCGGTGGGGTCCCTGTCCGGTGGCAACCAGCAGAAGGTCGTGATCGCCAAATGGCTCGCGACCCAGCCCAAGGTCATCATTCTGGACGAACCGACCAAGGGTATCGACATCGGATCGAAAGCTGCCGTGCATGACTTCATGTCCGAACTCGCGGCAGAGGGCCTGTCGGTGATCATGGTCAGCTCGGAAATCCCCGAGATCCTTGGCATGTCCGACCGCGTGATCGTCATGCGCGAAGGCCGCATCGCCGCCGAGCTTGAGGGCGATGAACTCACCCCCGAAACTCTTGTCCGTCACGCCGCAGGCATCACATCGGAGGCCGCCGCATGAACGCCCTTCTGAAATCCCGCGAAAGCATTCTGGTGGGTGCGATTATCGCGCTCTTGGTGCTGATCGCCACCCGCTTTGCGGGCTTTGTCGCCCCTGCCAATCTGGCGGCCGTGTTCAACGACACAAGCCCCCTGATCATTCTGGCGCTGGGGCAGATGGTGGTCATCCTGACCCGCTGCATCGACCTATCCGTCGCCGCGAACCTTGCCCTGACCGGAATGGTCTGCGCCATGCTGAACGTGGCTTACCCCGACCTGCCGATCATCGTCATTCTGATGCTGGCGCTGGCGCTGGGGGCGATCATGGGCACTGTGAACGGGCTGTTGGTCTGGAAACTGGATATCCCGCCCATCGTGGTGACCCTTGGCACCATGACCATCTATCGCGGGATCATATTCCTGATCTCGGATGGGAAATGGGTCAACGCCCATGAGATGAGCCCCGCCTTCACTGCCTTTCCCCGCGCTGCACTACTGGGTCTGCCGGTTCTGTCGTGGGTCGCAATAGCAGTGATCATCGTTATGGCCGTCGTCATGGCCCGTACCACCCTTGGCCGCAGCTTCTACGCGGTGGGTGGCAATCCCCATGCGGCGGTCTACACGGGCATCAACGTTGGCAAAGCGCAGTTCCGCGCCTTCGTCATCAGTGGCACGCTGGCGGGTCTGGCTGGTTACCTAGGGGTCGCGCGCTACGCGGTGGCCTATGTGGATATCGCTGGCGGGTTTGAATTGGACGTGGTTGCCGCCTGCGTCATCGGCGGGATCAGCATCGCAGGGGGCATCGGCACAGTAGGCGGCGCTGTCCTTGGGGCGCTGTTCCTTGGGGTCATCAAGAACGCCCTGCCGGTCGTCG
>CAXQKF010000061.1:0-2250 GCA_964224285.1 Donghicola sp. | reverse complement strand
GATGCTCACTGGTGACTGGAGTTCAGACGTGTGCTCTTCCGATCTACTGGATCGAAGGTAACCTGCCCCGCATCCTGAAGCCCGAGACTAGCCCGACCGAAACAGCCTGAACCAAGCGTATGTGCATTTTGGCAGGGATTGTGCGCGGCGCTACCTGTGTGCACAGACCCGTGAACGCCCTAGGTTCTGTTCCAAATGAAACGAACACTGACAGAATGCGAGGCCCCCGATGGGACTGCTGATCGACGGCGAATGGAAAGACAAGTGGTACGACACCTCTGAAACGGGCGGCAAATTCGTCCGAGATCAGGCAAAGTTCCGCAATTGGGTGACCGCTGACGGCAGCGCTGGCTCCACCGGCGAAGGTGGCTACGCCGCCGAAAGCGGCCGCTACCATCTCTATGTGTCTTACGCGTGCCCTTGGGCGCACCGCACCCTGATCTTCCGCGCAATCAAAGATTTGGAGTCACACATCAGCGTCAGCGTCGTGCACCCCGAGATGCTTGGCCAAGGTTGGACCTTCGCGACAGATTACCCCGCAGCGACCGGCGATACTCTGTTCGGTCTAGACTACATGCGCGAGGTCTACACAAAGGTGAAACCCGACATGACCGGCCGCGTGACCGTGCCCGTTCTGTTCGACAAGAAGACAAATACCATCGTGTCGAACGAAAGCGCCGAGATCATCCGCATGTTCAACAGCGCCTTTGACGGACTCACCGGCAACACTGACGACTACTGGCCCGTCGCGCTACGCGATCAGATCGAGGCGCTGAACTCCCGCATCTATGACACCGTGAACAACGGCGTCTACAAGGCCGGTTTCGCCACCACCCAAGACGCCTACGACGAGGCCGTCCACCCGCTTTTTGACAGCCTCGACTGGATCGAACAGATCCTGAGCGCGAACCGCTACCTGACCGGCGACACGTTGACCGAGGCTGACTGGCGGCTGTTCACCACGTTGGTACGATTTGACTCGGTCTATCACCAACACTTCAAGTGCAACCGCAAGCGCATCATCGACTACCCCAACATGTGGGCCTATGTGCGCGAACTATACCAGCGCCCCGGTGTTGCTCCGACGGTCAATCTGGATCACATCGTCCGGCACTATCACTACAGCCATGACACGATTAACCCGAACCGCATCATTCCGATCAATCCGGTGCTGGATTTCGACGCACCCCACGGTCGCGGCTAATTTAGACTTGCCCCCCGCCGTTCAATCGGCAACCTGCGCCTGAGACAAGGAGGCAGAGCATGGCACCTGCAAGCAGGGATCACGGCGGGGGAATTGACGCGGCAATCGCCCAGTTTGGTGGAACGCGCGAAGGCTGGCTGGATCTTTCGACCGGCATCAACCCTGTGCCCTACCCCGTGGGCGAGATCACCGCTGACGCATGGAACGCCCTGCCCGACCGCGATGCCCAGAATGCTCTGACCGACGCTGCCCGCCAGTTCTGGAATGTCCCCGATGGCGCGGGCATTCTGGCAGCCCCCGGTGCGTCCAGCCTGATCGCCCGCATCCCTGCTTTGGCACCCATCGGCAAGGTGAGAATCCCCACCCCGACCTACAATGAACACGCCGCCGCATTTCGAGCGTCCGGCTGGACGGTCACGGAGGATGGCACCGACGCAATGGTCGTCGTGCACCCGAACAACCCCGATGGCCGCGTCCATCACCCCGGCGACATGACCGCCAAGCTGACGATCATCGACGAAAGCTTCTGCGACATCTGCCCCGCCGCCAGCATGATTGACCTTGCGCGGAACGAGAACACGCTGATCCTGAAGTCATTCGGCAAGTTCTGGGGCCTTGCTGGCGTGCGCCTTGGTTTCCTGATCGGCGATCCGGCCCTGATCGCCCGCATGTCCGACATGATCGGCCCTTGGGCGGTGTCCGGCCCCGCCCTAACAATCGGCACCCGCGCGCTGACCGACTTTGACTGGGCCGCAGAGACTCGCCTACGCCTCAGCGCCGATGCCACCAGACTGGATGACATGATGGCCCCCGTGGGCGCCCGCGCCATTGGCGGCACGCCCCTGTTCCGTCTCTACGAGGTCGAGGATGCCGGCGAATGGCAGGACAAACTGGCCCAAGGCCAAGTCTGGTCACGCATCTTTCCCTATTCGAAAACATGGCTCCGGCTCGGGCTTCCTGCGCCTGACCGCTGGGATCAGCTAGAGGCCGCCCTATGAGTGCGGCACTCGTGATGGCGATGGCTCTGGATGCCGTGATGGGCGAAC
>CAXQKF010000060.1:0-7290 GCA_964224285.1 Donghicola sp. | reverse complement strand
AGCATGTTACGCTCCGATCAGCGCGCGGCCACGGAGCAGCAACCACAAGAAGAAAGGCCCGCCGAGGGTGGCGGTCACGATGCCGATGGGCAGCTCTGCGGGTGCGACGATCACGCGGCTGATCAGGTCGGCAAGCAGCAGCAGGCTGGCCCCCAGCAGCGCGGCATTGGGCAAGAGCTCTTCGTGGTCGGGACCGGAAATCAGGCGAAGCAGATGCGGCACCACGATCCCGACAAAGCCGATGCCCCCGCTGACCGCGACTGCTGCGCCAGTGGCCGCGGCGGTCAACAGCATCGAGAGCCGCTTGAGCCGCTGTACGGGCAGACCGATGTGGTGGGCGGCCGCTTCTCCAAGGGCGAGTCCGTTCAATCCCCGCGCCAAGGGTCGTGCCAAGATCAATCCGCCGATCATCAGAGGGGCAGCGGCCATCAGCTTGGACCAAGTGGCACCGGCCAGAGACCCGAGGCCCCAGAAGGTCAGGTCGCGCAGTTGCGCGTCATCAGCGAGGTAGATCAGAACCCCCGAAAGCGCGCCAGCCAGAGCGGCAATGGCAATGCCCGCCAGCAAGAGCGTCGCGATGGTGGTAACGCCGCCCCGTGTGGCGATCGTGTACAGGATCATGATCGTCCCCCACGCGCCTGTGGCCGCAGCCACAGGCACCAGCCAAGGGCCAAGCGTTCCCGCCAGCCCGAAGGGCATAGCAGAGCCCAGAACAATCGCGATGACCGCCCCTGTGCCCGCCCCTGCGCTGACGCCGACAATGCCGGGATCAGCCAAGGGGTTGCGGAACAGTCCCTGCATGACCGCTCCGGACACGGCCAGCGATGCGCCGACCATGATCGCCATCAACATGCGGGGCAGGCGGATGTCCCAGAGAACGACCTTGGCCGACAAGGGCAACTCTGCCGGTGTCAGCATCGCGATTGTTCTGGGCTCTGCGCTGCCCTTCGGTCTGGCGGGAACGCTTGGCCCTTGGCTGGTACCTGTGGCTGCGGCCACGGGCGCTTGGGGGACGATCATGATCCTCTACACGATTGCCACGCGGGGCGGCGTGACCACCATCGCGACACTCTTGCTGGCGGGCATTGCCATTTCCGCACTGGCGGGCGCGCTGTCCGGTGTATTGATCTATATCGCCGATGACACACAACTGCGCGACCTGACCTTCTGGGGTCTCGGGTCGCTGGCCGGTGCCACATGGTCCACGCTGATGGCCGCTGCCCCCCTGATGATCGGCGGACTGATCTTGGCGCGACCCTTGGCGCGGGGGTTGAACGGGCTCGCCCTAGGCGAAGCGGCGGCCTACCACATCGGTCTGCCCGTGCAGCGGCTCAAGCGGCTCTCGATGCTGTTGACCGCCGCCGCCACCGGTGCAGCAGTCGCGGTGAGCGGGGGTATCGGCTTTGTCGGGATCGTGGTGCCCCATCTGCTGCGCCTGATTTCCGGCCCCGATCACGAAGAGCTCTTGCCCAATGCCGCGCTGCTGGGGGCCAGCCTGCTGCTGCTTGCTGACCTGATCAGCCGCGTGATCGTCGCCCCCGCAGAGCTGCCCATCGGCATCGTGACCGCTACCCTTGGCGGGCCGTTCTTCTTGTGGCTGCTGCTCCGTGGCCGCGCACTGATGGGAGCGTAACATGCTGATCGCAAAGGACATCAAGGTCACGCTCGGCCACAAGGAAATCCTGCACGGGGTCTCGACCAGCCTCGCCCCTGCGCAGCTGTCGGTGATCGTCGGGCCGAACGGGTCGGGCAAGACCACGCTCTTGCGGGCCCTGACCGCCGAAGTCCCGTTTTCCGGTCAGATCACCCTCAACGCCCATGACATCACCCAAACCCCCGCGTGGAAACTGGCCGCGATGCGGGCTGTACTGCCCCAAGCCACCGTTCTGGCCTTTCCGTTTACCGTGGCCGAAGTGGTGCGGCTGGGGCAGATGGGCGGGATCGGCGCAGGGGGGCCTGACCGCACTCTGGACGCCCTGCACCGTGTCGGCCTGACCGGCTACGCAGAGCGCTTCTACAGCGACCTGTCCGGCGGAGAGCAGCAGCGCGTCCAGCTGGCGCGGGTGCTGCTGCAGGTCTGGAAACCGATCAGCGCTTCGGGGGCGCCCCGCTGGCTGATCCTGGACGAACCGGTCAGCAGTCTGGACATCGGCCATCAGTTGATGGTGATGCAAATCGCGCGGGACTTTGCGGATCAGGGCGGCGGTGTTGTCGCCGTTATGCACGACCTGAACCTGTCGGCGATGTTCGCGGATCACATGGTGCTGATGTGGGGCGGGCAGATTGCAACCCAAGGCTTGGTCAAGGACGTACTGGTCGATGATCACCTGAGCAATGCCTACGGCTGCGCGCTCAGAGTCGGGGTCGCTCCGCCGGAGCGGTCCATCTTTATCCTTCCTCAAATGGCAGGCACGAGAGGTTAACCCATGCGGAAACTGGTAGAGTTTGCAGCATTTCTATCCATCGCAGCCGGAGCACACGCTCTGGCTTTCGTCGTTCATACGCCCGAAGGCGATCCGCAGTCAGCGGGCGCCCAAGGCACCGAATTGCTGTCCCTCACTGCCAGTTCCGAAGCGGTCGCCGCTCTGGTCGAACAATGGGAAACCCCGCCAGAGGTCACGGTTCCGCAGCCTACAATCGCAGCACCTGTGGCGCCGCCTGCCCCGTCGATGCCGGAACTGGCCATGCCGGAAACCCCGCAGATATCGACTGCGGGCATCGCCCTGCCCCGGATGACCGCACCCCCGAGCACACCGGACCTGCCCCAAGTGCAGACCACAACCCCTGAACTCGCGCCACAGGCAGAGCCGGAACCCGCGCCAGAAGCAGAGCCCGCGATCACAGCATCCCTACGGCCCATGACGCGCCCCGTGCCGCCAAAGCCGCCCGCCCCGAAAAAGGCCCAAGCGAAACCGGCCCCGCAACAGAAGAATGCCGAGAAAACGGCCAGCGTAAATTCCAAGGCTTCGAATGCAGTCAGAGCGGCCGGTCAGGGTGGCGGGCAGGCCGCAGGCCAGGCGCGGACATCAGAGCAGGCCGGCCTGTCGCCCGCACGCAAAACCAGCCTGATGCGAGAGTGGGCCGCAGCCATTCAGTCGCGCATCGCGCGGAACGTGCCCTATGGCGCGGGCAAGGGCAAAGCGACCTTGCGCGTAACGGTCGGGGCTGATGGCAGCTTGCACAGCGTGACGCTGCTGGCCTCTTCCGGCAAGCCAAAGATCGATCAGGTCGCGATGGCCGCCGTGAAAAGGGCGGGCAAGTTCCCCCCCGCCCCCAAAGGCATCTCGGTCAGTGCGCAGTCGTTCCAACTGCCTGTTTTATCGAACTAAAGCAGACTAGCGCGCGGCCATCATCCGTTTGATCTGCGCCATCATATCCGGCGTCAGATTGGACAGATCCGGCATCGCGGTGCTGCTGGCGGAACGGGTCTGGCGCAGGTTGAAATGCTCTACCTTGTCCAGCATGTTGCGCGTCGCCCCCTGCATTTGGATCGCGGCGGCGTTCAACTCGTCGGCCTGATTGGTGATCCGCGATCCTGCGATGGACAGCTCGCCTAGCGCCTGTGCAATCTGTTGGGTGCCGCGGGCCTGATCCATGCTGCCGTCCTGAACGCGGCGGGCTTCGGCCTCGATTTCCTGAATGTTGGTCGAAATCTCGGTAAAGGCCGATCGGGTGTCATTCGCCAACTCCACGCCCGAGTTCACCTTGGAGGTCGAATTCTCGATCAGTTCGGCGGTTTCCTTGGCCGCTTTTGCAGAGCGTCCGGCCAGATTGCGGACCTCTTGGGCCACGACCGCAAAGCCCCGCCCGTGGGTGCCCGCCCGCGCCGCCTCGACCGCTGCGTTCAGCGCCAGAAGGTTGGTCTGGAAAGCGATATCGTCAATGACTTTAATGATCCGGCTGATGTCGTCGGACGATTTCTGGATGTCTTCCATTGCGGTGACCATTTCGGTCACACGGCCCTCGCCCGAGGTGATGATCGACAGGGTCGAGCCAACGGAGGTCACTGTTTTCTTAGAGGCTTCGGCATTCGAGCGAACCATATTGTCGGTTTGTTCCACCGTGGCCGAGATCTCTTCTAGTGCAGCCGCCTGCGCCTGAGCGTTGTCATTCAGACTACCGGCAGAGCGCGTAACCTGACCAATCGCTTCGGACACCTGCCCTACCTGCTCTTTGACCGAGGCGATGGTGGCATTCAGTGCGTCGAACGACCGCTCGAAATTGGTGATGATCTGGCGATACGCCCCCTCGTAGGACTTGGCATCCGCGCGGCGGGTAAGATCGCCGTCCACCAGTGCATTCGACAGGGTGTCGATCTCTGAAATCACGCGCTGGAAAGAGCCGCGAACCCGTTCAATCGCGTTGGTGATCGCCCCGCCTTCGCCCGGAAGCGAGGGAAAGGTGTGGTTGAAATCGCCCTGCCCGAAGGCTTCGATGGTCTCGAGGATCGACTGTTTGATCTGCCCGTGACCATCCAGCATGAGATTGGTCGCAGAGGCGAGGTCCGCGTATTCCCCTTCGAGCTTGCTCAGGTCGATGCGATCGCTGTGCTGGCCTGCGGCATGGGCCTCGGTCAGGGTTTTCACACCGTTCAGCAGCGTACTCGTCTGCGTCTGAGCGCGCTCGATCTCCGTGCGGTCGGACCATTCGACATAGAACCCGCGGGTCTTGCCATCCTCGCCGAACTGGGGCGTCGCCTTGAAGGCCAGCGCCTTGCCCCCGACCTTGAAGGCGCCGCTATGGGTCTTGCGCAGTCCCGCCAGCATCTTGCGCTGGTTGGCGGGGGCGCGGTGGAACAGATCGATAGAACGGCCAATGATGTCACTGGTGTCAAATGCGGGCAAAGCGGCGCGCAGGTCGCTCTCGATCAGACCGAACATCGTGTAGGCGGCCTTGTTCACGAAACGGATAATCAGGTCCGCATCTGAAATCATCACCGGATAGGACAACAGGTCTAGAGCAGCGGACACATCTTTGGTCACGAGGGCATCGGTCGCCGTGGACATTCTATTTATTCCTTTGTCTTTCTATCAGAGCGCATCACGCGAGGCTTACTCGGGCAAACGGCGGAGCCCACGGAGTTTTAGGCACCTAGCCGAAAGGGTCACCGCAGGGTTTCGCGGGAACCATGCAAGGCGCGTGCCAGCCGGTGCGGGGGTGGCAGCGCCCACTTTTGCTGCAGTCGCACAGTGCCTTGGCACGCACGGGAATGTGACAGTTCCGTGACAGGCGCAGCGTCATATTCTCGATACAAATCAGATGGATAAGGGGCACCATCAGACCCGCACCTTTTCCTGACCGAGCACGCGATACCCGATGCTACCGTTCAAAGAAGTCCAGCCTGACACCCACGTTCGCTGTCGCAGCATTTTTCTGTCCGATTGGCATTTGGGCGCCCGCGCCGCCAATCCAGCCATGATTTTAGCCGCTCTGCAGAGTTTGACGGCGGAACGCATCTATCTGGTCGGTGATATTCTGGATATCTGGCACGGCGGGCGCGTCCACTGGTGCGATACAGCCGATGACATTCTAGCAGAGCTGCGCCGCAAGGCCCGCAACGGCACACAGATCACCTACCTGCCCGGAAATCACGATGCGCCGATCCGCGCGGGGGCCTATGTCCCCGACGGCGGCTGGAAGGTGCAAGAAGAGCTGATCCACGAAGCCGCAGATGGCCGCACCTATCTGGTGATCCACGGGGACCAGTGCGACAATCGTTTGTTACGGCGGCACTTTATGACCCGTCTTGGCAGCCGTCTGGACAGCTGGCTGCGCCTGCTGGATGGGGGGTATCGCCGCCTGTTTTCCTTGACCCGCGAACAGCGCAGCCCTGTCGAATGGGTGATCGCTACATCGAACAAACTGATGAGCACTGGCTATGTCTTTGACCACAAGGCGCTGGCCTTGGCCTCAGAGGTTGAGGCCGACGGCGTGATCTGCGGCCATTCCCACAGGCCCGCCCTTCGCGATTGGGGCGGCAGGACTTTTGCCAATTGCGGGGACTGGGTGGATGGCATGACCGCCATTGTCGAAACCTTCGAAGGCCAGCTGGAATTGCTGGACTACTCGCCCGTGGCTCAAGCGATCTGGGCCGAAGCCTTTGAACCCGAAGAGGCCTTGGCCGAGGTGGCTGGATGACCCTGTTTCTCATGATCTGTCTCGGCGCGTTGGTTGCTCTGCATCTGGCAACGGTCGTTCTGGCCACCCTGCGCTACGCTCGGCCTGCGGAACTACCCCCAGCGGGCATGGATTTACCGCCCCTGACCTTGCTGCGGCCGGTCTGCGGCCTTGATGCCTTTGACGAAATCACGCTGCACAGCTCGTTTGTGCAGGATTACCCCGACTACCACGTCATCTTCTGCGCGGCACGCGCAGATGATCCGGCCTGCGCGCTGATCAGACGTTTGATGACGCTGTTTCCTGAGGTTCCCGCGCAACTGATGATTGGCGAGACGCCGATCACCGGAAACCCCAAGATCAACAACATGCAAAAGGGCTATCTGGCCGCTGAAACGGACCACATCGTGATGACCGATAGCAACTTGATGCTACCACCAGACTACCTGCGCCAGTTGGTGGCCCGATGGCAGGATGATCGCGTCGGGCTGATCACCTCGCCTGCGGCGGGAAGCCATGCGGATAACTTGTGGTCGGCGGTCGAGTGCGCCTTTCTGAACACCCATCAGGGGCGCTGGCAACTGGCGGCGGACGCGGTTGGTCTAGGATATGCGCAGGGCAAGACCCTATATGGCAAGCGGTCGATCATCGATGCAGGTGGCGGCTTGCAGGCTTTGGGGCGTGATCTGGCCGAAGACGTGGCGATGACCAAGCTGATCCGCGAACAGGGCAAGACCGTCCGGTTGACGCGGCAACTCTACACCCAGCCCATCGGCGCCAAGAGCTTTGACAAAGTATGGGCGCGGCAGGTGCGCTGGTCGCTGATCCGCCGCCAAGGTTTCCTGCATCTGTTCCTGCTGGAAATGGTCCAAGGGCCGGTCCTGCCCCTGCTGATTTGTGCGGGTCTGATCGCGGCGGGGACGGTGCCCGCTTGGTCCTTGGTCGCACTGTTTTTGGTCTGGTATGGCTCTGAATGGGCGCTGGCGCGGATTGCGGGCTGGCCTGCGACACCCCGCGATGTGGTGGCCTTTGTCCTGCGCGATGCCTTGATCCCTGCCATCTGGGGCATCACCTGGACGCAAAGGGGCCTTGTCTGGCGGGGCAACACCGTCAGCCCGCCCGCCAAACCGAGCCGCGCATGATCGACCTGCCCACGATCCAGAGCCTGATTTC
>CAXQKF010000059.1:0-13506 GCA_964224285.1 Donghicola sp. | reverse complement strand
TCCATCCTAAGAGGATGTTTTCACTTCGAAACTTTTAGGGAAACCTGGTAGCGGAGGAGGGACTTGAACCCCCGACACGCGGATTATGATTCCGCTGCTCTAACCAACTGAGCTACTCCGCCATCTGGTGGACGCTGACTTAAGGCCACGATAAAGGACCGTCAAGCGCCAAAAGCCCCGAATTGGAATTTTTGATGAATTTTCTTGCCCGCCTCGCCGAAGCCCTGCCGCAGACTCCGATTTTAACAGGGAGGGACTGCGCCCCGTGGGCCAAGGACTGGACCGGCGCGTGGTCTGCGCAGCCTTTGGCCGTCATCCGCCCCGCCTCTACCGCCGAAGTCTCTCTGATCATGGAGATCGCCCATGCCCACGGTGTGCCCGTCGTCCCCGCTGGCGGCCTGAGCGGTCTGGTCGGCGGCACCTATGCACCGGACTCGCTGGTCTTGTCTCTCGACCGGATGAAGCAGATTCGCAAAATCGACCCGATCACCCGCGTGGCTGTCACCGAGGCAGGAGCCATCCTGCAAACCCTTCGTGAAGCGGCTCAGGAACAGGGCCTGCAATTCCCCATGACCTTTGGCGCTCAGGGATCGGCGACCATCGGGGGGATTCTATCGACCAATGCGGGCGGATCGAATGTGCTGAAATACGGGAACACCCGCGATCTCTGCCTCGGGATCGAAGCTGTGCTGCCCGATGGCACCATCCTCGACCTGATGTCCGCCTTGCACAAGGACAACTCGGGCTACGCACTGAAACACCTGCTGATCGGCGCCGAAGGGACGCTCGGGATCATCACAGCTGCCACGCTAAAGCTCTATCCAGCGCCCCGCGTCCGCTCGACCGGCTTCCTCGCCTGCCCGTCCCTGACCGACGCGCTCACCACGCTGAACCGCTTGCAAGAGGCCACGTCGGACGCCGTCGAGGCCTTTGAGTACATGCCCATGAACTACATGCAGGCCTATGCCCGCCTGCATCCGGCAGAGCGTACCCCCTTTGACCAGCCACACGCCGTCAACATTCTGATCGAGCTGGCCTCGACCGCGCCGCGGGATGCCGCCCTGTCCCCCGAAGGCTCCTCTGTCCTACAAGAGACATTCGAGACCAGCCTCGCGGACTTGTTCGAAGACGGTCTGGTGACCGATGCGGTCATTGCCACCAGCGATGCACAGCGGGCCGCCTTCTGGAAAATTCGCGAAAGCGCCGCGGAACTGTCCCTCGAAGGACCGCGTGCGGCGATCATCAACGATATCGCCCTGCCTTTGGACCAGATCCCGGTTTTCTTTGACCGGATGGCCGCTGCCCTGCCTCGGATCGACGCGGAGGCCACGGATATGACCGTCGCGCACTTGGGAGACGGCAATATCCACTATACGGTCCGCCCCTCTTCGGCCGACCTGAAGGACACGATCATGGCCATGGTCGAAGCCGACGTCCGCGCACTAGGCGGGTCATTCTCGGCAGAGCATGGCGTCGGTCTGTCCAAATTGAACAGCATGGTCCGCCACAAACCGAGCGCGGCCCTAGCAACCATGCGAGCGATCAAGAACGCCATCGACCCCAAAGGAATCCTGAACGCGGGCAAGGTCATCCCAAAGGCCTAGGGTGTGGGCGCAGCCCGCGCTGCGCCACGCTTCACACGACTTCGGAAAAGGCCGCCGCAAGGAGTTCCTGAGTATAGAGCGTCTGCGGATACGAGAATACATCCTCGGCTGTGCCAGCCTCGACCACGTCACCGTTCCGCATCACCATCACCTTGTGCGACAGAGCGCGAACCACCCGCAAATCGTGACTAATGAACAGGTAGGCCAGCCCGTATTTCTGCTGCAGATCCCGCAGGATATCGACGATCTGCACCTGAACGGTCATGTCCAGCGCCGAGGTCGGCTCATCCAGAACCAGCAGTTTGGGACGCAGGATCATCGCCCGCGCAATCGCAATCCGCTGCCGCTGACCGCCCGAGAATTCATGGGGATAGCGATGCATGAAGTCAGGGTTCAAGCCGACCTCTGTCATCATATCAGCCACCAGATCGCGCGGGTTCTTGCCCGGATCGACCCCATGCACACCAAGCCCTTCGCTGATCACCTGCTCGCACGTCATGCGCGGGCTGAGGCTGCCGAACGGGTCCTGAAACACGATCTGCATGTCGCGGCGCAGCTTGCGCAGCTCTTTGGTCTTGTACTTGCGCACGTCCTGACCATGCAGCCAGATGCCCCCTTGGCTCTCAATCAAGCGCATGATGGCCAGCGCGGCGGTGGTCTTGCCCGAACCGGACTCGCCCACAATGCCCAAGGTTTCCCCTGCACGCAGGCTCAGGCTGGTGTCATTCACGGCCTTCACATGCCCCACGGTGCGTTTCAGCAGGCCCTGCTGGATCGGGAACCAGACACGCAGGTTCTCGGTCCTTAGCACCTCTGGCGCGTCTTCGGGCAGCGGCAAGGCCACACCCTTGGGCTCTGCCGCCAAGAGTTTCTGGGTGTAAGCGTGCTGCGGATTGGCAAAGATTTCGGCGGTCGGACCGGATTCGACGATCTCGCCGTCCTTCATCACGCAGACGCGATCCGCAATCCGGCGCACAATGCCCAGATCATGGGTAATGAACAGCAGGCTCAGACCTTCGGCGCGTTTCAGTTCTGCGAGAAGCTCGAGGATTTGCGCCTGAATGGTCACGTCGAGCGCCGTGGTCGGCTCGTCCGCGATCAAGAGTTCCGGCTTGTTCGCCAGAGCCATCGCAATCATCACGCGCTGGCGCTGACCACCAGAGAGCTGGTGCGGATAGGACCCGAGCCGCTTTTCAGGATCACGGATTCCCACGCGATCCAGCAGATCAATGATCCGGTCCCGCGCCTGATTCCCCACGATCCCCTGATGCAGCGCCAGACTTTCCCCCAGTTGCTTTTCCAAGGTGTGCAGCGGGTTCAGCGATGTCATCGGCTCTTGGAAAATAAAGCTGATGTCGTTGCCGCGGACCTTGCGCAATTGCTTTTCGGTGGCAGTCACCATGTCCTGCCCTTGGTACCGGACGGCGCCCGACACTTCGGCGGCATCCCCCAGCAGTTGCACAGTGGAAAGCGCGGTCACGGATTTGCCCGAACCGGACTCGCCCACCAGCGCGACAGTCTCGCCCTTGGCTACGGAAAAAGACACGCCTTTGACCGCTTGGAACGATTGCCCATCCTGCCGGAAGCTGACTTTGAGGTTATCGACCTCGAGAACATTCGTCATTTGAAGGTTTTCCTCGGGTCAAAGGCATCGCGCACGCCTTCGAAGATAAATACCAGCAGCGACAGCATGATCGCAAAGGTGAAGAACGCGGTGAAGCCCAGCCACGGCGCGTGCAGGTTCTGTTTGGCTTGCAGCGTCAGCTCGCCCAAGGACGGGGCCGAGGACGGCAGGCCAAAGCCCAGAAAATCCAGACCCGCCAGCGTGCTGATCGTACCGGTGATGATGAACGGCATCATGGTCAGCGTCGCGACCATCGCGTTCGGCAGCATGTGGCGGAACATGATCGTCCAGTTGCTGACCCCCAGCGCCTTGGCCGCGCGAACGTATTCCAGATTGCGCGCACGCAGGAATTCGGCCCGCACCACCCCCACCAGAGAGGTCCAGCTGAACAGCACCGTCAGGAAGACCAGCAGCCAGAAACTTCGCCCCAGAATCGCGAACATGATGATAATGATATAGAGCGACGGTGTGGCGCCCCAAATCTCGATCACCCGTTGGAAAATCAGGTCGAGCCAGCCACCGAAAAAGCCCTGAAGCGCACCGGCGACGATCCCGATAATCGACGCACAGGCGGTCACAATCAGGGTAAAGATGATCGACAAACGGAAGCCATAGATCACACGCGCCAGCACATCGCGGGTCGTGTCATCGGTGCCCAGCCAGTGGTCGCCATCGGGCGGGCTGGGGGCCGCGCGGCCAATGTCGTTCGGCGTGTCATAGCTGTAGGGGATCGGCGGCCAGATCATCCAACCCTTCTGGATGGGCTCGCCCTCGACCGTGCCTTTGGCTTCGGCCTCGGCCAGATAACCCTCGGGGTCGTCCCAGCACAGATCCGAGCCGCCGGTGGTGATCAGGCACTTTACCTCGATGTCGCGGTAGATGGCTTCGGTTTTGAAGTCACCGCCGAAGGTCGTCTCGGGGTAGAAGTTGAACACAGGCGTGTAGATTTCGCCCTGATAGCTGACCACGATCGGTTTGTCGTTGGCCAAAAACTCGGCGAACAGCGACAGGCCGAACAGCACGCAGAACAGGATCAGCGACCAGAACGCCCGCCCGTTCGCGCGGAAATTACGCCAGCGGCGCTGGTTCAGAGGGGACAGAGCCATCAGCCTTCCCTCCGTTCAAAGTCGATGCGGGGATCAACCACCACATACATCAGGTCCGACAGAATGCCGACGACCAGACCAATCAGACCAAACACAAAGAGGGTCCCGAAGATCACCGGATAGTCGCGGGCCACCGCGGCCTCGAAACCCAACCGGCCAAGGCCATCCAGCGAAAACAGCGTTTCGATAATCAGGCTGCCTCCAAAGAAAACGCCGATGAATACCGCCGGAAAACCGGCGATCACGATCAGCATCGCGTTGCGGAAAACGTGGCCATAGAGAACAGCTTTTTCCGACAGACCCTTGGCGCGGGCGGTCATCACGTACTGCTTCTTGATCTCGTCGAGGAAGCTGTTCTTGGTCAGCAAGGTCAGGGTCGCAAAGGCCGAGATCGTGCTGGCCAAGACGGGCAAAGCAATGTGCCAGAAGTAGTCCACGATCTTGCCGCCAATGCTCAGGCTGTCCCAGTTGTCACTGGTCAGGCCCCGTAGCGGGAAAATCTGCCAATACGACCCGCCCGCGAACAGAACGATCAACAGGATCGCGAACAGGAAACCCGGGATCGCGTAGCCGACGATAATCGCGCTGCTGGTCCAGACGTCGAAGCTAGAGCCGTCCCGCACCGCTTTGGCAATCCCGAGAGGGATCGAGACGATGTAGGCAATCACCGTCGACCACAGGCCCAGCGAGATCGACACCGGCATCTTTTCCAGAACGATGGCGAAAACCGGCGAGTCGCGGAAGAAACTGTCCCCGAAATCGAGGTGCATGTAGTTCCACATCATGATGCCGAACCGCTCGAGGATCGGGATCATTTCTTTGGAGCACTCCGGCACTGTCAGGTCCGGTTTCCCCTCATACCCGTCCTCGCACACGATGCGGGCAAAGCCGTATTCGACCTCGAGACGGGCAATGAACTCGGGCGGCAGGCCGCGGGCGCCAAGATAGCCACTGTCCGTATCCCCGCCGATGTTGGCGTCGTTGCCGCCGCCAGCAATTCCTTCGAACACGTCGCCTTCGCCCTGAAAGCGCGCGATTGCCTGTTCAACGGGGCCACCCGGTACGAATTGCACCAATGCGAAGTTGATAATCATGATCCCGATGAGTGTCGGGATCACAAGAAGCAATCGCCTCAGAATATAGGCGCCCATACGGCAAGCCCCCTGACTTCGTTCTTAGCGCAGTACGCCTGCGTCCTTGAGTTTTTCTGCTTTTTCAGCGTCGTACCACCAGAAATCCAGATACCCCAGATCAAAACGCGGCAGCTGTTCGGGGTGGCCGTACATGTCGTAGTAGGCGACCCAGTAAACGTCGTTGTACCATGTCGGGATCAGGAACCGCTTGGCGCGGAACACTCGGTCCAAGGCGCGAGTTGCAGGCTCGATCTCGTCCAGGGTGGCCGCGGCAACGATCTCTTCGATCAAGGCATCCACACCCGGATCGGCAAGGCCCGCAGGGTTGAATAGGCTATAGGCTGCATCGGCGGACCCGAACTGCTGCATCAGGCCGGTCGAAGGATGCTCGTACATTCCATAAGCCGTGTAGATCATGTCGTAATCGCGGTCGCGGCGGCGGTTGGTGAACTGCGCCGGATCGATCCGGTTGTAGGTAGCCTCGATACCCAAAGCCTTCAGGTTTTCGATAAAGGGCAGGACGATGCGGTCAAAAGTCGGGCTATCCTCGATGATTTCAAGGCTCAGAACCTGCCCGTCCTTGCGGCGCATCCCGTCGTCACCGGCGACCCAGCCTGCCTCTTCGAGGAGGCGCGAGGCGGCGCGCAGGTTGCGGCGGTCCAACTGGCTGTCACCCGACGTGTGCGGCATCACAGGCTCCGCCGTCTGGATACCTTCGGGCAGCAGATCCGCGTATTTCTCCAGCAGCTCCAGTTCGCGGCCCTCAGCCACGCCCTTAGCCGCGACGGGGCTGTTTTCCCAGAAGGACTCGCGCTGCTGGAACAGGCCGAACTGGACCTGCTTGTTGGTCCATTCAAAGTTATAGGCCAGCCCGATCGCCTCGCGAACGCGGATGTCCTGAAATTTCTCTTTGTCCAGATTGAACACGAAGCCAGCCGCCGCGGGCACATTCCCGTTGGGCAAGTCAGCCTTGACCACATGGCCGTCATTCAGGTTCGGGAAGTCATAGGCAGTCGCCCAAGACCGCGAACTGTTTTCCTGACGGAAGGTGTAGGCACCGGCCTTGAACCCCTCCATCGCGGCGTTAGAGTCGGCAAAGTACTCGACACGGATGCGGTCGAAATTGTTGCGACCCTGATTAATGGGCAGATGGTCGCCCCAATAATCATCCCGACGTTTGTACACCACACGGCGGTTGATGTCGTAGCTTTCCAGCATGTAGGGGCCGGACCCGAGGCCGGTTTCCATGCGGCTTTCATCCAGACGCGCACCGGTTTCTTCGTACCATTTCTGCGAGAAAACAGGCTGGCCGCCCACCTGATCAATCAGGGAGCGGCGGGGAATGTCGGGCGCAAAGGTGAACTTGACCGTGTAGTCGTCAATGACTTCGGCCCCCAGAACGCGTTTCCCCACGGCCTCGCGGTAGCTTTGCAGTGACTGCTCCATCATCAGGTTATGGCTGAAAACCACATCATGGGCGGTCACGGGGCTGCCGTCTGAAAACTTCGCCTCGGGACGCATGTGGAAGATCACCCACGACTTGTCCTCGGGGTATTCGAGGCTCTCTGCCAGCAAACCGTAATAGACCTCTTCGGCATCTGAAACGCCCACCAAGAGCGATTCGAACGCGATAGAGGACAACGACGCCGCGCGCCCCTTGCGGGAATAGGGGTTCATGCTGTCGAACGTGCCATCAGCGGAAATCGCGATTTCGCCGCCGCGCGGGGCGTCGGGGTTCACGTAATCCAGATGTTTGAAATCGGCAGGGTAGTTCAGCGCACCAAAGAACGAATACCCGTAAGTCGAGATAATCTTCTCTTCGGCGTCTTGTGCCTTGGTCATCGAGGCACCGGCCAGAACGGCCAGACCAACCAAACCTCCCCATAGCATCTGACGCATCATCGGACGCGGGTCAGGGCGCGCGGCGCTGCGGACGGCGGCCTGACGGGGACGAAGGGGTTGGCGCATGAAAACCTCCTGAAATGTCGCTTTTACGATCATATAGGTTCCAACGCTAAAGCGTGAAGCGACAAAGGTGCAAGTCGAGGATGTGTGAGCAAGCGTGAACAGGAGCTTAAAAAGCAAAAAGGCCGTCACAGAGGACGGCCCTTTCGAATAATCAATACGCTTAGCGGAAGATTAACCGCTGATGCTCTGCAGATAGGCAATCAGGTCAGCGCGGTCTTCAACTTTCTTCAGACCGGCAAAGCCCATCGCGGTACCGGGTGCGGTGCCCTTGGGGTTCTCGAGGAACACGTTCAGGTTCTCGGGGCTCCAGACGTCGCCGATAGCCTCGAGTGCGCCCGAGTAGCTGAAGCCAGCCACTGCGTCGATCTCGCGGCCGACAACACCATCAAGGTGGGGACCGGTTGCGTTCGAACCGTCAACTTTGTGGCAGGCTGCGCATTTCTTGAAAACGCGTTCACCTTTGCCTGCGTCTGCACTGGCTAGAAGGGTTGCAAAATCGGGGCCTTCTTCTGCCGCTGCGCCGCCTGCATCCGCGACTTCGATGACATAGCCCTGTGCGTGCTCGTCACCATGGCCTCCGCCCATCGCGTAGACTTCTTCAGCAACCCATTTGCCGAGAAGGAAAATCAGAAAGGCGCCACAAAATCCGCCCAGAACCTTGGTGAAGGTCATCGTATCAAGCATGGCTCGCGTCTCACTTCGTTAGCTGTTGCGGCTTCATATGCGCTTCCCCCCAATGGACGCAAGGTGTAGTTACCGCGACCAAACGCCCGATTTGGCAGAAATGGACGAAAAACATGGTAAAACGCATCGCTTTCCAGGGTGAACTTGGCGCTTATTCCCATCAGGCGTGCCGTGAAGCGCGCCCAAATGACGAAGTAATTCCTTGTGCAACGTTCGAAGACGCCATCACTGCCGTAAAATCGGGCGAAGCTGACCTGGCCATGCTGCCGGTCGAAAATTCGACCTATGGCCGAGTCGCCGATATCCACTATCTGCTGCCCGAATCCGGCCTGCACATCGTCGACGAAGCGTTCGTCCGCGTCCGAATCACTTTGCTGGGGGTGAAGGGTACCGAACTGCCGCAGGTGAAATCCGCCATGTCGCACTCGATGCTCTTAGGGCAGTGCCGCTCGTTCCTGGCAGAGCATGGCATCGAACGCATCACCGGCGCGGACACCGCCGGTTCGGCCCGCGAGATTGCAGAGCGCAACGATCCAGAACAGGCCGCGCTGGCCAGCGAACTGGCTGGTGAAATCTACGGACTGGATGTTCTGGCCAAGGACATCGAGGACGAAGGCACCAACACCACCCGCTTTTTGCTGATGCGCCCGACCATCGATCTGACCCGCCGCGGGTCAGGCAAAATGATGACGACCTTTGTCTTCCGCGTGCGCAACATCCCCGCCGCGCTCTACAAGGCGATGGGCGGTTTCGCGACCAATGGCGTCAACATGACCAAGCTGGAAAGCTACATGGTCGGTGGCCACTTTACCGCGACCCAGTTCTATGCGGACATCGAAGGCCACCCCGAGGACGACAACGTGCGCCTCGCACTGGAAGAGCTGAGCTACTTCACCGATCACCTGCAAATTCTGGGTGTCTACCCCGCCTCGCCCCGCCGCGAGAGCTAAGAAACACGCCGCACCCTAGCGCGCGGCGGACTTCTCCATGTCGCGGGCAAAGTCGGTGATCCGCTGCTTGAACTTCTTGTTCAGCTTTTGCTTGCCCAGCTTGAACGACTGGATCAGCAGACGCGCCGGCAGGCTACGCGGCTTGAGTTCCAGCTCCAGCTGCAAACGCGTGCGTTTCTTGGACAGTGGCGTCAGATCAACGGTCAGATGGTGCAGCATCCCGCCGGATTTCCCTTCGAACATCATGCCGTTAGGGGGATCATAGCTGATCATCTGCGCCTCCAGATGACGTTCCTTGCCGCGCAGCACAAAGTCCATCTCCCATTGCATGCCTGCACGGGCATCCGGATGGCTGTCGAGCCGACGGATCTTGACCCCACGGCGCAGGGCTGCGCGCTCGAACTGGTCGAGATCACTCACTTGCGCGAATACCTTGTCGAGGGGCAGATCGATGTCTTCTCGTGTGCTGAACTTCATGCTTCCATCAATTCCGTAATTTCCAAGAAACTCAATCTATCTTTCATTCTAACTTGTCAGAAAGCCACTTGTGCAACAGGAACTGGGCAATCGCTCCTTTGCGTGCAGGCTTCAGCGTCGGGTGTTGCCCGATAAAGGCTTTGGCAACCTCTTCGCGGGTGAACCACACCGCATCTTCCAGCTCTGCGGGGTCCAGCTCGATCTCTTGAGTCAGTGCCTCTCCGCGAAAGCCCATCATCAGGCTGGCGGGGAAAGCCCACGGCTGACTGGCAAGATATTCCACTGCGCCGACCTTGATCCCCGCTTCTTCGAGCACCTCGCGGCGCACAGCCGCCTCGAGCGTTTCGCCCGGCTCGACGAACCCTGCGAGCAGGGAATACATCCCCTCTGGCCAACCGGGCGAGCGGCCCAGTAGAACCGAGTTCCCATGAGTAATCAGCATGATCACAACAGGGTCGGTTCGCGGGAAGTGCTGCGATTTGCAGGCATCGCAGCCGCGCTGCCATCCGCCCTGCCCCACTTCGGTCTTTTCGCCGCAGCACGCACAGAACCCATGACGACGGTGCCATTCGATCATCGCCCGCATGGTGGCAGCCAGTTCGGCGTCCCGTGCGGTCAGATGGGTCATGATAACTCGTAACTCAGCAAAGACCTGATCCAGCCGCAGCGTCGGGTGCGTCTGCTGGGTCGTATCGACAAATCCCCCCAGCTCGGAGCCATCCAGCCCCTCGGGCCACCAGTCCTTGAGCCAGTGACCAAAGACGGGACCATCCTCTTCCATGCCTAGAAAGAGTGCATCAGGTTCGCATTCGGCCAGAAGGGCGTGATCGTGCGGCAAACGGGCCAAGCTGTCCATTTCCTCGCCTTCGACCAAAGGCTTGCCTTGCCACAGAATAATGTGCGTTCCCTTCGGGTCACGGCGCAATTCTGCTAGGGCACTGGCATTGCTACGCAAATGGGCCGCGCGGTCCAGTTCAGAGCCGCCGAATGTTACTGTCTCTGCGTCGCGCATTGCCGGTTCCTGTTTCACTCTTCCAGCTTCATGCCATGCTGATGCACGCGCAGCAACGGCCTCTCTGTAGAAATGCTTATCGTCATGCGCCCGTCATAGTTGCACTCTACCCGAATACAGGGAATTGATGGGAGTATGATGGAATGCCTTTTACGAAATCCAAGATTACACGTCGCAGCTTTCTGGCAAGCACCGCAGCGGGCGGAGCAATGATCGTTCTGCACCCCTTCTCGGCGCGGGCCGCAGCCAATCAGGCGCACCTGCGGATCATGGAAACAACGGACCTGCACGTCCACGTTTTTCCCTATGATTACTATGCGGACAAGCCCATAGATACCGTGGGTCTGGCCCGCACTGCATCTTACATCAGGAACATCCGGTCAGAGGCCACGAATAGCCTGCTGGTGGACAACGGGGATTTTCTGCAAGGCAACCCGATGGGCGACTACATCGCCTATGAACGGGGCATGAAGGACGGGGACATGCACCCTGTCATTTCCGCGATGAACGCGCTGGGATTCGATGCCTCTACTCTGGGCAACCATGAATTCAACTATGGGCTGAACTTCCTGATGAAGTCGCTGGCAGGCGCGAGCTTCCCTGTCGTTACGGCAAACGTCGCGACGAAACGCGGGGCCAAGCCGACGCAGGACGAAACGCTGGTCAAACCCTACGTCATTCTGAACCGCAGAATCACCGATGGCGCAGGCGAATCGCATCAGATCAAGATCGGCCTGGTCGGCTTCGTCCCGCCGCAGATCATGAACTGGGATTCGAAACATCTGGTTGGCAATGTCGAGGCCCGCGACATTCTGGAAACGGCCGAAGCTTACGTTCCCGAGATGAAGGAACAAGGCGCGGATATCGTGATCGCCCTGTCCCACTCGGGCATCGGATCGGCCCAGCGCACAGACGGGATGGAGAACGCTTCGGTCCCTCTGGCCGAGATTGACGGGATCGACGCCCTGATGACCGGACACAGCCACCTTGTGTTCCCCAGCCCCACCTACGCAGGCTATGCTGCTGTGGACGCCGAGGCGGGTACCATCCACGGCAAGCCCGCCGTCATGGGCGGTTTCTGGGGCAGCCATATGGGTCTGATCGACCTGATGCTGGAACGCGAAGGCGGCGAATGGCGCGTTGTGACCCACTCTGCCAGCGTCCGCCCCATCTACGAACGCGGCGACGACCGCAGCATCACCCCACTGGTCGAGAGCGACGAGACAGTGCTCGCCTCTGTCCGACAAGAGCATAACGAAACGCTGGACTACGTGCGCCGTGCCGTGGGCAAGACCAGTGCGCCGCTCTACAGCTACTTTGCTTTGGTCGCGGATGATCCGTCCGTCCAAATCGTCTCGAACGCGCAGATGTGGTACATCGCGCAAATGCTCGAGGATACCGAGTACGCAGGATTGCCTCTGCTCTCTGCCGCTGCACCGTTCAAGGCGGGCGGCCGCGGTGGCCCTGACTACTACACCGACGTGCCCGTGGGCGATGTGGCAATCAAGAACGTGGCGGACCTGTATCTATACCCCAACACGATTCGCGCGGTGAAGATCACGGGTGCGCAGCTGAAGGACTGGCTGGAACGCTCTGCGGGCATGTTCAACCAGATCGAAGCGGGCAAGCAGGATCAGCCCCTGCTAAACCCCGATTTCCCCAGCTATAACTTCGACGTCATCGACGGGGTGACCTACCGGATCGACCTGACCCAGCCCTCGAAGTTCGGCCCAAAAGGCGAAGACTTGAATCCCGACGCCAGCCGCATTGTGGACCTGTCATATAACGGTGCACCGGTTGATCCGGCTCAGGAATTTGTCGTCGCCACCAACAACTACCGCGCCAGCGGCGGTGGCGACTTCCCCGGAGCCAAGGGCGACACCATCATCTTCGAAGGGCCCGATACCAACCGCGATATCCTTGTCCGCTATATCGTTGAACAGGGCACCATCAATCCGGCGGCAGACGACAACTGGTCCTTTGCGCCCCTGCCCGAAACGACCGTGCTGTTCGAAACCGGCCCCAACGCCAAAGAGCACCTCGCCGATATTTCGGCTCTGAACATCACCGAAGCTGGCGAAGGCGAGGCAGGTTTCACGCTCTTCCGCATCGCGCTCTAAGCTGATAGCGGTAACTGTGATCGAGGGGCGCCCTGCGGCGCCCTTCTGGCTGTCAGGAGAGCGTGATGAAGTTTGACGCGGTTATTTTTGATCTCGACGGGACGCTGATCGACACCGAGGCACTGGGGTGGCAGGCAGGCCGTCGGGCCTTTGCCGAACAAGGCATCGATCTGGAAGAAGACCTGTTCCACCAATTGGTCGGCAAAGACAAAGCGTCGGGCGGCAAGGTGATCCGTGCACACTATGGCGATGTCGATATGATTTCGATCGAACGCCGTTGGGCAGAAATCGTCGAAGACCTCTATGCCACCGACGGCATTCCCCACAAACCGGGCCTCTTGGATGCTCTGGCGGCAGTGGACGCGGCGGGACTGCCCAAAGCGATCTGCACCTCCTCGCAGCAAGGAGAGGCGGAGCTGAAAATGACAGTGACCGGCCTTCAGTCGCATTTCGACGTGGTGGTGACAGTGGCCCATGTGAAAAACGCAAAACCCGCGCCCGAGCCTTATCTGCTGGCTGCGCGGCAATTGGGAGTCGCGCCGGGCCGTGCGTTGGCCTTCGAGGATTCGGAGACCGGAGCACAGGCGGCCTTTGCTGCCGGTTTGACCGTGGTGCAGGTGCCCGATGTGATCCCGTCTTCGCGCCGGTTCGCACATTTCGTGGCCGACGATCTGATGTCCGGGCTGAAATGGGCAGGCATTGTCGGCTGACCCTGCCCTCTTGCATTCTGTTTTCGAACCCCCTAAATGACGCCTTGAGAGGTTGGCGCGGGCGAGCGCCTCGCCAACCCGGTCAGGTCCGGAAGGAAGCAGCCGCAACGAGTCCCGC
>CAXQKF010000058.1:0-3347 GCA_964224285.1 Donghicola sp. | reverse complement strand
CCATCGCGGGTGTTCACAACGGATTTGGGAATCGACACGGCCCAACACTCGGTGGGGCTTTCACCAGTATAGACGTACCAGTCTTCTTTCGCGGCCACCTGATTGTTCGAAACCTGCTGAGCCGTCGCACCCGCAGCGCAGACAGCAAAAAGCGCCCCGACGATACCACGCGCGAATAATGATTTCATACGTCCAGCCTCCAAGCTGACTTGCCTCTTCTTTTCGGTCTATCCTGCGCAACAAGCTGGTGCTTTTGACACGCGGACCGTTTGCATCTCGACGACCGGACTGTAGCTTAAAACATCCTAAAGGATAAAGCCCCCATGGCGGCTTTCCGCCATTACCAAACGGAGTCGTGAATATGAGCAATCCCGCCCCTTTGGCAGAGCTCTGGCGCAACGGAATACTGGAAAGCGTGCACTACGGCCACGCGGTCATTTGCGACGGAACAGGCCAGATCACCGAAGCATGGGGCGACCCGGACACAATCATTTTCCCGCGCAGCTCCGCGAAAATGATCCAGGCGCTTCCCCTATTGGAATCAGGCGCAGCAGATGCGGCGCACCTTGGAACCGAACAGCTTGCACTGGCCTGCGCGTCCCACCAAGGACAGGCGCAACATACTGATCGCGTGACGAAATGGCTCGATACCATTGGCCTCGGGGAATCTGATCTGCGCTGCGGGGTGCAGCCGCCTTCAGACTCAGAAACCCGCCACCACTTGCGCGACTCAGGCCAACACGCCTGCCAGCTCCACAACAACTGCTCGGGCAAACATGCAGGCTTCCTGACACTCAACCAACACCTCGGCGGTCACAGCGAATACATCGACCCGACCCACCCCGTTCAAACCGCCTGTCGCGATGCGTTTGAGGATGTCACCCAGATGGAAAGCCCCGGTTACGGGATCGACGGCTGCTCCGCTCCGAACTTCGCCACGTCGGTCCATGGCCTCGCCAAAGCGATGGCCAGCTTTGCCACCGCCCACCAGCGCAGCGACACACGCAGCAAGGCCCAAGCCCGCCTGCGCGATGCCATGATCAAGCACCCTGAACTTGTCGCCGGAACCGGCCGCGCCTGCACCGAGCTCATGACCGCCGTCACCTCGCCGGTCGCGATCAAAACCGGCGCCGAGGCCGTCTTTGTCGCGATGCTACCGGACCAAGGCCTCGGCATCGCACTCAAAGTCATGGACGGCGGCACGCGCGGCTCTGAATGCGCCATAGCTGCCCTGCTCGCGCGCCTCGGCGTTCTAGACCCGAACCACCCTCTCGCCCAAACCCGCCTGAACAAAATCCAGAAAAACTGGCGCGGAATCGACGCCGCCGTCATCCAGCCGGCCAAAGGTCTGCTCGCCTGATCTTCTCCTTGGCAAAATACCCCCGCCGGAGGCAAAAAAGGGGCCCATCAGGCCCCTTAAATCACCGTGTCGGAACAGGCGTCTCGCCCCGATAATCGTAGAATCCCCGCTGGCTCTTGCGCCCCAGCCATCCGGCCTCGACATACTTGGTCAACAACGGGCAAGGGCGGTACTTCGTGTCCGCCAGACCATCGTGCAACACGTTCATGATCGCCAGACAGGTGTCCAAACCGATAAAGTCCGCCAACTCTAGCGGCCCCATCGGGTGGTTGGCCCCCAGCTTCATCGACTCGTCGATCGACCGCACGTTCCCGACCCCTTCGTACAGGGTGTAAACGGCCTCGTTGATCATCGGCATCAGAATGCGGTTCACGATGAACGCAGGGAAATCCTCGGCACTCGCCGCGGTCTTGCCCAGATTCTCGACCACTTGAAGACAGGATTTATAGGTCTCTTCGTCCGTCGCGATACCCCGGATCAACTCGACCAGCTGCATGATCGGCACAGGGTTCATAAAGTGGAAGCCCATGAACTTCTCGGGGCGGTCGGTCCGGCTGGCCAGTCGGGTGATCGAGATCGAAGAGGTGTTCGACGTCAAAATCGTGTGCGGCTGCAAATGCGGCACCAGATCCTCGAAAATCGCGACCTTCACGGTCTCGCGTTCGGTGGCTGCTTCGATCACCAGATCGGTCTGGCCCAGATCCTTCAGCTGCAAGGTCGTCGAAATCCGGCCCATAGCCTCTTCGCGCTCGGCTTCGGTGATCTTCTCGCGGCTGACCTGACGATCCAGGTTCTTGCGCACGGTCGCAATGCCACGGTCCAACGCTTCCTGGGAAATGTCGTTCACCAGCACCTCGTAGCCCGCAAGCGCGCATACGTGGGCGATGCCGTTCCCCATCTGGCCTGCACCGACGATACCGACTTTTTTCACTTCCATAGAAGCATCTCCTGTGGTTTCCGGTCAAAGATGGACCGCCCCAGACGCCCTTGCAAGGGCGCTTCGCTGCCCGCTTGGCACATGGGTTTTATCATTATCCCAGCCCCGCCAATCACGATTTTTTCTTGCGCGACCGCGCAACCCCTGCCCTCGAACAAGGAAAAGGCCCGCCAAGCGGCGAGCCTTCACACATTTCACATGATCAAAGCGATCAGAGCTTGTCAGTCAGCTCGGGCACAGCTTCGAACAGGTCCGCAACCAGACCGTAGTCCGCGACCTGGAAGATCGGGGCTTCTTCGTCTTTGTTGATCGCGACGATGACCTTGGAGTCCTTCATACCCGCGAGGTGCTGGATCGCACCCGAGATACCGACAGCGATGTAGAGCTCGGGCGCGACGACCTTACCCGTCTGGCCAACCTGCCAGTCGTTCGGCGCAAAGCCCGAGTCAACCGCGGCGCGCGATGCACCAACAGCTGCGTTCAGCTTGTCTGCCAGCTTCTCGATCATGGCAAAGTTCTCTTCGGAACCGACGCCGCGGCCACCCGAAACAACGATGCCAGCCGAGGTCAGCTCGGGGCGATCGCTCTCGGCCAGCTTGTCTTCGACCCACGAGGACAGGCCTTTGTCGCCTGCGCCCGAAACGGCCTCGACTGCTGCCGAACCGCCTTGGCCCGCTGCGTCGAAGGTCGAGGTACGGATGGTGATGACTTTGGTCGCGTCGCCCGATTTTACGGTCTGGATCGCGTTGCCTGCGTAGATCGGACGCTCGAAAGTGTCCGCGTCCACAACACCGATAACGTCGCTCAGGATCATCACATCCAGCAGCGCAGCAATGCGGGGCATCGCGTTCTTCGCTGCTGCGGTCGAAGGCGCAACGATGTGGCTGAAATCGCCAGCCATCGAGATCACCAGATCCGACAGGTTTTCCGCCAGATCGTGGCCATAGGCCGCGTCGTCGGCAACCAGAACCTTGGCCGCACCGTCCAGAGCAGCCGCAGCCGCGCCTGCATCGGCAACACCTTCGCCAGCCACCAGAATGGTCACATCGC
>CAXQKF010000057.1:0-3607 GCA_964224285.1 Donghicola sp. | reverse complement strand
GAGGGCTGCGCGACGATCGGACTGCGCGCGGGACGCAGGATCACCAGCCCCTCCTGGGCCAGAATGCGGATCGCCTCGCGCATGGGGGTCCGGCTGACCCCGAGCTCGGCAGCATTATCGCGTTCTTTGATCGTTGTTCCCTGCGGCAGATTGCCCCGTAGAATATCGCGTCGCAATTTGCGCGCGATCTGTTCCGGGAAAGTTTCCTCGGCCATCCCCGCTCTAAAACCCTTATTCTTCAGACTGTTACTAGACCTATTAGTAGGGCTGACATCAGCTTAGATCATTTTTTTGAATTTGGTATACCAAAAATGATTGAAAGTGAAGATCGCTTTGAGTAGCGTCGATTCAGGATGGTATACCATCCGTTCGCTGGTCGGGTGGAGCCGACCAAACGAAAGAATGGCGGTCAAGAGGAGGCCGCCTAGGGAGGACAAAGAATATGAAAATCGGCAAGTTTCTTGCGACTGCTGCACTGACCGCTATGGCGGCATCGGCAGCTTCGGCCGCAGACGTTACCCTGCGTATCCAGACGCACTACGCGACCGAGCATCCCTCGGGCAAACTGGCGGCGCAGTTCATCGACGACGTGCAGACCATGTCGGGCGGCGAGATCGCGATCGAAATGTTCTACAGCTCGTCGGTCGTTGCGACCACCGAGACCTGGGATGCGGCCGTCAACGGCATTCTGGACTGTGACATGACCGGTGGCGCTTACCAGACCGGTAAGAACCCCGCGTTCCAGTTCGTCGGCGACATCATGGGTGGCTATGACACCCCCTCGCAGCAGATCTCGTGGCTGTATTACGGCGGCGGTTATGACGCGGCACAGTCGCTCTACAACGCAAACGGCATGCAGCTGATCGGCTGGTGGCTCTATGGTCAGGAATCCCTGTCCTCGTCCAAGCCCATCGCAGGCCCCGAAGATCTGAAGGGCTGGAAGTTCCGTTCGCCCCCGGGTCTGGAAACCGAAATCTTCACCGAAATGGGCGCATCGCCCATCGTGATGGACTTCACCGAAATCTTTACCGCGCTGGAAACCGGCATCATCGACGGTGCAGACGCCTCGGGCATCTACAACAACGTTGGTCTGGGTCTCTATGACATCGTGAAGCACGCCACCTACCCCGGCTTCCACTCGATGCCGTCGGACCACCTGGCGTGTAACAAGGACGTCTGGGACGGCCTGAGCGAGAAGCACCAGCGCATCATCGACACCGCAATGCAGAAACTGACCCTGCACACCGCTCTGTCGAACGAAAAGAAAAACGCCGAAGCCGCTGCTGAACTGGCTGCAAACGGTGTGACCCTGCACGACTGGTCCGAGCAGGACCGTGCAGACTTCCGCAAAGCAGCTCAGAAGGCTTGGGACGGCTGGGCCGCCAAGACCCCCGAAGCCGCTGCGCTGGTTGCAAGCCACCGCGAATACCTGGGCTCGCTGGGTCTGATCGCGAAGTAATCACGTCACGTGAACATAGCCTGACATTCGGGCGGGCCAATTCCATATGGCCCGCCTTTTTTCCACCCGACGACACCTCAAACGGGATTCAGGCAAGGAGTTTTCAACAATGGAGAACCAGAGCGTATGGCTCGGGGGTCTCAGGGGACCAGTGCGTCTAGGGATGATCGGCTTTACCGGCCTCGCCCTTCTCACCTTCGTCATCCTGATCGTCAGCCAGTTTGTTTCTGCCGAGCCGCTCGGCATGTACGAGATGATCCGCCCCTCGGGCCATCCTCTTGCGATGCTGATGCTCTTTTCGCTGGCCGCAGCCCTGCTGTTTGCCTCGCTGTACCTGTCGGACACCGTAGGCCCGATCGAAGAGCGTCCCAGCGGTTTCTTTGACTACATTTCACTGGTTGCCTCGCGTCTGGCCATGATCTCGATCGCCTTTGTGGTGCTTGTCATGTTCTACGAGGTGGTTTCGCGCTATGCGTTCAACCGCCCGACCCTGTGGGCGAACGAGCTGTCCCTGTGGATCGCGTCGTTCATCTTCCTGCTTGCGGGTCTCTATGCGATGCAACAGCGCAGCCACATCCGCATCTATGTGATCTACGACATGATGCCCCGCGCCTTCCAGAAAACCGCGGACGTCATCTCTGTGCTTCTGATCCTGCTCTTTACCTTCACCCTCGTCTGGGGCGGCTTTAACGACGCATGGACCCGGATGCTCCGGATGGAGACCTTTGGCACCGCGTGGGATCCGCCCATCCCGGGCACCGTCAAGCCCGCCATTCTCTTCATCATTGTGCTGGTGGCCATCCAGTCCGTTTCGAACCTGATCGCCGACTGGAACAAAGCCCCCGAACACCTCGCCCACGACGATATCGACGAGCATGAAATCGAAATGCTGCGCCGGACGCTGGAGGACAAATAAGTTATGGTTGATATCGGTACACTCAGCCTGATCCTGCTGCTCGGCATGTTTGCCTTGCTCGCGATTGGCATGCCGCTGGGTTTTGCTTCCGCCTTCCTCGCGGTGGTGACGCTGGTGCTCAAGTTCGACGTGGACATCCTGTTCCGCACCTTTGGCAAGGGGCCGTTCTCGGTCCTTGGCCAGGCGGTCTACCGGCAGATGACGAACTACGTTCTGATCTCGGTGCCACTCTTCATCTTTATGGCGGCCTTGTTAGAACGATCTGGCATCGCCAAGGACATGTACTCGGCCCTGAACCAGCTCCTGTCGCGCACCCGTGGCGGTATCGCTCTGGTGACCTCGCTGATGGCGGTGATCATGGCGGCCATGTCCGGCATCATCGGCGGCGAAGTGGTTCTCCTGGGCCTGATCGCCCTGCCCCAGATGCTGCGCCTTGGCTATAACCAGAACCTCGCGATCGGGACCATCTGTGCCTCGGGCAGCCTTGGCACCATGATCCCCCCGTCGATCGTTCTGATCTTCTACGGTCTGGTCACAGAAACCTCGATCAAGGCGCTCTTCACCGCGTCCTTCCTGCCCGGTTTCATGCTGGCGTCGTTCTTCATGATCTACATCGTGTTCCGCACCGTCACGAACCCTGAAATGGCCCCCCTGCCGCCCGAAGATCCCACCGATCCCAAAGGCAAGGAAAAAGGCCTGATGTTCCTGGGCTTCCTCGGTCGCCTGTTCATGTGGATCACCGGCGTTCTGATCGCCCGCAACCTGTTCTTCACCGTCACCGGCGACAACGCCGTGATCGAAGGGGTCGAACCCATCTTCCTTGGCATGGTGTCTGACCTGCCGTGGATCATCGGAGCCTTTGTCCTCTGTGCGGTCGCTGTCTATGTGGTGGTCGGCAAGGAACGCTCTCAGGCTGGCTGGGACATGTCCAAAGGTCTGGTCGCCCCCATCGTCGTGATCGGCGTGGTTCTGGGATCGATCTACGGTGGCATCACCGGCATCACCGAAGCCGCTGGTATGGGTGTGGTCGCCGTGTTCGTCATCGGCCTGATCCGCCGCGAGATGACCTTTGACATCGTCTGGGACAGCCTCATGCGGACCCTGAAGTCGACGGGCACCATCATCTGGGTGACCATCGGTGCCGCCGCTCTGGCTGCGGCCTACACACTGGCCGGTGGTCCGACCTATGTGGCGAACATGATCGTGGGCTCTGACCTGCCGACCATGGGTGT
>CAXQKF010000056.1:0-5481 GCA_964224285.1 Donghicola sp. | reverse complement strand
CCCCACCTACCATAGGTTGACGGAATTCTGATGACCTCTCAAGGGACTGGTGTATGAACGAACGCCCCGAACACGATGATCACAGCCAGCGCGGCCTGCGCCATGTGCGCGAACTCGAAGGGCACCTTGCGTGGCTCGACACTTTTTCAGGGGTCGCCTTGGGCGTCCTGTCAGCGGCTTCGGGGATTTACACCTACCTCGGCGTGTCGGGCCTTTTGGATGACACCGGTGCGTTTTCGTTCTTTGCGGCGGCGGCCTATTCGATTGCGGTCTCGGTCGGGATTTTCGTGTTCTGGTCCTATATGCTGCGGCTCTTGCCCGCGATGCAGAACACTGGGTCCAAGCTGAAACTCACTGGCGCGATGGCCTTGGGATGCGCGGCGATCATCGCCATGTCGTCGTGGCTGAACGCCGCAGCACTGGCTGGCGCAGCGGCGGTCGAACAGCACCTCGCCACCACGGTCCAGAGCTACCAGAGCGCCCTCGAGGAATCCCACGACATCGCCATTTCCGCCCAAGCCCTGGAGCGGGACGTCGCCCGTGTCCGCCAGTCGTTCGAAGACCTCTCGGCCCAAGAAGCCAACGGCAACCTCTCGGGCCTCGCTGGCCGCGGCGCTGTTTTCCGCGTGCTCTCGCAGAAAGCCTCCGAGCTTTCCGCGCTCGAAGACCAGATCGCCGCCCAATCTCCCCTGATCGAGTCAGCCTTTGACGAAGGCAACGCCCTGCTCTCGCACATGCGCGCCCTGATCGTCGAACAAGGGCCGGTAGAGGCCCGCAGCGTCGCCTTCAGCGAAGAGGCTGTGCGCCTTGCCGGTCTGGTCGCCCAACTGCGGCAACTGTCGGTCGCGCCTTTGGTGGATCGCGCGGCGGCGGACCTGTCGGCCTCGGTGGTTTTGCCAGAACTTGATGGCAGCACGCCCGACGGCCAGATCGCGCAGCAACAGACGATCTCGTCTGTCATGGACGTCCTGCAACTGCGGGCGGATTCATTGGCACAGGCAGCGGACCAAGTCCTCGCCCGTCCCGCCCCCGCCGATGTGGTCTACACCCCCGTTTCGGCGGCGGATGCGGTGATCCTTTATGCGGGGAACTTCGTGCCCTCTTGGGCCGGTGCCATCGCGATTGATCTGTTGCCCGCCGTGCTGGTCCTGATCCTGATGGTCACCCAATCGGCCATCCGTGAAAACCGTCACACGGCACCCGCAGTAGACGGGCTGACCTTGGGCGAGCTACGCGCGGCGATCCATGCCATGCGCGAGGTCGAAGCGGAAAACGCCCCTCGCCCTGCGCCCGCTCCTAAATCGGACACCCCCGCCCCATGAGCGCGCCGGACACCGTGGACACCAGTTCGGCCAAGCCGATCCGGCGCACGATCCTCGCCATTTTCTGGGTGCAAATCGGCATCGGCGCGTTTCTGGCTGGATCGGACGTGATGTCAGGACTGAACGGTATCATGCGCCCCTCCAGCGCCCCCAGTTTTGATGAACCCGTACGCCCTGGCGACCAAACCCGCCGGTTCGAGCCTGCCAACACGCCCGATCTGACCACCGACCCGACGCGCCGCACCCCCTTTCCCGGTGGTGATAACGTCCCCAGCCGTCTGGCGTTCGAGGCTGCGGACGGCACCGCCTTTGTCAAAGGGCAGATCGCGGCAGGGGATGCGGTGCGGTTTGATGAATGGCTCGCCACGGTCGAGGTTGATCGCGTGCGGCTCATGTCCCCCGGAGGTTCGGTGCAGGACGCCCTGCACATCGGGCGCTCCATCCGGCGGGCCGAGTTGGACACTGTGATGACCGCCGGAGATTTCTGCTATTCGGCCTGCCCCTATGTGCTGGCAGGGGGCGTCACCCGAGAGATTGCCGATGATGCCTCAGTCGGCGTGCACCAACATTTCTTTGATGAAAACACCGTGCTGCCCGCCTTTATCGCGGTCGAGAATATCCAGCGCGGTCAGGCAGAGGTCGTCGCCTACCTGACCGAGATGGGCATCGACCTGCGAGTAACGGAGCACGCATTGGCCACGCCGCCGGACGAAATTTACGTGCTGCTGCCCGAGGAACTGGTCGAGTACGGGTTCGTCACGGCACCTGACGCCTAGGCGCGCTGGGTCATACCGATCCCGACACAGACCAGCGCGATGCCTGAAAACACCGTGCGGGTGTAGTTCCAGATTTTCCACGGGTCGGAATAGTCGGTCCAGATCCGTTGCGCCTCGGCCGGATCGGTATCCAGCCCGATCTCCAGCGCCCCCAGGGCCTCGTTCATCGGGACGTTCACCAACATCGTCAGGACCATCCCCCCGAACAGGTAGATCAACGCCCCCGCGCCGACCCAGCGCGCAGTCTGCGGCTGACCTGCCCGCATAGCCAACAGCGCCGTCAACCCAATCACGAAAGGCGTCCCGAAGAATGCCGGTGCAAAGACCGCATTGCGGACCGATCCGTTCATCTCCTGCATGGCGATGATGGCCACCCGTGGATCAGCCCGATCCAGCCCCCACATGGTCGAGCACGTCCACGCATAGAAGAACCCGAAAATCGCCCCGCCAAAAACCAGCGAAGTCACCAATGCGTAGGGCACCAGTTCGCGCGACCTGTTCAAATCTGCATTCGTCATCTCAATCTCCAAAACCGTAATGATGTGTACGCCTATACAAAAGGCGTAACGTGGTGTACGGATTCGGTCAAGTCATTTGGAGACCCCCATGCAAGACGCCAAGAAAGACGAACGCAGCCAACAGATCGAAGAAGCCGCCTATGCCGTGCTGGCTGAAAAGGGGTTCATGGGGGCCTCGATGCTGTCCATCGCGAAAAAGGCGAAATGCTCGAACGAGACGATGTACCGTTGGTACGGGGACAAGGTCGGACTGTTCCGCGCTTTGGTTGCGCGGAATGCGGATCATGCGGCCGAAGTCCTGCGAGATGCGTCAGCAGAGGATCGGGACGCCATGGCCGTGCTAGAGGATTTCGGCCCTGTCCTCTTGGGCATTCTCCTTGGCGAGAAGGCGGTCGCGCTAAACCGCGCAGCGGCAGCGGATAGTAGTGGCGTTCTGGGGCAGACACTGGCAGAGGCTGGTCGGGACACGGTACAGCCCCTAATTGTTGCGGTGATGGAACGGGCCATCCGGCAAAGGGCGATCTCTGGGCCTGCCGAGGCTGCGTGCGATCTGTACCTGTCGCTCTTGATCGGGGACTGGCAGATCCGGCGGGTGGTCGCGCGGGTACCCTCCCCCTCTGCCGAGATGTGTGTCGGGCGGGCAAAGCGCGCGGTTCAGGGACTTTGCGTGCTCATGCCCGCCACATAAAAAAGCCCCCGCCGCGAGGGCGAGGGCTTAGCGCGTGAGTGGTCTGAAAAATCAGTCCGAAATTGCGCCTTCTTCGTCTTTGCGCTGGTGCATTTTGCCTTTCACCATACGGCCAAAGATGATCGGCATGATGAAACCAATGATCGCCACGGCCCACAGACCCAACGACAGCGGGCTGTCCACCAAGGTCCACCAGTCACCGTTGTCGATGGTGATCGCACGGCGCAGGTTGGCTTCCATCGAGTTCCCCAGAAGCGTCCCGAGGATGATGGGCACCAGAGGCACGTCCAGCTTGCGCAGAACCCAGCCCATAACACCGAAGCCAATCATGACCAACAGGTCGAAGGACGAGCCAGAGATGCCGTAGATGCCGACAAAGCTCACCATCGCCACCACAGGCATCAGGACGCGCGGGGGCACCATCAGCAGGCGGGTAAAGATACCAACCATCGGGATGTTCATCGCCAACAGCATGAAGTTCGCAATGAACAGCGCAGCGATCAGGCCCCAAACCACATCAGGGTTCTGGGTGAACAGCAGCGGGCCGGGGGTGATGTTCAGCGACAGCAGAACGGCCAGCAGAACAGCGGTGGTACCGGACCCGGGGACACCCAGCGCCAGCATCGGCACCAGAGCACCACCAGCAGCCGCGTTGTTGCCGGTTTCAGGCGCTGCGACACCGCGGGGGTCGCCCTTGCCAAAGGTGCCTTCTTTGTCGACCAGACGCTTTTCCATCGAATAGCTGATGAACGATCCCAGCGATGCGCCCGCACCGGGCAGGACGCCCGCGATAAAGCCCAGAACAGAGGTCCGCAGCATGGTCGGGGTACACTGCTTGATCATCGACCAAGGGGGTGTCAGGCGACCAACAGTCAGCTGACGGCCTTCGGCGCTTGCGTTGCCGTGACGCTCTTCGAGGAAGATCAGAACTTCGGACAGAGCAAACAGACCCACGATCGCCACAAGGAAGTCGAGACCGTCATAGAGGTGCACTTCGCCAAAGGTGAAACGCGGAACGCCGGTTTGGGTGTCCACACCGATCATCGCCAGACCCAGACCCAGCGCAGCGGCAAAAGCCGACTTGGCCGGGTTGGTCGAGCTCACGCCACCAAGGGTCATGAACGCCAGAGCGAACAGGGCAAAGTATTCAGCAGGGCCGAACAGCAGGGCGACTTTGACCAGCTGGGGCGCCAGCAGGATCAGACCCCATGTCGCAAAGAACGCACCCACGAACGAGGCGATACCGGACAGGGACAGCGCTTCGCCGGCCATGCCTTTTTTCGCCATCGGGTGCCCGTCGAGACAGGTCATCATCGCAGGCTCGTCGCCCGGAATGTTCAGCAGGATCGAGCTGATGCGGCCACCATACATGGCGCCGTAGTGCACCGACGTCAGCAGGATCAGCGAAGGCGTCGCCCCCAGACCCAGCGTAAACGCAAGCGGGATCAGGATGGCCACGCCATTCGACGGCCCGAGGCCGGGCAGCGCGCCCATAACGGTACCCAGAAAACAGCCCAGCAGTGCCAGAAGCAGGTTTTCAAAGGTCAGAGCGATCGCAAAGCCATCGCCAAGAGCGGAAAGGATTTCCATATCGTGTCTCCTTAGAAGCCGAGCGGGCCACGAGCCAGCGACAGCCCGAGCACGAGGTGGAAGATGACGTAGATGCCGACCGAAGTGCCGACGCCTGTGGCGACAGAACCGATAACGTCAGAGCCCAGACGCCACGCCAGATAGGTCGCGGCAATGGCGGTCGCGATAACGAAACCGACGACGGGCAGGAACTGCGCGTACAGGATCATGACAACAACAGCGGCCGCGATCTCGACGAGACGGCCGATGTCAGGCCAATGGGGCTCTGGATCGGGTTTGATCGCAATCACGGCAGAGCTGATGCCGAGGATAGCTGCGATAATCAGGGGAAATGCTTTGGGGCCGACTGCGTCCGACAAAAAGCTCTCTTCGATGACAAGGGCAGACAGTGCGTACCCGATTGCCAGAAGAACGCCGAACACGCCGAAGATACGATCACTCATCAAGGATCTCCTGAGACGGCTATGGTTTGGATATGGAAAGGGACGCCGCATGAAGGGGAGAGGCGGCGTCCCTAAGGTCTACACAGGGGGGCTGTGTAGAATTACTTGATGATCCCGATCTCTTTCGAGATGTTCTGGATCTGG
>CAXQKF010000055.1:0-47476 GCA_964224285.1 Donghicola sp. | reverse complement strand
CGGTCAGGTAAGAGGCTTCATCCGATGCCAGAAACAGGATCGGGCCTGCCTGCTCATCGAGTGTTCCGTAGCGTTTCATGAACGAGGACTGGATCGTCTGGTCCACGATGGTCTGGTACCAGTCGTCCCGCTGTTCCTGTTCGGCGTTGGGGTTGCGGGGCACCACACGGGGCGGAGCCTCGGTCCCGCCGGGGGCGGTGGCGACCACGCGGATGCCGCACTCGGCCACTTCCCAAGCCAGCGATGCGGTGATCGCATTCACCCCGCCCTTGGCCGCCGCATAGGGCACGCGGTTCAACCCGCGGGTCGCGATGGACGAGACATTGACGATCACCCCGCTGCCCTGCGGCAGCATCCGTTCGATGGCCGCGCGGCAGCAATAAAGGGTCGGGAACAGGGACCGGCGCACTTCGGCGTCGATCTGGCCGGGTTCATAGTGTTCGAAGGGTTTGGCCCAGATGGTGCCGCCCACGTTGTTCACCAGAATGTCGATCCGTCCCCAGAGGTCCACGGCCTTGGCGATGGCCTTGTCGCAGCCCTTCCACGTTTCCAGATTGACCGAGATCGCCTCGGCCACGCCGCCCGCTTTGCGGATGGCTTGGACCACCTCGCGGCGGGCAGGAGAGCGGTCGACGATCAGCACCTTGGCCCCTTCGGCGGCGGCGCGTTCGGCAACGCACCGGCCGATCCCTTGGGCCGCGCCGGTGACGACCATGACCTTATCGTCGAAACGGCGGGTCATGCGGCGGCAGCTTCGGTTTCGGTGGGGTTGAACTTCTCGAAGTAGAAGTTCTGCGGGGCCACACCCAGTGTTTCGAAATGCGCACGCACGGCGTCCACCATCGGGGGCGGGCCACAGAGGTAGACGTCGCAATCGCCATTCACCAGATCGTCCGCAGTCAGATGGTCAGTGACAAAGCCCGTGCGGTCATGGTCTTCGTCCGCGGCGGCCAGAATGGTGATGACGTTGACGTTTCCGATCTGCGCGGCCAGTGCGGTCACGCGGTCCAGTTCCACCAGATCGGCGGCGCGGGTCACGGCGTAGTAGAGCGTGATCGGGTGATCGCTGCCTTGGACCGCCACCTGTTCCAGCATCGACAGGAAGGGAGCAAGGCCGGTGCCGCCCGCCAGCCAGACTTGGGCGCGGGTGATCGGGCGCAGGTAGAACGCGCCCATGGGGCCGGTCAGGGTTACGGCATCATCAGCAACGGCACGGTCGGCCAGATAGGTGCTCATGACACCGCCGGACAGATTGCGGATCAGGAAGGTGCCCGTGTTCGCCCCCGGCAGCGAGGAAAACGAATAGGACCGGTGGGCGTCGGTGCCGGGCACGGTGATGTTTACGTACTGGCCGGGCAGGAAATTGATCGGTTTGTCCAGCGCCACAGTCAGCCCGAACGAGGTTTCCGACAGGTGCTCCACGCTGGAGATCGTGGCCCCGACGCTTTCGGGGGCGGTCTTGCAGGCGGCGGACGAGGCGGGAATGCGGATCACGCAATCGCTTTCGGGGGTCATCTGGCAGGTCAGGACATAGCCCTGCTCTGCCTCTTCTTCGGTCATGGCTTCGTCCATGTAGTATTCCAGATCGTAGGTGCCCTCTTCGGCAAAGCACTTGCATGTGCCGCAGACGCCGTCGCGGCAGTCCATGGGGATGTTGATCTTCTGGCGAAAGGCGGCCTCGGTGACCTTTTCGTCGTCATCGCAGGTGATGACGCGCGTCACGCCGTCTTCGAAATTCAGGGCAATAGTGTAGGTCGTCATGGCAATCTCCTCCCGTGGCCGTGGCCCGCCATCGCGGAACACGGGGTGTTTTCGTTGGTCTGTCGGGGTGGATCAGACGTGGTAGACGTCGATCACGTGGTGGATGTGATCGTTCTTTAGCACCACCTTTTTCGACGTGATCAGAGGCCGCTCGCCGCTGACATCGAGGGTGTAGAACGACGTGCCCCAATGCTGGTCGGTCGTCCCGTAACGGTAGCTGAGCGTGTGCCAGTTGAACCTCAGTTTGACCTCTGTGCCGTCCTGACCCAGCACCTCGATGTTCGAGATGTTGTGCCCCGTGCGCGGTTCGGGCAGCGAGGTGGCCGAGGACCGGTCGGTCTTGATGCGGAACACGCGGTCCTCGATGCCCGCGCGGTCGGGGTAGTACATCAGGGACATCTCGTTCATCGGGTCTTCGGTCAGCATGTCTTCGTCGTCCCAAGCGGGCATCCAGAAGGGGCAATCCTGATGGTAGAAGGTCAGCCAGTGATCCCAGTCGCGGTCATCCAGAGCGCGGGCTTCGGCAAAGAGGAACGCCTGAATCTCGTCAAAGCTGACGGTTTTGGCGGTGGGGCGGTCAAGGGTTGCTGTGGTCATGGTCGTCCCTCCCTTATTCTGCGGCGGTCAGCGTTTCGGACGCGGTGGCGCGCTCGGCTGCGATGGCGGCGGTCATGCGCTGGGTCCATTGGGTGTGCTGGATGACAAACAGGCCCTCGTCCTCGGTGCGGGCACCGGACAGAACAGGGTTGATCCCAAGTGCTGCGGCGTCCTCGTCGGGGCCTTCGATCCACTGGGTCGCGCCACGGGTCAGGTCGTTCCATTTGGCGTGGGCGGCACCTGCGTAGCCGCGCTGGGTGGCACGGAATTCTTCGGTGTCGTCGGGGGTCGCCATGCCAGAGGCGTTAAAGAAATCCTCGTACTGGCGGATGCGGCGGGTGCGGGCCTCTTGGGGTTCGCCCTTGGGGGCGATGCAGTAGATCGTGACCTCGGTCTTATCGACGCTGATGGGGCGGAACACGCGCAGTTGCGAGCTGAACTGATCCATCAGAAAGACGTTCGGATAGAGGCACAGGTTGCGCAGAACGCCGACCATCCACTGGGCTTTGGTCTCGCCGTATTTTTCGGTCCACTCGGCCAGTCGCGGATCGTTGGGGCGGTTGGTCGGGTCAGCCCATTGGGTCCAGAGCAGCAAATGGCCGTTCTCGTAGGAATGGAAACCGCCGCGCTGTTTTGCCCATTTCGAGGCGTCGGTGGCCTTGATCTTGTCTTCCTTGCCGTCTTCGGAGCGGTGCGCCGTGGTCGCCACATAGTTCCAGTGCACCGAGGACACATGGTAGCCATCCGCACCGTTTTCAGCCTGAAGCTTCCAGTTGCCGTCATAGGTGTAGGTGGATGCGCCGCGCAGCACTTCCAGACCGTCGTCCGCTTGATCCACCACGATGTCGATCATCTTGCGGGCTTCACCCAGATAGTCCTCCAAGGGCTGCACGTCTGCGTTCAGCGACCCGAACAGGAAACCGCGATAGTTCTCGAAACGGGCCACTTTGGTCAGGTCATGGCTGCCGTCCTTGTTGAACTGCTCGGGGTAGCCGGCGCCCTTGGGGTCTTTGACCTTCAAGAGCTTGCCGGTGTTCGAGAAGGTCCAGCCGTGGAACGGGCAGGTAAAGGTCTTCTGGTTGCGCTTCTTGAACCGGCAGAGCATCGCGCCGCGGTGCGAACAGGCGTTGACCAGTGCGTGCAACTCGCCGTCCTTGTCGCGGGTGATCACGACGGGGGTGCGGCCCATGTGCAGGGTGAAGTAGTCGCCTGGGTTCGGGATCTGGCTTTCGTGAGCCATGTAGATCCAGTTCCCTTCGAAGATGTGTTTCATCTCCAGCTCGAACAGCTCTTCGTCGGTGAACATGTCGCGGCGTGCGCGGAAGATTCCGTTTTCGGGGTCGTCCTGCACCATGCCGTCTACGCGGCCTGCCAGTTCATCCAGGTTCGATTGTGTGAACATGTGGGGTGTCTCCTCCTGTGGCCGCGCCCTCCCGTAGCGCGGATTCTGATTGCGGCTTGTGCGCCAGCCATGGCGGTCGCGCCGCGTGTCGGGTCGCGGCGGCGGAAAACGGATGTGTCAGGGTTCGGCCTGTCGGAAATGCCAAAGCCCGAGGTCAAAGCGGACGGTTCGGGGCGCAGTGGGGCGGGGCTCGGGGACGCAGGGTCGGATGCGATTGGTTCTGCTCACTGGGCTCTTCCCGCTGGCTTTGAAACGTGATCACTACATTGATCCGAGTGGGGGGCATCCGTCGATGCAAGCGCGGGTATCGGGTAATACCAAAAACCTACGAGCCATTATTTCTGTTTATTATCAGTATTATAAACTGTGGTGGCGACCGCAGGGAGGCCAATCGGCACCGTCGCATTGATTTGGACGACGCCACAAAAAAGGCCCGCACGGAACGCGCGGGCCTTTGTATCGGTTTGGGTCAGGGGTCAGACGCGCAGCAGCGTTTTGATGGCGCGGCGTTCGTCCATGGCGGCATAGCCTTCGGCGACGTCCTTGAGGTCGATTTCCAGATCAAAGACCTTGCCGGGGTTGAACTCGCGCTTGAGAATGCCGTCGATCAGATCAGGCAGGAAGCGCCGCACCGGAGCAGGCCCCCCAAGCAACTGGCGCTGTGCAAAGAACAGCTCTTGGCCGTCAAAGGTCACGCCGTGGGGTACGCCGACGAACCCGATCGCGCCGCCGGGACGCGCGCCGTAGATTGCTTGTTGCATGGACTGTTGGTGGCCCACGCATTCCATCACAGCGTCTGCGCCCACGCCGCCGGTTAGTTCGCGGATCTTGGCGATGCCGTCTTCGCCGCGCTCTGCCACGATGTCGGTGGCCCCGAATTCCAGCGCCAGATCCTGACGGGATTTGTGGCGCGACATGGCGATGATCCGCTCTGCGCCCATCTGTTTCGCGCTAAGGACGGCCATCAGGCCCACGGCGCCGTCACCGACCACCGCAACTGTCATGCCCGGTTTCACCCCTGCCGCGTCGCAGGCAAAATAGCCGGTGCCGTAAACGTCCGAGGCCGCCAGCAGAGAGGGGATCAGGTCTTCTTCGGGGTGCTGGTCCAGTGCGACCAGCGTGCCATCCGCCAGAGGAACGCGGGCCAGAGGTGCCTGTGCACCGGTCATGAACTCGCGCTGTTCGCAGGACGACTGGAACCCGTGATTGCAGTGGGGGCAGGTGTTGTCGGAAAGTACAAACGAGCCGACCACGAACTGCCCGACTTTGACGTTCTTGACGTCATCGCCAACGGCTTCGACCACGCCGCAGTATTCGTGGCCCATGGCCATGGGGCCGTCCATCGGCTGATCCCCGCGATAGGGCCAGAGATCAGAGCCGCAGACGCAGCTCGCCGCGAGGCGGATAATCGCGTCGGTCGGCTTCTGGATCACAGGTTCGGCGACGTCTTCGAAACGCACGTCATTCTTGCCGTAGAGCATGGTTGCTTTCATGGGTTTTCCTTTCAATGATGTCCAAGGGCCTTTGGGCCCCGATCCGTGGCGGGCATTCTGCGGATTTGAGGGGGGATGCCGGTCGCGCCTATGCGCGGCATTTGTGGTGCTGTGCCGTCGGGCATGGCGCGGTGTCACAGTCGGGCAGGGGGGCAACGCCAGATTTCAGAGGCTGATCAGCGCCGGTAGGGGCCACTGCTGTTGGCATCGTGGAATAGATGGCGGCACCGTTGCCGCCTGCAAATGCAGTCATGACCTGTCCTTTCTCCGAAGAGCGATCGAATGTCAGGACTGTAGGTAGGGCCGCAGGATTGTGCTGATTAGATCAGAAATCCGTCTAGGCCTTATGCGCGAAATTGATTAATCACCCGCGCCAGCGCAAGGCGTCGCGGATCAGCGCAAACGCCGGAGAGGCCTGTAGACGCGAAGGGTAATACAGATGGTAGCCGTCAAGGGGCGGGGACCATTCTTCGAGAACCGCCTGTAGGCGGCCCGCGTCCAGATGTTCGGCCAGATGATTGTCTGGCAGACAGCACAGGCCCCGCCCGTCGAGCGCAGCATTGATGATGATATCCACGTCGTTTGTGGTCAGCTGCCCTTGGACGCGGACGTTCAGCGGTTTGCCATCGCGCTCGAATTCCCAAGCATAGAGCCCGCCGAGGGTCGGCAGGCGCAGGTTGATGCAGTTGTGCTGGCTCAGGTCGTGCGGGGTCTGGGGGCGGCCGTGGGCCTCGAAATATGCGGGGGAGCCAACCACCAGCATCCTCAGGTCAGGACCGATGCGCATGGCGATCATGTCCTTTTCCACCGCTTCACTCAGCCGGACGCCCGCATCATAGCGCCCTTCGACGATGTCCGTCATGCCTTGTTCGACGGCCAGTTCCAGCCGGATCTCCGGATAGGCCTCTAGCACGGGCGAGAGCTTCGGCCAGAGTATCGCCAGCGCCGCATTGCGGGATGTGGTGATGCGGACCAATCCGGCGGGTCGTGCCCGCATCTCGTCCAGCGAAGCCAGACGCGCCGAGATATCGTCAAATGCGGGCCGTAGGGTCGCCGCCAGTTGCTCGCCTGCGGGGGTCGGGGAAACATTGCGCGTTGTGCGGGTCAGCAGGCGCAGGTCCAGGCGTTCTTCCAACCGTTTCACCGTGTGTGACAGAGAGCTTTGCGAAGTGCCAAGCCGCGCTGCGGCGCGGGTGAAGCTGCGCTCTTCGCATACGGCTAGAAAAGCCATCAGATCGCCAAGTTCCTCGCGCTTCATCATTTGCTCTCTTTCATGGGCCACTTGGCCAATATGTATCGAAATCCGGTCGATGCCAGTGGGAAAGCAGCAGCTACGACCCGCTGTCAGGGGCGTATTCCCTGAGCGTCGATTTCAGCCAGTCATAGAACCGGCGCACCTTGCGGCGGTTCAGGTGGGAATGGGGGCAGACCAGCCACAGGGATTGCTGCGTGATCGGGCGGGCGTTTTGCAACACGGGCACGAGACGCCCGCTGGCGATTTCAGCCGCTGCGGTCAGGCGGCTTTCCAGCGCCAAACCGTGACCGTTCGCGGCCAGATCAATCGACATATGGGCGCGGTCGAACAGCACACGGCGGGGTTGGGTCGGCGTCGGGTGGCCTTGGTGCTGGAACCAGTCGGACCACTGCACCACGTTCTTGACCGAGTGGATCAGGCGATGCCCCGCCAGATCACCGACGCTTAGCCTGCCTGCATCGGGATAGTCGGGGGCGCACAGGACCTCCATCGGTTCATCCGCCAGACATTCCACGTGCAGCCCACGCCAAGGGCCCGCACCGTGCCGGATTTCCAGATCGATGTTCTCGCGCGCGAAATCGGGGGGCTCGTTCGTGGCATCAAGGCGCAATTCGATATCGGGGTACAGCTCCAGAAACTCATGCAGCCGCGGCATCACCCATTTCGTGGCAAAGGTCGGGGCGATCCGGACGTTCAGCGCGGTATAAGAGTTCACGCCCCGCATCCGTTCGGTCGCGGCGGTGATGCGGTCCACCTCGTCTCGGATCATCTCGTAATAGCGCTCGCCCGCCTCGGTCAGGACGGATTTGCGCCCCTTGCGGCTGAACAGGCGGACACCGATATGCGCCTCGATGATCTGGATTTGCTGGCTGACCGCCGAGGGCGTCACCCCCAGAATTTCCGCAGCCTGCTGCATGCTGCCCGTGCGGGCGGCAGCATGAAAGGCGGTGATGGCGCGAAACGGGACACTCATCTAGATTAGATATTCTAATGAGTCATGCCTGAAAAGTCGTTTGTTCTTTAGTTTTCAAACTGCCTAAGGTTGATGCAAGTGGACCGGCCAAAGTTGGAGGAGGGCTTTGACCGGACTGCGGCACACCCGCTCCAACGTGGGCGGTGTCTAGGGGAATATTTCGGGATATCAGCGGCTTGGTGCAGTTCTGCGCCCTGATGCGGTGTGCCCGAATGCCCCCGCGATGTGCCGCGCCCAACCTGCCCTCCCGAAGGAGTGCAGAATGAACCTATACACCAAACTGGCCGCGCGGCAGGCCGAGGGCAAACCGATCCGCGTGGGCCTGATCGGCTCTGGCAAATTCGGGTCGATGTTCCTGAGCCAAGTGCGCCACATCCCCGGAATGCATCTGGTGGGGATCGCGGACCTGTCGGCGGAACGCGCGAAAAAGGCGATGATCAACACCGGCTGGGACGTGGACGCGGCGCTCACCGGATCACTGGCCGATGCGATGAACACCGGCAAAACCTGCCTGACCGAGGACAGTGCCGAGCTAATCGCGGCCCCCGGAATGGAGGTCATCATCGACGCCACCGGCAGCCCCGCGGCGGGCATCCGGCACGCGCTGTTGGCGGCGGAAAACGGGTGTCACATGATCATGGTCAACGTCGAGGCGGACGTGCTGGCCGGTGCCTATCTGGTGCAGGAATTCGACAAGGCCGGACTGGTGTACTCGATGGCTTATGGCGACCAGCCTGCCTTGGTCTGCGAGCAGATTGATTGGGCGCGGGCCTGTGGGTTCAAGGTTGTCGCCGCTGGTAAGGGCACGAAATACCTGCCGGAATTTGCGCACTCGACCCCCGATACCGTGTGGGGCCACTATGGCCTGTCCCCCGAGGCGGCCGAGGCTGGCGGGATGAACCCGCAGATGTTCAACTCTTTCCTCGATGGGACGAAATCGGCGCTGGAAATGGCGGCGATCTCGAACGCGGCGGGTCTGCTGGCGCCCCGTGACGGGCTGCTCTTCCCGCCCTGCGGCACTCATGATCTGCCAGAGGTGCTGAAGCCCCGCGCCCACGGCGGGGTGCTGGAGCAGGCAGGCATGGTCGAGGTGGTGTCGAGTGTTGAACGCGACGGGCGGCAGGTAATCGGGGATCTGCGCTGGGGGGTCTACGTGACCCTAGAGGCCAGCGACGAAGAGGGCAAAGGCGCCGATTACGTCCGCCGCTGCTTCAAGGAATACGGCGTCACCACGGACAAATCGGGCCGCTATGCGACACTTTACCGTCCGTCACACCTGATCGGGCTGGAGCTGGGGATCAGCGTGGCCAGCGCTGCCCTGCGCGGGGAACCCACGGGCCGCACCAACGGGCTGGTCTCCGACGTGGTCGCCGTCGCGAAAAAGGGGCTGAAACCCGGTGACATGCTCGACGGTGAGGGCGGCTACACCGTCTGGGGCCGGATCGCACGAGCCGAGGATTCCCTTACGGCCAAGGGTCTGCCCATTGGCCTTGCCCACGGGATGAAGCTGAAACGCGCCGTGCCCGAGGGCCAGATGCTGAGCTGGGACGATGTGGAGGCATCGGACAGCCAAGCCGTCACCGTGCGCCGCAAAATGGAAGAGGCGCTCAGCAAAAAGCTGCTGGCCGCCGAATAGGGGTTCTCTCCCGCTCTGTCGGCCCCTCGTGGGGTCGGCAGGGTCGGAGGGATGGAATGATGTCGCGGACCAAGGCCGGAGGAGAGCCAAGGTCTGCAAAACAAGGCCTTTCAGGGAGAAGAGAGGCCACCAAAGGGAGGAAGACCTATGACCAAAACGCTCAAGTTGATCCTGTGTAGTACGGTGCTTGCCGCAGGGACCGCGTCGGCCGAGACCGTCACCCTGCGCATTCAAACGCACCAGGCACCCGAGTCCGCATCGGGCCGCATGGTGCAGGAATTCGTCGAGACCGTGGAAACGATGTCCGGCGGGTCCATCGACATCGAGATGTTCTACAGTTCGGCTGTTGTCGCGTCGGCCGAGGCGTTCTCGGCGGCTGCGAACGGCATTCTGGACTGCGACATGACCAACGGCAGTTACCAGACCGGCCTGAACCCCGCCTACCAGTTCGTGGCCGACACCATGGGCGGCTATGACACGCCGCTCCAGTACCACGCATGGCTCAAGATCGGCGGCGGGAACGAGGCTATTAACGAACTCTATGCCCCCGAGGGGATGCACTATATCGGCGGCTATCTGGGGGGTCAGGAGTCCCTGAACTCCACCCGTCCGCTGGCGGGGATCGAAGACCTGAAGGGTTTCAAATTCCGCTCGCCCCCCGGCATGGAGTCCGAGATTTTCGCGGAACTCGGCTCGACCCCGATCGTGATGGATTTTACCGAGATCTTCACCTCGCTCGAGACGGGGATCATCGACGGCGCGGATGCCTCGACGCTGGCGAACAACGTGGGCCTCGGCATTTACGACATCGCCAAGCACACCACCTATCCCGGCTTCCACTCCATGTCCGCGGACCATCTGGCGTGCTCGACCTCGGTCTGGGAAAGCCTGAGCGAACAGCAGCAGTCGATCATGCGCGTAGCGCTGGACTCGATGGCGCTAAAACTGATGGCCCTGACGCTGGTCGAAAACGGCGAGGCGCTGGCGACCCTGCCAGAGCAGGGCGTCACCATCTATGACTGGTCCGCCGAGGATCGCGCGACCTTCCGCGATGCCGCGATTGGCCGTTGGGACGAGTGGGCCAAGAAAACCCCCGAAACCCAGAAGCTGGTGGACAGCCACAAAGCCTTCCTGACGCGCATCGGTTTGGGCGGAGAATAATCATACTGGCGCGGGCTGGTTTGGACTGGCCCGCGCTGTTTGAGTTGCGGAGGTTGGTTGGAAGGGATTTGATCAGCCAGTGTGTTTGACCAACTATATGCTGAGGCACTTTGAGTGGCCTCTTGGCCCGATGGGTTCGCCTGTCTCTTCACAGCGGTTCTGGGGTGGTCCGAGCCGAATGATATTCTTGCACCTTTTTGAATGCAGAGTTTTAGATTTTATCCATAAGTCGAGTTGATCGAGGTTTTTCTCGATCTTTGCCTTGACCTTTTGCATGTGCAGCGGTGATTGTCGGAATATTAATTTTAGATATTGATATTCAGGTGCACTATGTCACTGAAGAAGTTCAGAAATGATATTCAAGGGTTGCGCGCGATAGCTGTTCTAACGGTTGTCATATTTCATGCATGGCCAAATTTCTTGCCCGGTGGCTTTATCGGTGTCGATATTTTCTTTGTAATTTCAGGGTTCCTAATCGGGGATATCCTGTGGCGTGAGATATCTGCTAACACCTTCTCGTTGTTGAACTTTTACCGAAAGCGTGTGCGGCGGATCTTTCCCGCCCTATTCGTCATGCTAGCCATCACTTTGTTCGCTGGATTTTTCTTGCTGTCTCCTGCGGCGCTCAAGGAGTTGGCCAGAACCACTGTGTCGGCGACATTATTTCTATCGAATGTAGATTTCACTATGTTTAGTGGGTATTTTGATTCAGTCGCAGAAACACGCCCGCTTTTGCATACGTGGTCTCTTTCAGTCGAAGAGCAATTCTATCTTTTCTTTCCTTTCGTTCTGCTGGCTGTTCTGCGGCTGGCACCAACGCAGATTGTATCCATCATAGGCATCTGCATTCTGCTTCTTGTTGGGTTGTCGGAATGGGCGGTGCATCATCTCAACATCGCAGGGTACTTTCTGTTTCCTTACCGCGCGTTTGAATTGTTGCTAGGCGCCTTCGCGGCCTACGTTGCTGCTCCGAAAGGAAGTGGAAGCGTCGCTGCTGGGATAGGTTTGACTGCAATCGCGCTGAGCTTGGTCTTTCTGTCGCCCGAGACACCGTTTCCCGGGATTTATGCGCTGCTACCTACTGTTGGCGCCGCGCTTGTTTTGTGGGGGGGCCGTTCGGGCTGCCAAGGTCTGACCTATCGCTTTCTCTCTGTTAGGCCGATGTTGTTTTTCGGAGCGATTTCCTACTCGCTTTATCTGTGGCATTGGCCACTGCTCGCTTACCTCCGCATCCTCGTTCCAGACCATCCCAGCCACGTGCTGATTTCTGGGGTCGTTGTGATGTCTGTTCTATTCGGGTGGCTCAGCTGGAAACTTGTCGAGAAGCCCTTTGCCGCAGCGCCGGTGAGCCGCGCACCGATTTTGGTGTCCGGGATTTCCGGGCTCGTGGTGCTGTCTTTGGTTGGCTCTTTTGTTTGGTTCCGTGGGGGCTTCCCGACCAGATTCCATCCTGAAGCTTTGGCTTATTTCGCAAGCGCCGAAGATGTGAGTCCGTGGCGGGATACTTGCCACCAAGAAAATTCGACCCGTGTGCCTTATCGCGAGACCTGCGTTCTAGGCGCCCAAGATGCGTCTAGCGTGGAACTTGCTGTTTGGGGAGACAGCCATGGGACGGAACTTGCGGCTGCGCTATCCGAGCGGTTGCCCTTGCGCCAGATCACGGCATCGGCGTGCCCGCCAGTTATTGGAACGGAGATAGCAGGTCGTTCCAATTGCCGCTCTGCAAACGATGAGGTTCTGGATGCACTGCGTTCGGATCCATCTATATCGCTTGTGGTCTTGGCTATGAATCGCGATGCCTACGCGACGCAGGACCAAGAACCGCTTCAGCATGGATTTAAGGCTGTGGTCGTGTCGCTGCTGGAGCAGGGCAAGAAGGTTGTCATCTTACAGCAGCTGCCGAACCCGAATTTCGATGCCCCTGTGGTTGCAGGTATGGCGCACCATCTTGGGCAGGACCCGACCTCCAGAGTTTTCTCATGGGACGGCATTACGCAAGATCATGCTTGGTCTGGGTTTGATCCAGGCATGGCTGAATTGCCGAATGTTCTCGTCTTCGATCCGGTGCCTGTCCTCTGTGACGATGGGAAATGCGCTTTGATCGCGCGCGGAAAGGTCCAGTATTTTAATCATACCCACGTGAGTATGGCAGGTGCCGAGCAGGTCGTATCCGCTCTGTATCCACTTCTTGAGAAGGAGATGGCAGCTAACTTTGATAGCGCAGCGCTGCGATCCGAGTAGGACGCGCACTGGATAAGCAAGCTTGGGCTCTGGAAAACTGTCCGATTTTCTCGCGCAGCCGATCACGTCGAAGGACATGAACTTAGAACACTACCTGATAAACTAGATTGATCGGAGGTCAGGTCACCCAGACCAAGAATATCGTGGCCATTCTGCCGAAATCAAATGCCTCTCGACCACGGGGGCAGAAATTTATGGAGTGTTTCAGAACCTGCGTAGACGGCGGTGAGAAGCTTAGAGGCTTTTGTTTCTTTGGGAGAGTATTTTGTGTGCTCTTGGTAGATGCCCTTCATTCTCAAGCGGAAGGTTGCTGTAGTGTGTCTTGTATGTCGCCTTATAGGTTGTCTCATTGCTGCAGATCGGTTTTAACGCCGCCGTAAACTCTGGGAAACGGGATTCCGAACTATGACTACGGCCGCTGCTGAAGGTAACATTCTTGTCGTTGGCGCTGGCCTGTCCGGAGCGGTGATCGGTCGCAATTTAGCGCAAGCCGGTTACAATGTTACGATCGTCGATAGCCGGAGCCACATTGGCGGGAACTGTCATACTGAACGTGACGCGGAGTCTGGCGTCATGGTTCACGTCTACGGGCCGCACATCTTTCACACAGATGACGAGGAAGTCTGGAACCTGGTGAACGAGTTCGAGACCTTCATGCCTTACAAGAACCGAGTGAAGACGACCTCGAAAGGACAAGTTTTCTCACTGCCGGTAAACCTGCATACGATCAATCAGTTCTTCGGTAAAACGATGCGTCCTGATGAAGCGCGCGAATTCATTACTCAAGAACAAGCAGATACTTCGATTACTGATCCGCAGACGTTCGAAGAACAAGCAATGCGGTTTGTTGGAAGTGAGCTGTACGAAGCCTTTTTCAAAGGCTACACGATGAAACAGTGGGGCTGTCATCCCAACGAGTTGCCTGCATCTATTCTCAAGCGCTTGCCAGTTCGCTTTAACTACGACGACAACTATTTCTTCCACAAATTTCAAGGCATGCCTGAAAACGGCTACACCGTCATGATCGAGCGTATGCTTGATTGCCCCGGAATCACGGTGGAACTAAACACTACTTTTACGCAGGACATGGCCGAGGGATACGATCACGTATTCTATGCAGGGCCCCTTGATGGTTACTTCGATTTCAAACTCGGGCGTCTCGGTTATCGGACACTTGATTTTGAACGGTTCACGTTCGAAGGAGACTATCAGGGTTGCGCTGTTATGAATTACGGCGAAGTCGATGTGCCCTATACCCGTATCACCGAACACAAGCATTTCGCTCCTTGGGAGAGCCATGAGGGATCGGTTTGTTACCGCGAATTCTCGCGCGCGGCCGAGCCGGAAGATATTCCTTATTATCCAATTCGTCAGGTGAAAGAGAAAGAGCTGCTCTCGGAGTATGTTGCACTAGCGAATGCCACTGAGGGTGTAACTTTTGTTGGACGACTAGGAACCTATCGTTACTTGGACATGGATGTGACAATTCGTGAAGCTCTTGATACTTCGCGTGATTTTTTGAAACGCAAGCTTGCGGGCGACTCTGTTCCTGCGTTCTTTGTTGCCCCAGTTTAAAGTGTAGAATTTGTAGGCCTTGTCTAGCGAAAGGGCCTGCTGATAGTTTCAGGGTGTTCGATCCAGTTGGTATGGCTCGAGTTGCCCTGCTGATGCAGTCTGAGCCATTTTGAGTTGGAACTCTCGGATAGTCCTTCAGCGCATCTTGGCTGCAATCGCTGCCAGATCGACCATGAAACTCAATGCAGCGGTTTGAAGCGATCTGGTGCTTTTCGCAGTTAGGTGAAGGTTCTGCCAAACTATAAGAGACCGGAATCATTCTGAGAGGTTGCTTGGCGCGCCGTGATGCGTAGCGCAATTTTCTTGCGTTGGCGGACTGCCGGACTTGTTAGCGCAAACTTTCCTGCGGAGGGCGGAGGGACAGGCGCTGATTTTTTGGGCGTTCAATGAAGAAGCGTTGCGGAATGAAGGGGGATTGGCTCTGGATTCAGGGGGGTATCAAAGTTATACGGGATGATGAATCTTGTCCGGTTGATGAATTAATCTTTACGTCGGGGAAGCGGTGAAGAAGTTGCGACTTTCGGTCGCCTCATGAAAGCGAAGATTATGAATTTCTTGCAACGGTTTTTTGGAGGCAAGTCGCTTCAGAGTGACGCTCATAAACAAGCCAAATCTCTTCGCATTGTTAGTTTTTATGGCGGCGACGCATATTACTATGAATGCGCGGATCGACTGAAGAAGCGCTGTGAAGAGCTTGGGATCGAGTATGACCTCGTCGAAATGAAGGTCGATCCTGAGGCCGAAACATGGGCGGATGTCTGCCGCAAGAAAATTCCGTTCTATCTGGAAATGCTGAGAAAGCATGAGCAAGACATCATGTGGGTTGATGTTGATACCGAATTGTTACGTAGTCCGGTAGAGCTAGCTGTAGGTAATTTCGATATGGGAGCGTTTATGCGTGGCTTCCAGTATCTGCCTAAATATAATCCAGCAATTTTTGCGCGCACGTTGCATCCTGGATATCTTCTATTCAAATACACCCCGCGGACAGTACAGTTTCTGGAAGACTGTGTTGCTTTGAATGATAGCTTTGATCTGGCGATCACGGATGACTTTATTTTGGAAGAGGCACTGCGTAATTCACAGTCCAAGCTACGCATGATGCTGTTTTCGCCAGAAGATGTTCAATGGCGTCGTGAGGATACGGCGGCAGATGCGATTTTCCGCCACGGGGACAGTGGCAATGTCGCTGAATTCAAGGATAAGGTCGAGCAGCATGTGCCGCGCGTCCTTGAACCTCAGGCTGAAGCAGTGGTGTTGAGAAACGCTATTCTGGATTCGGCTAGACGGGGTAAGCGTCTCCAAGTCGCAGGCCTGCGCCTGCGTTTGGTTGATGTCTTGCCTGAAGATGTTTCCAACTATTCCGCTGCACTGCAACTTTTCAAAGTGATGGGAGACGACTATCGCCTCGAACAACTCTTGGTTCGTGGTAGCCAAGACGATGTGCTTCGGCCTTACGCTCAGAGGTTCCGTATGGTGCGGGCCTTTGAGAACAAAGATTGGGAAAAGGCAGAATTCTTCTATAATAAGCTGCGAGCTTCGGGGGATCAGAAAGTTCTGGATATGGCCACGAGCCGGCGTGAACGATTCCTGCGGGATCAGCGCGCAGACGAACTGAATATTCCTGATAGTGAGCGGGTCAAACTCTTCTGGTGGGAAGAACCCTATCCGGGGAACCTAGGCGACATTATCAACCCCTACGTCATTGAGAAGATGAGCGGTATTCCTCCGAAGTACGCGCCTGCGGGAGAGGGCATGTGTGCTATTGGTTCGGTAATCAAGTTTGCAAAAGAAGGGGTTCCAGTTTGGGGGAGCGGTTCGCCGCGTCAGGACGATGAGCTCAACCCCAAGGCTGTCTATCACGCAGTGCGTGGTCCACACACGCGTGATCTTGTTCTCGCGAATGGGGGCACTTGCCCAGAGGTATATGGAGATCCGGCCTGGTTTTTGCCGGTGCTGCATAACTCGCCAGTTGAACGCACCCATAAGACGGGGTTCATTCTGCACTTTACCCATGAAGACGCGGGCTTGCAGGTCAATGACGCTCTGCGCCAGATTCCGATCCGCCGCGTTGGCTATGAGGACATCGAGGCATTCTTGGATGAAATGCGCGCATGTGAGCGTATTGTTTCGACATCTTTGCACGGGGTAATCATCGCCCACGCTTATGGTATTCCTGCCCTGTGGGCGACTGTCTCGGACTCGAAACAGCAGATTCATGGCGATGGCATCAAGTTCCAAGACTACTTTTTGTCTGTCGGTATAACCGAAGAGCAGGCGCCATTGGACCTGTCGACGCTAGGCGAAATTTCTGATACCACCCTTCCATCAGAGATGTTCACCTTGCCCAATAAGAAGATTGATCTGGAGAAACTGGCTGAAGTAGCGCCTTTCGACATAAAACCAGAGGTGCTCAAGGCCGCGGCTGACTTCATGGTTTCATAAGTGCGCCAACTGGTCGAATAACTCAGCTTTGATTGGCTGCCAGATTTTGATTCCAAGAAACGACGAGAACCATGTCCTCACTCCTGCAGAAACTCGCGGAACAAATTGAAACTGCCCAAAAGGGTTTCTCGAATGAGAACGAGCGGCTTAAGGCTCTGCCGGCGGCGTTGCCAGGGATCTTAAAGCCCGAGGGTGGGCGTACAGAGTTGGCCCAAGGGATTTGGGTCGACTTCAAACCTGATAGCGGTGTGAAGACACAACTGTCAGGCAAGGGCGGGAGCCTGCGGATCCAGACCGCATCTCGCGGGGAGTCGCCTTGGTTCTCCTTTTCGTACAGGCTTTCGGTCTCTAAATTGAAAGGCGCCCGTTTCTTCGGCCAATTGGTATGTTGTTCGAGCCAAGGGAGCGCACGGTTCAATCTGTGCCTGCGCATTATCTTCGCTGATGGTTTTCGGGACGTATTCTGTGATCAGATAGTGGTCATGACTGGGGAAGAGCAACAGGAGTTTTTGGTGATCAGGCTCGATCAAGAGTTGCTTGCTGATGCGGTTGGCGCGGAAGTTCTGTTTTTCTTCGAGGGGCATGCTTTTGATGTGACCCTGAATGAGATTGAAGCGCTGCATATCTGACAATGCAACCTATTCAGTCCGCGCCCGGTTATAGCTTTGTTATACCTGCCTACAATGATGTCGAGGGCCTCACCCGACATCTTGAGTACTTCGCTGCTTGTTCTGCCCGCGTGCAGCTTGTGATTGTTGATGACTGCTCAGAAGACAATACAGCGGAACAGATGGCGGTCGCACAGACTCCGGATAATGTACGGCTGACATACATGCGATTAGAGCAGAACAGCGGTCCTGCTGCTGCGCGCAATCAAGGTTTGCGAGTGGCAGAGGAGGATTGGGTTCTCTTTCTCGATGCTGATGATCTTTTGGCGCCTTGTTTCTTTCCAATAATGGATTTTGCAACCCAACTGCCGGGGTGTGATTTCCTGATGTTCAAGTATCACCTTGCTACGCGAAGTGATGCGCGCTTTACCTATGAGATGCATGCTGTCGATAGAGTGTTCTTTAGCGAGCGCAGTCATGGCCGTTTTCCAATGTCACAGGTCCGTTTGAATGAGCGCCCGGAAGCTCTGAAGACAGTGAATTTTCCATGGAACAAGTTATATCGGCGCGAGTTCCTAATGGAAAAGGGGATCTATTTCCCCGAAGACATGCGCATGCATGAAGATATCCTCCCGCATTGGCAGAGCTTTTTGGAAAGCTCAATGTTCGGAGTTCTTGATTGGGCACCACCCCTCATCACGCATTTTGAGGTGCAAGGCGGAGACCGTGCGACACAGTATATCGGTGAAAAACGTCTGAGTGTTTTCCGCTCTCTTGGGCTGGTTGAGAAGTGTGTACGTTTCCACCCTGAAGGGAAAAATCTGGAGCTCGCATTTGTGTCGTTCTGCGACGGCCTTTTTGATTGGATGACGGATGGGCTGTTTGTTGGAGCCAACTCGGATGATGTTCATTGGCGCCAGCGGTATCAACACGAGATAGAGCGTTTCTGGGCCGAAAGCGATCTGTCAGGTCTGCTCTCAGAAATCCAGATTTGAGCGAGGCCAGAAAATGTCACGCGTTAGTTTCATCATCACCACATATAATGTGGAAGCCTATGTCGCCACTGCTTTGCAGTCGGTTATAGATTGCGACTTTCCCGACTGTGAAGTGATCCTTGTCGATGATGGATCTCGTGACGCAACGCGTCAGGTTGCGGAGTTAGTGATGCGTGGCGCTCCGTCTTATATGGAATTCAAGCCGGTATATTTTGCTTCCAATAGTATTGGCGGCGTCGCTTGTGCCGCGAATGTGGGTCTTGCGAGAGCAACTGGGAAGTTTGTCGTTTTTATTGATGGGGACGATTGGATTTTGCCGCAAGCGTTGCGCGGGGCAGTGACGCAGCTGATGGAAAGCAATGCGGATTTTGTTGTTTGTGGTTGCAAGGAGTATTGGAATAACACCGGCACCTATACGCAATATCCGGAAGATGCACATTGGGAACAGGCGCGCCAGAGCGGCAACGTACAGCGTCGCAGAGAAATTCTCTTGAAAATGGCACCGTTTCCTTGGCGTAAGGTCTATCGGCGGGATTTTCTGGAGCGCAACAATATCAGATTTCCAGTAGGTGATTACTTCTTTGAGGATAACCCTTTCCACTGGGAAACCACGGTCAAGGCGGGAAAGTTCCTGTTTTACCCTTCCGTAACTCATGTTCATCGAATGATGCGGCAAGGTCAAACTGTCACGGGTATGGGAATAAAGCCTCTGCAGATATTCGACCACGCTAAGACAATCGTTGCGATGCTACGAGAACAAGGGGCGTGGGAAGAGCAGCGGTTATCTTATTTCGACTGGCTCGTGAAACATGTTTTATGGTGCACGCGATATGTTTCGCCTTCGGGGTTAAATCTCTTATTTGACCGTGCAACTGCTGCTCTGGAGCCGATCGGCGAAGTGTCGTTCTCGGAATTGTTGGCAAACGGTAGCTTTTCTTTGTCAGAGGTGCGTCAGCTGACGGCGCTCCAAGTCAAAGATCGTCTTGGATTCCTGGCAGAGATCGAAGACCAGAGTACAGCGCAAAAGTAATCCCTTTTTGTTTGGTGATGGCATCCAAGTATTTGGCGTAGGCTCGGACGCCATCTATATCTGAACTTTCATTTAGTCTCGGATACTGTGGAGGCTCGTCAAGTCTGGAGCTTTGCGCGCTGCGGCAAGGTATTCTTTTTGCCAAAGAGTGGGTTTGTCATGCCATGGCTTAGTGACACCGGCCCAGTGCACAATTTTTGGGTCTGAATTCCATTCTTGTGCGGGTACAAAATTCCAACTCGGATCTAGCGCTCGAATGCGGCCTGCGCCTAGAACATTGAGCGCATCTTGGTCATTAAAGCAGCAGTTCTTGATTAAATACAGCGCATGCGCCGGGATCTGTTCTGCGCGCATCATTTCCAGATTCATTACGATGACCCCAGCATTAAAGGTCTGGCTATAGAGAGGGTATTGCGCATGGAGTCTGCGCCGCAGGGCCCATGCTTGAGAATGCTCAAGTGACAAAGATGCCCTAGTGACGAGCCGAACTATTAGGTTCCAATCCTTGTGTTGGGAGAGTTTTCCAGCGATCATCGCGCCTTGCATGTCCAGCTTGTCCAAGCCCGCAAGATCGTCGCGGATCAATATATCAACGTCCAGATAAATTATCTTGTCCAATTGCGGACAAAGCGTAGGGAGTAAGCAGCGGTCCATCGTCGACACGGTGGTGTGGGACAGCATGCGCAGGTTTTGCCCATAGTCCACTTGGTTCATGTCGTAAAATGTAAAGCTAGTACGCGGAAACGCTGAAGTAAGAGCGTCAAGATAAGCTTGGGGAATGTTACGGTGTTGTAGGTGAATGGCTAATGGACGGGAGCAGTGTTCCAAAGCAGAGCTAAGTGCTACTGGGAAATGGTCCATCAACTGGTCATCCATTGCAAAAGCGACATGAACAGCATTCGGCGGAGCAGCGCGCGCAGAGGTTGCTAGAGGTTGTTGTGCGATCGTATCTACTTGGTCTAGTGGAAGGCTAGCATCTTTGAAGTTCGTGCAATACGCTTCGGCTGCGATGACGTCTTCGGCACAAAGCTCCCTCCATAAGGCCATGACACTGTCTTTGTCCTGTCCTTCGAAAATCGCAGCCATCACCTTTTCAAGCTTTTCCTCGATGTTCTTTCGGATCTTGTCGAACTTCGTCGAATCCAGATCAAGCAGGCCTTCAAACCGAATATCCGATGTATTGCGCGGAACGAAATCCACGTCTAACCCCATTGAACGGCAGGGCAGGTAGCAGTGTAGTCTTGAAGTCAGGACTTTGGAAAAAGGCAGGTAGCCCTGCAGCATTGCATCGGCATCCTGTAGTCCGGCTACGAGATCCAGGTCCCGCACGTAATCCCCAAATTGAACGAACTCTTCGATATCGGCATCTGGATACTTAGCCATTGGGACTCGGCTCTCAACCGCGGCAATCGCATCGGCCTGGGTTCGATCTATTTGGGGCATGATCTGCCCGATGGTGGTTGTCATGCAGCCAGAAAAGAAGCACTCAATTCCAAATTCACGGAGGCGGTAGACGGTTGTCCAGTCTCGGCAGCCTATCGGTTCTGCTTTGCGCAGATTGGAGGCCACTTCTTCTGTAAGTACTGATGGATCGTTGATATGGAATGAAATGTAGATTGGATTGATTTCTTTCGGAAAGGGGAAGTCGATTTGCCCTTTGAAATTCCGGTGCATAAACCAGCCATTGCACAGCAGCCACGTATTCGGGGGATAACTGCGTCCCGAAGCAAAATCTCTATCTAGTGGGATTGCTGCGGCCTGAACAGGTTGGCTGTTTTCGCCTAACCGTATCGGAGCCGGAATTCTTTCCTTGAGAGAGTTCAAATACGAATCCAGCGGTGTGCCTCCTACGTATTCGACATTTTGGAACCTAAGAATATTCGCCAGCGCCGCGAGCGTTTGCACGTAATCGCCGCGGTTGCTTGAAGTGCGTTGTTTATCGACCAACTTGTAATCCATCACAGCAATGCTGATGGTCTTCGCGGGCAGCGACACTGGGAGCTTGCTTCGTCCCAGACGCTCGCTGATCCAAAGCAAATCGTCTTGCTGAGATTGGGAGAGCTTTTGTCGCCCTTGTAGTTTTGCACAAAGATCGCGCGCTGTATCGTAAAATCCGAATCTCACAATTTGTTTGAGTAAAAGGAATACCTCTTCGGTTTGCTCTTGGAAATTGGCTTTCTCCAGCCAGGCGGAAACTGAAGCTAGAGCTTTGTCACCCTGGGTGGCCATGCAAGCTGTTAGAGATTCTACAGGAGCAAGGGACCGGGCCTGTTCTATCCCAGCCTGTTCAAAGTAGCTCTGTGCGGTTTCAAACATGTCATCACCAACTTGGAAAATTCCATTAGCGATCTCTGCAAAATCTCGATTGGTGTGGGTATCTAGCAGCCAATGTGCAAAACAACGAGTTTCAATTCGCCCTTCACTATCGGTGCTGCGCCGGATGTAGTTGAGATAGGCAATCTCTTGTTCGACACCCTTTGTAATGTCTTGAAAATAGCCTTGCGCGGCTTCGCCGGCTGCTGCTTTACGTGCAATCCGATTGCGTTCAATACGGGTATTACGCAATTGCGACTTGTGGCTCTCGAGTACTTTCCGGATCTCGCCAAAGCGCTCTTGCGTGCGCTGCAGCCGTTTCCGATAAGTCGTGGCACCAGCACGGCTTGCCGCGAGTTTCTTGCGGAGGTCCTTCTCGCGATCACGCAGGATGCGAATAATGCCTTCAAGACGTTCCGCCTCGGCTGTGATTTCAGAGGTGCTCTGCGGCAACTGCTCTGCTTTTCGCGCAGTACTTAGACTGGTTTTAGCTTCTGCCAAAGCTAGGCGAAGCTCTTCAAAGCGCTCTTGAGTACGAATGAGACGCTGGCGATAATTCGTTGCAGACAAGCGGGATTCATCCAGCTTGTTGCGTAGTGTATCGTTCTGTTCACCTTTCGACGCGAGCCAACTGTTTAGTCGCGCTTCTCTTTCGCGGAGAGCTTCAACCTGTTGGGTCAGCTTGGCGTTTTCTTTGCGCAAAGAACTACTTTTTTGTTTCTCGGCTTCGACAGCGCTACGTATTTCGGTGAACCGTTCCTGGGTCCTTTGCAAGCGTTGACGATAACTGCTGGCCGAAGAACGAGTCCTGTTCAGCTTGTCCCGCAATACTGCGATCGTGGCGTCTTCTTTGGAAGCTTCAACCTCTGACTCGACAACCAGCGGTTCTTGTGTTTCTGGCGAGTGGTCTTCCGACATAGCTGCCTCGTATTTAAGTTGATGAAGCTTCGCTCTAGAGTTTCATTGTGTCTTTTCTAATGGTTTAGCGCCCTTGTTGGCCAGAGTTTCCTTGTGCCGCTTTTCGTATTTTGCACTATGTTTGTTCAGTGCCTGTCTTCGTTTGAGGCTGATCAGCGATAGAAAGCCGCAATATGCGTGTCTGTGCTTTGCGTGGGCAAACGTTGTTATGAAACCTGCCACGCTTGGCCTAGCGTCGTCGCTTGCGCGATACTTCCTGAGCTGTGAGGTGGCACCCAAATGTTCGTGCCATTCTGTTGTCACTCTGTTGAACGGCTTACTGTGCACCAACAACACCGGTAGTGGGCCATTGGTTTTTCCCCAACCTGGCCTCAAATCTTCATTTTGCATTGCAAGGCAGCTGTCAATTGTATCAGCAAGTCCACGTCTATTTGGCCATTCGATTCTATGAGCGGCGTGCCGTGGGTGACTTCTGGAAAAAACTCATTAGTGCTGATGCCACTGCCTGCAAGCGCAATTTCATTGTCAGCGTTATAAAATAGCCTCATCTCTTCTGCTTGTTCCGATGAAAGCCGCATTTTTTGTTTCTTGAAGCCCTTGGGCAAGTAGTCAGATAGATTTAGGCAAAGTTCAACGCATTTTCTGCGTGCGTGCGGAGATTCGAATTCCAGTGAATTGAAACGTCGCAGTAGCTCTACGGCCCTATAGTCCATTCCTTCGTTTGCGATCGTCGCCCTTTCAAAGTCTTGGTCTCTAATTTCTAGAATGCGGAGGAAGTCGCTGAATAAATCTCCTCCGTGCCAGAGCGCAGGTACGAATGGCCGAACAATCACGTTCTCCGCTCCAAAGGTTTCTCTCCAAGGAGCAAGCCTTCTTGAGAATCTAAGCAGGGGTGAGTTGATATGCTTTGTGAACTCGAACTGTGCAGTCGATCCTGCTTTAATTTCTTCTTGATAAGTGGAAATCAGATACGAGTCTTGCGGGCGGATGTAGGCAATGATCTTGACTTCGTATTCGCGCATCTTTGCCTTTAACCATTCGACGTGTGCCATAGTGACGCGTGGAGAGCCGAAACCCTCTGACGACAAGATCAGGTTGTCAAACTTGTGTCTTGCAATGGCCAATTCGAGTTCATCGTAAGCATGAGAGAGCGTCTTTTTTTTTCTTGGCGTCAACCAGTCAAGCTGCATTCCAGGCATGGCTGCTGCTAAGGGAGCGTGTTGTATGCGCTGAGTGAAAGGCGCTTCCGGATTGTGTGGGTAAAAGAAGCCTTGTTCGAGTAGCTTCGGCGCGTTCAAAACCAAATTTTGCTGAATGCTAGTCGAGCCTGTTTTGTTGTAGCCGATATGTAAGTATAGTTTTTTCATAGTGCAGATGTGTGCGGCTTCTGTAGCGATCGATAAAGTCTAGTTTCGAAGGTAGACGTTGTCGCAACATCAATCAATCGAGATGCCACGTGTTTGACTGCGGCTCTTCGTTGTTTTCTTAGGATTTAATAGCGTCTGCGAGGAAGATTTTGATTTGTCAGTTGCTTCGGTGTCCCAGAGAGCCATCTGCTACGCTATGTGTGGTCCTGCTTGCAATGAGCCGCTCGCAGTCTTACTACACAAGAAAACCGCAACAATAGACCGATAAGATGAGCAAGCGCGATACGTTTTAGTCTAGAAGCCCAGAGGTGTTCTTGGCTGCAGTGATGCCAATTTTAATTGGCAGATCTGTAACTTTGCTTCGGATGATTGTGGCTGCATCGACTGTGTGGGGTTCGCCTCCAGTTTTGTCATATGACACCTTTTCAGGGTTCTACAGGAACCGGCAATCTCGGGTCATCTTCATGTATCGGGAATTAAAGAGGATTTCGAATGATAGTTTCTGATAGTGAAAAGTTCGTCTTTATTCACAACCCGAAATGCGGCGGAATGACTTGTCACAATGCTTTGTTGAAGTTCGATACTCGGGACAACCTGTTCTTTGAGTGGCGGCCGGTGAATCAGAGCGGAAAAATTTTAGACATGGCGCATATTACACCTTTTCAGATGAGGAAGTTTTTTCCAAGAGCTTTCTCTGAGGTGAGCGATTATTTGAAGTTTACCTTTGTGAGAAATCCATATGATAGATTTTTCTCTGCAATTTCGCAGCATTTGAAGCTGGGCACACCACATATGCGGAATGCAATTTTGAATGACGAGTCTGTTTTTTATAGTGTCGCATCAAGCTTTGCGCGAACTTCTTTGAAGTTGCATGCAGTTGAGAACGATCACAAGCTCGTTCACTTCAGGCCGCAGGTTAATTTCGCAAATATTGACGGAAGTCGATGGGCTGATTTGGTTTTTCATCTTGAAGATACTGACGCGTTAAAGAAAACCGATGTTGCCAAGTGGCTTCCAGAGATGGCTCACAGATCAAATCCGACAGGTTTGTTTTCAAAGGGAGGCTACGACCATTCTAGATTGGGACGCGAAGCGATATGTGTTCTGAACGAGTTTTATGCGAGGGATTTTGAATCTTTTGGATATACTCTAATCGACGCGTGATAAATTGTTTGGACTCTATAATCAGCGCCACCTTCACACATCTATCTATAAATTTCCGACCTGATTGTGTCGTCTTTCATTCCTGAACTATTCCCGAGATGTATTATGTTCCACGAGTTTCAGTCAGATTTGCGCGTTAAATGTTCTGCACTTGTGAAACCTGTGAGCCAAGCGTGGTATTCAAGATCTTACCAATTTTGACTGGCAGTCGGGCAACTTCAAGGCCGCGCTCGATTTGCGCGCGATCAACGACACGGGCAGGGTGCAAATGCAGCGTTCCTGCACTTTGGGCTGTTTGATCTGCTTCAGGATGACTCTTGCGGCGGCTTGGCCAAGTCCAATGCGATCTTGCCGTATCGTGGTGAGCGAGGGCGTCACGTAGGCCGCGCTGGCGATGTCGTCGAAGCCGACGATGGACATGTCCTCTGGCACCTTGAGGCCGGCGTTCGCGAGGCCGGACATCAAGCCAATTGCGATCTGGTCCGAAGCGCAAACCACCGCTGTCGGGCGTTCGGATAACCCGAGGAGCCATTCGGTGGCGGCAAAGCCCTCTTCGAGGGTAAAATCACTGCCCCAGATGCGGCTGTCGGGCAGCAGTAGCCCGTGACGGCTCAGGGCATCGCGCACCCCGACTTCGCGCTCGGCCGTCAGGATGTTTGAGTGGGGGCCGCGCAAGAATGCGATGTCGCGGTGGCCCAGATCGACCAGATGGTCGACGGCCAGTGCGCCGCCCGCCCGGTTGTCGCTACGGACGAAGGGGAGATCGCTGTCGGCCATCCACTCGCAGGCAAAGATCACCCGTTCCGCCACTTCCGGAGACTTCAGTTCGGCGCGGGCACATTCGGGCAGGGACCCGTCCAGACAGATGACACCGTCCACTCGCGAGGCATGCAGGTGGGTGAATACCGATCGTCCGCCCCGCGCGCTGGCGCGGCTATCGCCAACCAGAAGGTCGATGCCTGCGGCCTGTAGCTCTAGCTCGATCCCCGAGAGAATCATCGAAAAGAACGGGTTTCCGAGGTCAGGGACCAGCGCCAGAATCGCGTCGGCACGCTGTCTTCGGAGGGAACGCGCATGGCTGTTTACCCGATATCCATGTTCGTTGACGACCGTCATGACGGCCGCGCGGGTCTTCTCGCTGACCCTATCCGGATCCGAGAGAACACGACTGACTGTCGCCGTCGAAACCCCCGAAATTCTTGCGATATCTTTGATGCTGACTGACATGCTTGCCTCTCCCTAGGACAATCTGATGTGCAAGAGCAGCAATGTAAAGGTTTACATTTTCAATTGACGGAACGGAAAACTCATGGCAGCGTCGTGGATGTAAACGTTTACAACCCGCAGGAGGAGAGCGGGAAACGGGTGCACAATAATCGTCGGGCGCTTCAAACGCCTCGGGTTTCTGGGAGGAAAAACCAATGAATACAAAGATCATGCGCGGCCTATTGGCCAGCGCAGCCGTTACCGTCATGCCTTTTGCCAGCCACGCCGCGGACCTCGAGATCACTCACTGGTGGACTTCGGGCGGCGAGGCGAATGCCGTTCAGGAATTGGCCAAAGCATTCGAGGCCAACACCGATCACACATGGGTCGATGGCGCGATTGCCGGTTCGGGCAACACGGCGCGTCCTGTCATCATCAGCCGCATCATCGGGGGCGATCCCATGGCCGCGACCCAGTTGAACCACGGCAAGCAAGCTGCGGAACTGGTCGAAGCGGGCCTGATGCTGGACCTGACCGACATCGCAGAAGAGGGCAATTGGGCCGAGATCGTGCAGCCCAAATCCTTGCTGGACGCCTGTACTGTAGATGGTCGCGTGTACTGTGTGCCGCTGAATATTCACTCGATCCAATGGATGTGGACCTCGAATGCTGCCTTTGAGAAAGCGGGCGTTGAACCTGTGACCGATTGGGAGGGGCTGAAGGCCGCCGCACCCGCTCTGCGCGAAGCAGGTGTTCTGCCCTTGGCGATGGGTGCGCAGGGATGGCAGCAGGCCTATCTGGTGCACAACTTCCTGTCCGGTGCGTCCGAGGATCTTTATTATTCCGTTTACCGTGACAAAGACGAAGACGCGCTTAATAGCGATGGCGTCAAAGCTGTCTTCGAAGAGCTGGCCGCGGCGCGCGACTTGTCCGCTGGCGGGAACGTTCAGGACTGGAACCTGGCCACAGCCAAAGTCATCAACGGCGAGGCCGCCGCGCAGGTCATGGGCGATTGGGCGCAGGGTGAATTTGCGCTGGCCGGTCAGAAAGCAGGCGAGGATTACAACTGCCTGATCAACATGGGCGGCGAGCCGAGCATCGCGACCGGCGGGGATGCGTTCTACTTCCCGCTGATCGACGACGCGGACACCACTGCGGCTCAAAAGGAACTGGCCAAAGTGCTGATCAGCCCCGAGAGCCAAGTTGCTTTCAACCTCAAGAAGGGCTCGCTGCCCGTCCGCGGTGACGTCGATTTGGCCGCCGCTGGCCCCTGCATGCAAAAGGGTCTGGAAACCTTGGCAGCGGGCAAAGTCATCACCGGCACCGACCAGCTGATCACGCCTGATGCGGTCGGCCAGATTCAGGACCTGATGGCAGAGTTCTTTGGCAGTGACATGAGCAGCGAAGAGGCCCGCGAGGCCTTTGCCGAGATCATTCTGAACGACGAGTGATCTCTAGCGGACCTGCCCCCGTGCTCCCGATTTCAGTGGGGCGGGTCCAACGCTTGAATTCCGGAGAGTTGCCATGCCTGCCCTTGATACGCCGGACGCGCGCCCGCAGCGTCCACGGCGATTGATTTCCAACCCGATGGCCAAGATCGCCGCCCTGCCGATGATTATGACGGCGCTTGTGATCTTTGTCGGGTGCTCGCTCTGGACGGTGGTCCACAGCTTTACCAAGTCCAAACTGCTGCCCAGTTCGAAGTTCGTGGGTTTTGACCAGTACGAGCGTCTCTGGGGCACCCGCCGCTGGCTTGCCTCGGTCGAGAATATCGCGATCTACGGCGTTGTGGCGCTGGTGTTTTCACTGGTGCTGGGGTTCATCATCGCGGCCCTGATGGATCAGAAAGTCCGCGCCGAAGGGGCGTTCCGCACCATCATCCTGTTTCCCTATTCCCTGTCGTTCATCGTGACCGGTCTGGTCTGGCAGTGGATCCTGAATCCAGAGTTCGGCATTCAGGGCATCGTGCGCGGTTGGGGCTGGGAGAGCTTTACCTTTGACCCTCTGCACAATCCGGACACCGTGCTGGCCGCCTTGCTGATGGCGGGTCTGTGGCAAGGCACCGGACTGGTCGCCGTGATCCTGCTGGCCGCGTTGCGCGGTGTGGACGAAGACATTTGGAAGGCATCCCGCGTTGACGGCGTTCCCGCGTGGAAGACCTATATCTGGGTCGTCATCCCGATCCTGCGGCCCGCTTTTATGACCGCGACCGTTCTGATCGCGACCGGCATCGTCAAGCTCTATGACTTGGTTGTCGCACTGACCAACGGCGGTCCAGGCATCGCCTCTGAAATGCCAGCGAAATACGTCTACGACGCCATGTTCGGCAAACAGAACCTCGGGCAGGGCTTTGCCGCGTCCACCATGATGCTGGTCTCTGTGCTCTTGATCCTGATCCCTTGGGCCATTTTTGAATTCGGAGGGAAGAAGCGTGGTTGATATCTCCCAAACCTACACGGCCGCCCGCCGTCTGGACGGGGCCGAGGGCCGCAAACCCAAGCGCCGCCTGTCGGGCACCCGGATCATGATTTACAGCATCCTCTGCGTGATCAGCCTATACTACATCCTGCCGCTCTGGGTAATGGTGATGACCAGCCTCAAGGGAATGCCCGAGGTCCGCATGGGCAACATCTTTGCCCCGCCGGTCGAGGTCACCTTTCAGCCGTGGGTCAAGGCATGGGCCGAGGCCTGCACGGGCTTGAACTGTGATGGCCTGAGCCGTGGCTTCTGGAACTCGGTCAAGATCACGGTGCCTTCGGTGATCCTGTCGATCATCGTGGCCTCGGTGAATGGTTACGCGCTGGTGAACTGGAAGTTCAAAGGCTCGGAGCTCTTCTTTGGCATTCTGCTGTTCGGGGCCTTCATTCCCTATCAGGTGATGATTTACCCCATCGTGATCATCCTGCGTGAACTGGGCCTGATGGGCGATGTCTGGGGTCTGGTGCTGGTACACACGGTCTTCGGGATGCCGATCCTGACCCTGCTGTTCCGCAACTACTTCGCCTCTCTCCCCGAGGAATTGTTCAAAGCCGCCCGCGTCGACGGGGCAGGGTTCTGGGGCGTGTTCTTTCGTGTGCTGGTGCCGATGTCGCTGCCGATCTTTACCGTGGCGATGATCCTTCAGGTCACCGGCATCTGGAACGACTTCCTCTTTGGTGTGATCTACACCAAGCCCGAGGCCTACCCGATGACCGTTCAGCTGAACAACATCGTCAACTCGGTGCAGGGCGTCAAAGAATACAACGTCAACATGGCCGCCACCCTGATCACCGGCCTTGTCCCCCTGTCCATCTATCTGATCTCTGGCAAGCTTTTCGTCCGCGGCATCGCAGCCGGCGCGGTGAAGGGCTGAGGAAAGGAACCCCTCTTATGCTTGACCAAACCCACACCGCTCTGGACGGGATTTCAGTCTCGATCCGTGATCTGCAACTCAGCTTTGGCGCGGTGAACGTCCTGCAGGACCTGAACCTTGATATCTCCAAGGGGGAATTCTTGGTCCTGCTGGGGGCCTCCGGCTGCGGCAAGTCCACCCTGCTGAACTGTATCGCGGGCCTTCTGGAACCCACTGGCGGACAGATCTTTATCGAAGGGCAGAACGTCACTTGGGCTGAACCCTCCGAACGGGGCATCGGCATGGTGTTCCAGTCCTATGCGCTCTATCCGCAGATGACGGTCAAAGGGAACCTGTCCTTTGGCCTGAAGAACGCCCGCGTTCCCAAGGACGAGATCGAGCGCCGCGTCGCCCGTGCCGCGGAACTGTTGCACCTACAGCCCCTACTGGACCGCAAGCCCGCCGCTTTGTCGGGCGGCCAGCGCCAGCGGGTCGCCATTGGACGTGCTTTGGTGCGCGATGTGGACGTGTTCCTGTTCGACGAGCCCCTGTCGAACCTGGACGCCAAGCTGCGCGCCGAATTGCGGGTGGAGCTCAAGCGCCTGCACCAGAGCCTCGACAACACCATGATCTACGTGACCCACGACCAGATCGAAGCAATGACCCTGGCGGATCGCATCGCGATCATGCGCGGCGGGGTCATCCAGCAACTGGCCGAGCCGCTGGAAATCTACAACCGCCCTGCGAACCTCTATGTGGCGGGCTTTATCGGTGCGCCGCCCATGAACTTTATCCGTGGCCGCACTGAGGGCAGCGAATTCGTCGGCCCTGTCCGGATGCCTCTGACCGGCTACGACTGGACAAATGGCCCATGGACCAGTGGTGAGGCGGTTTTTGGCATCCGACCCGAGCATGTGAAAATCGGCGAGGACGCCCGCCACTGCGCCTGCCAGACCGAAGTGACCATCGAGGTCGTCGAGCCCATGGGCGCCGACACCCTGCTTTGGACTCGTATCGGCGGCGATGAATTCCGCATCCGCCTCGACGGGCAAACCACCATTCACGAGGGGCAGGTTCTGCCCATCGGTTTTGATATCGACTGCGCCTCTTTGTTTGACGCGCAGAGCGAAAACCGCATCTAGGGAAATCCTATGAAACTGTCTCTGCAACTGTTCTCTGCCCGTAATTTCACGCCCTACACGGATGTGATCACCCGTCTTGGCAGCTATGGCTACGACGCCGCCGAAGGGTTCTTTGGAAACTTCGAAGAGGCCGACGCCACCCGCGCCGCGCTGGATGCCGCTGGCCTGACCATGCCCACCCTGCACGTCCCCCTGCAAATGCTCGAAGAGGACGCAGCGGGCGTCGCGGCCCTGTGCGCGACCCTTGGCACCCAAGCGGTCTATGCCCCTTGGATCGCCCCCGAAATGCGCGGCACAACCAGCGCCGAATGGGAAGCCTTGGCCGACCGTCTGGCCGCCTGTCACGCGGCGATGGCCGAGTTCGGCATCCCCCTTGGCTGGCACAACCACGACTTTGAAATGGTGACACTGGCCGATGGCGGCGTCCCCATGGACATCCTGCTGACCCGCGCCCCCATGATCGACTGGGAGATGGACGTGGCTTGGGTGGTCCGTGGCGGTGCCGATCCCATCGCGTGGATCAACAAATACGGTGACCGCATCACCGCCGCCCACTTCAAGGACATCGCCCCCGCAGGCGAAAAGACCGATGAGGACGGTTGGGCCGATCCGGGCACTGGCACCGTGGACTGGCCCGCTATCCTGACCGCCCTGCGTGAAAAGACCCGCTGCGCCGTCTTGGTCGCAGAACATGACAACCCCAGCGATCTGGACCGCTTTGCCAAGCAGGCCATCGCCCATTACCGGAGCCTCTGAGCCATGACCAAACCCTTGAACATCGGCGTCATTGGCGCGGGCAACATCAGCGGCTCTTACCTGTCACGCGAAGCTGCCTTTCGCGGTCTGAAGTACGTGGCCGTTGCGGACCTGAACCTTGATGCGGCCAAAGCGCGAGCGGATGAGTTCGGCGTCCGCGCTCTGTCGGTTGACGATCTATTGGCCGACCCCGAGGTTGATCTGGTCCTGAACCTGACCATCCCCGCCGCCCACTTTGGCGTGACCAAAGCCGCGCTAGAGGCTGGCAAGCACGTCTATTCGGAAAAGCCCTATGTGCTGTCTTTGGAAGAAGGCCGCGAACTGGCCGCTCTGGCCACTGAAAAAGGGCTGCGTCTGGGTTCTGCGCCGGACACGATCCTTGGGACCTCGCACCAGTTGGCGCGTCACATCATTGATAGCGGCATGGTCGGGCGAATTACCTCTGGCACTTGCGCGGTCATGTCCCACGGGATGGAAGACTGGCACCCGAACCCAGACTTCTTCTTCCTGAAGGGCGGCGGGCCGATTCTGGACCTTGGTCCCTATTACATCGCCAACCTTGTGCAACTTTTGGGTCCGGTGGCCCGCGTCGGCGCGCTGTCGTCGATCCCGTCAGCCACCCGTACCATCGGATCGGAACCCCGTCGCGGCGAGGAAATCCCCGTGGAAACTCCGACCACCATTCACGCCCTATTGGAGTTCGCCAACGGCGCGGTGATCACCTTTGTCTCTAGCTGGGATGTCTGGCAGCATGATCTAAAGCCGATGGCGCTGTACGGCACCGAAGGCACCATCCATGTGCCCGATCCGAACTTCTTTGACGGAGAGGTCCGCGTGACCAACCGCAAAGAGACCGCCGATCTGCCCACATGGGATCACCCCATGGGCCCCGCCAACCGCGAGGTTCCGTGGGGCAAGGTGGCCGACTATCGCACCGCCGGTCTGGCAGACATGGCGCTGGCGATTGCCGAGGGCCGCCCCCACCGCTGCAACGATGCCTTTGCCCTGCATGTGGTTGAGGTGATGACCGGCATTCTGACCTCGGGCGAAACCGGCGCGTTTGTGCCCATGACCACCACCTGCGACCGCCCCGAGGCCCTGACACCGGACGCCGCCCGCGCGCTGATGAAACAAGAGGAAACCGTCTGATGGGAATGATCAAAGGACCGGCGATCTTTCTGGCCCAGTTCGCGGGGACGGACGCGCCCTTCGACACGCTGGATAACATCGCCGGATGGGCGGCAGGTCTGGGGTACAAGGGCATTCAGGTGCCCTGCGATCCCCGCTTCATTGACCTCGACCGCGCTGCGGACAGCAAGGATTACTGCGACGAACTGAAGGGCACCTGTGCCGACAAGGGCGTGGAAATCACCGAACTGTCGACCCACATTCAGGGCCAGTTGGTCGCGGTTCATCCCGCCTTTGCCCCCCAGTTCGACGGGTTCGCCCCCGAGGCGCTGCGCGGCAAGCCGCAGGAGCAGGCCGCTTGGGCCGCGGGCGAATGCATCAAGGCCGCGAAAGCCTCCCGCAACATGGGGCTTGATGTGCAGGTGGGATTCTCTGGTGCGCTGGCGTGGCCTTACCTTTACCCGTGGCCCCAGCGCCCTGCGGGTCTGGTGGAAGAGGCGTTTGCCGAACTCGCCCGCCGCTGGAAACCCATTCTGGACGTCCATGAGGATCAGGGCGTGGACTACGCCTACGAAATCCATCCGGGCGAGGACTTGATGGACGGGGCCAGCTTTGAGCGGTTCGTCGATGCGGTGGACGGCCACGCAAGGGCCTGCATCAACTACGACCCCTCGCACTTTGTCCTGCAACAGCTGGACTATCTGGGGTTCATCGACCTTTATCACGAGCGCATCAAAGCCTTCCACGTCAAGGACGCCGAGTTCAACCCGACCGCCCGCCAAGGGGTCTATTCGGGCTTTGAAACTTGGGCCAATCGCGCGGGCCGCTTCCGCAGCCTTGGGGACGGACAAGTCGATTTCGCAGGCATTTTCAGCAAGCTGACCCAGTACGGCTATGACGGTTGGGCGGTGCTGGAGTGGGAATGCGCGATCAAATCCCCCGCCCAAGGCGCGGCTGAGGGCGCGCCCTTTATCGCCCGCCATATCATCGAACCGACCCCCCATGCGTTTGACGATTTCGCAGGCGCTGGCACGGATCGGGAGGCGGTGCGCCGGATGCTGGGGATCAGCGCATGACCCGCATCAGATTGGGCATGGTCGGTGGCGGTCAGGGGGCATTCATTGGCGCCGTGCACCGCATCGCCGCGCGGCTCGACAACCGGTTCGATCTGGTGGCGGGCGCGCTGTCTTCGAACCCAGAACGTGCGCAGGCGTCGGCGGACGAGCTGGGTTTGGCCCGCAGCTATGCAGACTATCGCGAGATGGCGGTGGCCGAGGCCGCGCGACCAGACGGCATTCAGGCGGTGTCCATCGTGACCCCGAACAACATGCACTTGCCCATGGCCAAGGCGTTCTTGCAGGCGGGCATCCACGTCATCTGCGACAAGCCGATGACCGCGACCTTGGCCGAAGCACAAGAACTGGCCGAGATCGCCGCGCAGTCGAACGCCCTTTTCGTGCTGACCCACACCTATGCGGGCTATCCCATGGTGCGCGAAGCCCGCAGGCTGGTGGCCTCGGGGGCCTTGGGCGAGATCCGCATGGTACATGTCGAATACGTGCAGGACTGGCTCGCCCGACCTGTTACCGGCAAGCAGGCCGACTGGCGGGTCGATCCCGCGCAGTCAGGCGGCGGAGCGATCGGGGACATCGGCAGCCACGCGGGCCATCTGGCGCGCTATGTCTCGGGGCTGGAAATCGGCTCGGTTGCGGCGCAGCTGTCCACGTTCGTGGAGGGGCGCCAAGTGGATGATGACGCGCAGATGATGCTGCGGTTTGTGGGTGGTGCACGGGGGATGCTCTGGGCCAGCCAGGTCGCCCCCGGCAACGAGAATGAAATCCGCATCCGCGTGATCGGGTCCGAAGCCAGCCTTGACTGGTGCCAGACCCGCTGTAACGAACTGCGCTTTGCCCGTCTGGATGAGCCTCCGCAAACCCTGACCCGTGGCGGACCCGGTTTCGGCGGCGCCGCCCGCGTGCCATCGGGCCACCCCGAGGGGTATCTGGAGGCGTTCGGGCAGCTCTATACCGACGCGGCGGATGCCATCATCGCGGGCACGATGCCCGATGGCCTGCCCGGTGTGAGTGATGGCCTGCGGGGGTTGCAGTTCATTGCGGCCTGTCAGGCCAGCAGCGCGAACGATGGGCGCTGGACTGCGGTATGAAATATGAGCGCCGAGGGCACCAAACCAGCCCTCGGCGCTATAGCTTGATCCTCCAACGCAGCTCAGAAAAATTCGATGTCCAAGGCCAGTCGATCCAGATCACTTGCGGTCAGACCGCTGATCTCGACCGAACTACCATCGTCAAAGGTCAGAACGACGCCGCTGTCGGCATTCGGCCCTGCATACGTTGCCAACATCTGTGAGGCGTCGGTCAACCCGCCAACAAGATCGCTCTGGATGCGCAGCCGGTCGGTGCCCAATTCGTAGTCGGCAATCTGATCCGCGCCACCGTCCGCAAAAAAGACAAAGAAATCGGCACCTTGCCCGCCAAAGAGCTGATCGTCGCCGCTGTTTCCACGAAGCGTGTCATTGCCATTGCCCGCGCGGATTGTGTCGTCGCCCGCGCCTCCGGCCGCCAGTTCGTTTCCGCCTTTGCTGATCAGCTTGTCATTGCCTGCGCCACCAAAGAGCTGATCGCCGCGGGAGCGCGAAAAAAGGGTGTCGTTGCCCGTCCCGCCGTACATTTGCGCTTGGACCCTGCCATAGGTGCTTAGTGACTCAAGCAGGTCGTCTCCGGCGTCGCCTCGCATGATGGTCAGCTTCGCGCCTGCGTCGGAAATGGTGTCATTGCCGTCGCCACCCCTGAGTATGCGCGTAGCCTTCAGGTCTTCGGCGTCTGCCGTAATGTCATCGTCCCCTGCGCCGCCGAGCAGCGTGTCCGAACCGTTGCCGGTCCAAAGGGTATCATCCCCGAGCCCACCGCGCAGCAGGTCGTCATTGTTGTCCCAGTCAAATCCAGCATAGAGCTGGTCATCGCCCTTGCCGCCAATCAGGGTATCGTTTCCGGCATTTCCGTGCAGAAAATCATTCTGGCGGCCGCCAAGAATGAGGTCATCCCCCTCCATTCCGAACAGCTGATCCCTGCCGTTGTTCCCCGCTAGGGTATCATCGCCATCGGCCCCTTTGATGAAATCCCAATCTTTTCCGCCTTTGATCAGGTCCGCGCGGGCAGAACCATAAACGCGGTCGGATATGGGTGCGAGATTTCCTTCGGAAATGGCAAAGCTATCGACAAGCGAACTTAGCGCGGGCGAAGCGAATTCATCGACCACATAGGGAGACCGGATAGGAAGTTTCGTGAGTTCATCCTCGAAGGCCAGCGTCCAAGAGGCATTGGTCGCACTATCGGTAAAGACAATTGCTGTGATCAATGCGCTTTCGGAATTGGACAGGTCATCCAGTGCGCTGCCATAGAGGGTGTATTCCGTCGTTCCGTCCAAAAACGTAATCCGATCTTCGTAGGGAATATCGAATCTTCGGAACCGAGTGTAATTGACGTACCCGTAACTGGGAAACTCGACCTTCACGCCTTGTAGTTCCGCGTTTTCATTGAGGAAGGCTTCGCTGGTCCAATTCAGAAAAGACCAGTCGATTGAAACGGGGATGCCTTTGGCTTCGGACAAATCCCATAGTGCGCGCATGAATATCTCCGGTCATGAAATAGGTGGCTGAAAACGGGTTAATAGCCGGACTATTTGGCGATTTTCCTTGGGATTCAATGAAGAGATTGCAAATAAACCGGATTGTGCTGCGCGGCGTGCATGATTTGCATATGTGAAACGGGTTATTTGTTTCTGCGATAGTCCAGCTTGGCGCGGCTCAGCCCCAGCAGGCGGGCGGCGGCAGAGATATTGCCGTCGGCTTCGGTAACGGCTTGGCTTTCGATCTGCGATACCAGTGTGTCGAGGCCGACCCCCGCTTGGAAATAGGGCAGTAGAGCCTGCCAGAGGTTTTGGAAGTCGGGTTCGTTTTGCGCTGTGGATGTTGCGGTGCTCGCGCACATGTGGGCGGCTTGGAAATCGTCGGCGTCGATGATCGGCGGGTTCTTGGCGCAGATCGCAGCCCGCATCAGCGTCGCGCGCAGTTCAGGCAGATTGCCCGACCAAACGCTGCGGGACAGGGCGTCGCAGGCGTCTTCGGTCAGGTGCTAGGTGATATCGTCTTCGGTGGGGCGCATGCGCGCCAGATGGGCCTTGGCCAGTTCAGGCAGATCAGGGCGCCTGTTCTCTAGGGGGGGCATCGAAATCGGGATCACCGACAGGGCATAGAGCAGTTCTGCCCGCAGGTGACCTTGCTGGTGCAGCTCGGGCAGTTTGAACGTGGACAGGCCGATCACTTGCAGGTTCACAGGGCCAGCGCTAAAGGTCTTGATCATCTCGATCATGGTGAGTTGCAAATCGTGGGGCAGGGTGTCGATCCCCTCGATGATCAGGGTGTGGCCTGCGGTGCCGGTCGCCGCGATTGCCTTGCGCACGTCCTCTAGCAAATCAGGCAGACGCGAAGATGACGCATGTGCGCGGTGGATCTTGCCGTGCGCAAACCGCGCCGTGTGCAGCCAGCCTGCCGCGATCCGGCAGCCCGATCCTTCGGGGCCTGTTATCAGGGCGTTCAGGCGGGCGCGGGCGATCTTTTCCAGATCGGAGCGGACGGGCGCAACGACCAGTTCTTCGAGGGTGCGGGTTCTGACTGTGCCCTGTTGCCGTTCGCTTGCTTTGCGCCGTGCGGGGCTTTCGGCGCGGGTGGATAGAACCTCGTCCAGAAACATGCGGACAAAGGGGTCGTTTTCGCCCCAGCCGTCAACGGTTTTGCCCACCACGCGGCAGGATTTGTCGCCCATCGCGGCGCAGCTGACCTCTTTGTACAGGACCAGCTTGCGGAAAAAGACGCTGGCGTAGCCCGCCGCGTATCCGGTCTGCGCCCAACAGACAGGGGCAAACGCCCGCCCGTGGCGGCGGGAATATTCCGTGGCCTCGACCGATTGGTGCCACAGGAAATCCCCCGAGAACCGGTCATTCTTGAAATCGAAATCGTTGTGCAGGGTCTCGACCCGCACTGTGCCGGTCATCATGTGCAGCCGCGTGCCTGCGGTGAAGGCGTCGCCCACGTCCAGATTGGGCCACTCCTGCCGGATGAATTCCGCATCCTCGCGGCCGTTCCGGTATCCCAGCCGCATCATCAGAACCATGGCTTCGTGATCGCCAAACCGGCGGACCAGTTCGTCTTGCAAATCCGCACCAAAGGTCGCCCGCGCCAGAACCATCCGCGCGCCATTCAGCTCGATTGCCCCTTTGGCGGGACTAAACTTTAACGTGTCCATCAGGTCCGCCAGAGTCGGGCGGCCCCCACGGTGGAGCAGGCGTTCTTCGTCATCAGGTGTTTTCATGCAGGCAGATTGCGCATTTCATGAAATCATTTCACCAAATAAAGAAGCCGCACCGCAGCGAAATCGCCCGATTTCAAAAGCGCGGCGCAGAGTCAGGAAAAATTTTCCCACTGAAATCGCCAGACAATCCGCCGAAATTCCCCCATGCCGCACAGCGGCGACGATTTTTTATTTTGACGCAAATATCGCCCCAACGGTCTGCTGGTTCCTGCCCTGAAAACAGGGAGATCGGGAGGAAAAATGACTGAACAGCGACTGATTACCAAGCTGCCGCCAGAGCCCCACGAGGCGATGATTCACCGCTTTGGCAAGGAAGGGGCCTTTATCCCCGGCGACGACAAGAACAACCCTTGGGTGCCCTTTGGCGAACACGCGGCGATCAAGCATCTGGCCTTTGACATCCGCCAGAATTCCGCCGCGAACATCCTGTGGGTCAAGGGCGGCGGACGTATCGGCACCCACCGTCATCGGGGCGTTGTGTCCGCTGTGACGTTGGAAGGGTCGTGGGGCTACTACGAATACGACTGGGTCGCCCGCCCCGGTGACTTTGTCTACGAACTGCCCGGTACCGCGCACACCCTCTATTCGGACGACCCGAACGGGATGAAGGCCCTGTTCTGGCTGAACGGCGCGATCGAGTTCTTCGACGACGAGGCGAACTACGAATTCACCGCCGATGTGTTCTGGTTCATCGACCATTACGTCAGCTACTGCGAAGCCAACAACATCCCCGTCAACAAAGACATGTTCATGTAACGGCCCCGCGCCGAAGGAGGAGAGCGCATGTCTTTGGAGACGATGTTCAACGTGACCGGCAAGTCGGTCGTCGTGACGGGTGCGGCCTATGGCTTGGGTCGGGCCTATGCGGAAATCATGGCGCAGCAGGGGGCGATGGTCACCCTGATCGACCTGAATGCAGACCAGTTGAACCGCACCGTGGCCGAGATTTCCGCGGCCCACGGCAAGGTCTACGGGATTGTCTGCGACGTGACCGATCGTGCGGGAATGGACGCCGCGTTCGACGAAATCGCGGGCCATCAGGGCGGGATCGACGTGGTGTTTGCCAATGCGGGCGTGGATGCCGGACCGGGGTTCCTGACCCCCGAAGGCCGCCGCAACCCCGAGGGCGAGATCGACAACCTGCACGACGACCACTGGGACAAGGTGATCGGGGTAAACCTGACCTCGATCTACTACACCATGAAGCTGGCGGCGCGGCACATGAAGCGGCAGGGGCGGGGCGGGTCCATCATCGCGACCTCGTCGATTGCGGCCTTCTATGTGGATGGCATCGTGGGCACCCCCTACATGCCCGCCAAGGCCGGTGTCAGCCATCTGGTCAAGCAGCTGGCGATGGAGCTGGGGCGCTACAACATCCGCGTCAACGCCATCTGTCCGGGGCCGTTCATCACGAACATCGCAGGGGGCCGCATGGCGAACGTCGAGGACCGCCAAGCCTTTATCCGCTGGTCCTGTCTGGGGCGTGTCGCCGAAACCGACGAGATCAAGCCCCTCGCGCTTTATCTGGCGTCTGGCGCGTCGGCCTATGTGACAGGCTCGCAAATGGTCATCGACGGGGGGCTGATCCTGCGCCCCGCTCAGGAGATCGACTGAAATTACACAGTTCGGGGCGGCGCTGACGTTGCCCCGTGGGTCTGGCGGACCTGCCAAACGGGCCTGGGAGGTGCCCTTGGTTCGCCGCTTTCAAGGGAGGAAATAGAAATGACACTGACGATCAATCCGCACACCGTGGACCGCCGCACCCTGCTCAAGGGCCTTGGCGCTGTCACTGCGGCCACCATCGCCCTGCCGCGCGGCGTGCGGGCGGCGGCGAAAACCATCAAGGTCGGGGTGATCAGCCCCATGACCGGCCCCCTGTCGCTGTTCGGGGATACCGACGATTATACCGCCAACAAGATCATGGATCTGGTCAAGGACGGGATCGAGATCGGCGGCGAGACATATAACATCGAGATCCTGTTGCGGGATGCGCAATCCAACCCCAACAAGGCTGCCGAAATCGCGGGCGATCTGATCCTTAACGACGAGGTGCACATCATGCTGCCCGCCTCGACCACGGACATCAACAACCCCACGGCGGACCAGTGCGAACTGTATGGCGTGCCCTGCATCTCGTCGAACTCGCCGTGGCAGGCGTTTGTGATGCCCCGTGGCGGCGCAGAGCAGCCCTTTGAATGGACCTACCACTTCTTCTGGGGGCTGGAGGATGTGCTTGGCACCTTTACCGGCATGTGGAAGTCGATCGAAACCAACGGCAAGGTCGGGATGCTGTTCCCCCGCAACGCCGATGGCGAGACATGGGGCAACAACGATTACGGCCTGCCCCCCGCCGTGCGTGACGCGGGCTTTGAGGCCTTTGCCCCTTCGATGTTCGAGCCCCGCACCAACGACTTCTCGGCCCAGATCGCCGAGTTCAAGAACAACAACTGCGAGATCGTCGGCGGCATCACCTATGTGGCGGACCTCAAGACCTTTATCACCCAGTGCAACCAGCAGAACTACCACCCCAAAGTGGTGACCGTCGCCGCCGCGCTGCTGTTCCCCTCGGGGATCGAGGCGATGGGCGATCTGGGAGAGGGCATGTCCTCGGAGGTTTGGTGGACCCCAGCGTTCCCCTACAAATCCTCGCTCACCGGTCAGACCAGCCGCGATCTGGCGGACATCTGGGAATCCGAGACCGGCAAGCAGTGGACCCAGCCGCTAGGATACGCCCACGCCCTGTGGGAGGTCGTTCTGGACACCCTGAAACGCTCGGAGAACCCGCTGGACCGCATGGCGAACCGCGATGCTTTGGCCGCGACCAATCTGGACACCATCGTCGGCAACATCCGCTTTGGCGAAGGCCCCCACGCCAACATCTGCAAGACCCCGATCTTTGGCGGTCAGTGGGTCAAGGGCGAGAAATGGCCCTTTGACCTCAAGATCGTGGACAGCAGTCTGAACCCCGACGTGCTGTCGCCTGAAACCCAGATGACCCCGATCAGCTGGAGCTAAGCCCCTATGCCCGATCGTAAAATCCTTGTCGCCGAAGGGCTGACCAAGCGTTTCGGCGCCGTGACCGTGGTAGACGATGTCAGCTTCTCGGTGGCGGCGGGCGAAGTGCTGGGAATTCTTGGCCCGAACGGGGCGGGGAAGACCACGCTGTTCAACCTGATCAGCGGCGATCTGGCCGCCAACGGAGGAGAGCTGTCGCTGGACGGCTCTCGCCTCTCGGCCGAGCCGCCCTACCGGCGGTGCCAACGGGGGATCGGGCGCACCTATCAGGTGCCCCAACCCTTTGGCGCGATGACGGCCTTTGAAAACCTGCTGGTCCCCGCCATGATGAGCGCCCACCTGCGCGAGGCCGAAGCCTATGACCACTGCGCGCGCGTCCTGCGCGACTGCGGCTTGTGGGAGCACGCGAACACCCCCGCAGGCAGCCTGACCCTGCTGAATCGTAAACGGCTGGAACTGGCGCGGGCCTTGGCGGGAAAACCGAAACTTCTGCTACTGGACGAGATCGCAGGCGGCCTGACCGACGCCGAGGGGGCCGAGCTGGTCGCCCTGATCCGCCGCGTCCGCGAACAGGGGGTCACCATCATCTGGATCGAACACGTGCTGCACGCCCTGATGGCCGTGGCGGACCGCATTCTGGTCCTCAACTTTGGTGCAAAAATCGCCGAAGGCGCCCCCGACGAGGTGATGCAAAACCCCGAGGTTCAGCGCGTTTACATGGGGATCGAGGCATGAGTTCACCCATTCTGTCCACCCACGCCTTGACCGGCGGCTACGGTGATTTCCAGGCCCTGTTCGGCATCGACCTGCATCTGGACAAGGGCGAGGTCATTTCCCTGATCGGGGCAAATGGCGCGGGCAAATCCACCTTTCTGAAGTCGATCTTTGGCCTGCTGCCCGTGGCCCCCGACATGGTCCGGTTCGAAGACGCGCCCGTCGGCGGCACCCCCGCGCACCAGATGGTCCGCAAGGGCATCTCGATGGTTCCCGAGGGGCGGCGTCTGTTCACCGGCATGACGGTCGAGGAAAACATGCGCGTCGCCATCGACAACGCCCGCATGTCCGAAGCCGAAGGCCCGTGGTCCCGCGAGCGCCTGTTCCAACTGTTCCCGATCCTCAAGGAAAAGCGCCGCCAGCCGATTGAGAACCTGTCCGGCGGGCAGCAGCAGATGGTTGCGATTTCCCGCGCGTTGCTCTGCCAGCCCAAGGTGCTTCTGTGCGACGAGATCAGCCTCGGCCTTGCGCCCAAGGTCATCCGCGAAATCTACGCGGTCCTGCCAGAAATCAGCGCGGCAGGGACATCCATCGTGTTGGTAGAGCAGGACGTGAGCCTCGCCCGCGAGGCCTCGCATCGCCTGTATTGCATGCTGGAAGGGCGGATCACCCTGTCCGGCGCATCCCAAGACATCTCCCGCGAGGCAATCGCCGCGGCCTATTTCGGAGCAGCGTGACATGCAGTGGCTTGATGCAATTATCCAAGGGGTTCTGCTGGGTGGCATGTACGCCCAATACGCCCTTGGTATGGCGCTGATGTTCGGGGTCATGCGGATCGTGAATATCGCCCATGGGGACGTGATGATCTTGCTGTCGCTGACGGTGATCACGCTGGCAGGCGTGCTGCCCCTTGGCAATGCCGGGTTGATCGTGGTGATCGTGCCCATCGCGGTTCTGCTGGGATGGGTTCTGCAGAAATTCATCCTGAACAAGGTGGTCGGCGCGGATCCTCTGCCATCCCTGATCGCAACCTTTGGTCTGTCCATTGCCCTACAGAACCTGATGCTAGAGGTCTGGTCCGCCGACACGCGCAGCCTGCCCAATTCGGGCATCGCCAGCGCCAGTTTCGAGATCGGCGGCATCTATTTGGGTGTGCTGCCTGTACTGGTCCTGATCTGCGCGGTCGTTCTGACGGGCGGACTGGATGCGGTGCTGCGCTATTCCCGCTTTGGTCGGGGCCTGCGCGCTGCCGCTGCGGACACCGAAGCAGCCGCCATGACCGGCGTCGATCCCAAGCGCATCTATGCCATCGCCACGGCCATCGCGGTCGCGATCCTTGGGCTGGCGGCGGTGTTCGCCGCGCTGCGGGCCACCGTGTCCCCGTCTGATGGCTCCGCCCAACTGATCTACGCGTTCGAGGCCGTGATCATCGGCGGTATGGGATCGCTGTGGGGGGCGTTCCTAGGGGCGATGGTGCTGGGGGTGGCGCAGGCCATCGGTCTGCGGATCGACCCCGGTTTGGGCATTCTGTTCGGTCATCTGGTGTTCCTCGCGGTGCTGGCAACGCGCCCCGAAGGCATCATGGCACGCAAGAAATAAGGGGCTTTTGCGATGACACATCCATTCCAACAGGCCCGCGTACAACGGGCCACCCCCTCCAGCCGCATTGCCATGAGCCTTTGCGTGGTCGTGCTGGTGGGCCTTGTGACCATGCCGTGGTGGGCCTCTTCGGGGAATATACGGTGGGCGATTGAACTGAGCTGCTATCTGGCGATTGCCCAGATGTGGAACCTACTGGCGGGCTATGCCGGTCTGGTTTCGGTCGGGCAGCAGGCGTTCATCGGGGTCGCGGGCTATATGCTTTTCGTGCTGGCTCAGAATTTCGGCGTGAACCCGTTTGTTGCCGTGATCCTGTCGCTGATCGCGCCTGCGGTGCTGGCGGTGCCGACCTATCTGCTGCTGCGGCGTCTGGACGGCCCCTATTTCGCCATTGGCACATGGGTCGTGGCCGAAGCTGTGCGGCTGGCCACCTCCAACATCGACTATCTGAACGCGGGCGCGGGTCTGACCCTGCGTGTGATGACCCAATACAGCCAGCATGAACGCGAGGTCGCCTTTGTGATCCTGTGCGCGCTGCTGCTGATCGCGACCATCGGGGGCAGCTATTGGCTGTTGCGATCCCGCGTCGGGCTGGCCCTGACTGCCATGCGCGACAACCCCGTCGCGGCGGCCAGCCAGGGGGTCAACGTCGGCCAGTTGCGCTTCCTGATCTTTATCGCGGCGGCGGTGGGCACGGGGTTCGCGGGCGCGATCTACTACATGGCGCAGCTGCGGATCACACCGGCTGCGGGGTTCGATCCCTTCTGGGCCTCGATGTCGATCTTTATCGTGATGGTCGGCGGGATTGGCGCCATCGAAGGGGCCATCGTCGGCGCGCTGATCTACTTCTTCGCGGACCGTTTGTTCGGGGAATTCGGGTCGGCCTACCTGATCGTCCTCGGGCTGTTGACGCTGGTCATTGCGCTTTATGCCCGTGGCGGCGTCTGGGGCCTGATCCGGCATTTGGGGGATCACCCGTGGTTCCCCGTGCAACGCAAACTGGTGCTGGAGGATAAACCATGAAAGCCGCCATTTTCGACGCCATGGGCCAACCCCTGCGGATCGGCGAGGTTGACACCCCTGAACCCGCCGCTGGCCAAGTCCTGCTCAAGGTCTGCCGCTGCGGGATCTGCGGATCCGACCTGCACATGACCGAAGACCCCACCTTTGGCCTGCAAGGGGGCGAAGTCATCGGCCACGAATTCTCGGGCGAAGTGGTGGATGTGGGCGCGGGGGTCCCGGGCCTGAAGGTCGGTGACCATGTCACCGCCGCGCCCCTGCGGGGATGCGGGGCCTGCGAGGCTTGCAAACGCGGCGAACCTGCGTGGTGCGCGAATTTCTCTTTGATCGGAGGGGGGTATGCCGAGTTCGCGGCGGTGGATACATTCCAATGCCGCAAGCTGCCGTGGGGCATCTCGGCAGAGGATGGCGCTCTGGCCGAACCCTTGGGCGTCGCATTGCACGGGATCATGCGGGCGCGAATGCAGCCGGGGGCGCGGGTGGTCATCGTCGGGGCAGGGGCCATCGGGCTGGCGGTTGCCTTCTGGGCCCGACGGCTGGGGGCTGCGCGGGTCGTCGTGGTCGATGTGCACGACCATCAGCGCGAAAGAGCGATGGACCTTGGCGCAACTGACTTCCTGATCAGCGGCCCCGATCTGGACCGCCGCGTGACCGAGGCTTGTGGGGCCGCCCCAGAGATCGTCTTTGAATGTGTGGGCAAACCGGGCCTGATTGACCACTGCATCGGCTTGGTCGCGCCGCGCGGCCGTGTCGTTGTTCTGGGGCTATGCACGGCGCCGGATCACATGGACAGCTTCCGCGCCATTTCCAAAGAGGTAGAGATCGTGATGTCCGTCTTCTTTTCGATGCCGGAATTCGAAATGGCCATTCGTGCGCTGGATGCGGGAACCTATGCGCCGCAACACCTGATTTCGGACACCGTGTCGCTCGGGGATATGCCGACCGCGTTCGAGGCCCTGCGCCAAAGGACAACCCAATGCAAAGTGCTGGTTGCCCCCTGATCGGTGCGGCTAGAGTTCGGGCATTTCGAGGCTGCAAGGGACGAGCTGCATCCCTGCATCCTCTTTGCCCGCCTTCATGGTCTGGAACGTCAGGTCCAGCAAGGCTTTGACGTCCTGGCGGACCATCCCGACATTTTGCGGCAAGAGCGCGCCGAAAGGGTCATAGTCGAACGTCCCGCAGCGGATGTTCGTTGCCCGCTCGGGCGGCAGAGACTGCAGCCAGAAAACCACCCCTTCGAGGGTAATGGTCGAGTTCACAAAAATTCCATGAGGCACGGCATCCATGGCCAATAGGGTCTGGCGGGCTTTCTCGGGGTCATACCCCTGCGAGATGATCTGCGTTTTCGGGACCGTCAGCCCGCGCTCCGTGTGCGCCGCTTGAAACCCGCGAAGACGCTCTTGGGTGTTGTGGTCGTCAGAGCGGCCACCGATGAACAACAGCGGCTCTGCCCTCCCGAAGTCCCGTTCGCAGGCGTCCAGAATAACCCGCGTCAGATCCCGCGCGGCGGTGAAGTTATCGGACAGGATCGAAGGCGCTTTGGTGCCTGGCAGGTCGAGGTTCAGGGTTTTCACCCCCGCCGCGCGGCACAGATCGGTGATCTGGTCGGGGTCCGTTGCGCCGGTGCAGATCAGATAATCCACCTGATAGCTCAGCATTTCACGGGCGGCGGCCAGTTCCAGCGCAGGATCACGCTGTGTGCATGTAATGACGGGAAACAGACCGGCGGCACGGGCGCGGGTCTCGAACTCCTCGGCCATCGCGCCAAAGAAGCGGTTGTCGTATTTCGGCAGGATCATTCCCACGATGTTCGACCGTTCGCGTCGCAACACGCTGGCCTGAATGTTCACCGTATAGCCATTGTCTTGCGCCGCCTTGAGCACTTTGTCCGCCAGTTTCTGGCTGATTCGACGCTTCTTCCACGATCCGTTCAGGACCGAGCTGACCGCAGTGGGCGAGGTTCCGACGATTTGCGCCAGATCGTAAATCGTTGGCCGCTTTGAAGAATTGCTGTCGGTCACGTGCGCTCTTTCCTATTGGATGTGTCCATATTGACAGGGTTAAATATTGGTGGCAATCATGCTCCATCGGTTGAGCATTTGTTAAACAGTCTGCTCAACCGAAAGAGCGACCTTGAGGAGGGTTGTGGGAGGGTAAATGGTGCACGGGTGCTCTGGCCTCGCATTTCGCGGGCCGGTCGGGTGTTGCCGGATAACTCTTTCATGAACGGGGTCGCACCATTCTGGAGGAGAAACATGATGAAAAAACTGATGCTTACTGCCGCCGCCGCGTCGCTGACCGCTGGCGCTGCCTTTGCCGAAACCGCGACCGTCGCCTTCCTGATGCCCGATCAGGCATCGACCCGCTATGAACAGCACGACTACCCCGGTTTTCAGGCCGCAATGTCCGAGCTTTGCCCCGACTGCACCGTGATCTACCAGAACGCCAACGCCGATGTGGCGCTGCAACAGCAGCAGTTTAACTCGGTCATTGCGCAGGGCGCGAAGGTTGTGGTGCTGGACCCTGTGGATAGTTCGGCTGCGGCGGCTCTGGTGCAGATCGCCCATTCGCAGGACGTAAAGGTCGTCGCTTATGACCGTCCGATCCCCGATATGCCTGCGGACTTCTATGTGTCCTTCGACAACGAAGGCATTGGCCGCGCAATCGCGCAGTCGCTGGTGGATCACCTGACCGCAACCGGCGTTGCCGATGGCGAGGGCGTTCTGCAAATCAACGGCTCGCCCACGGATGCGGCAGCAGGTCTGATCCGTGATGGTATCGATAGCGCGCTGGACAACTCTGCCTACAAAACCCTGTCGGAATTCGACACCCCCGATTGGGCACCGCCGAAAGCTCAGGAATGGGCCGCAGGTCAGATCACCCGCTTTGGCGCCGAGATTAAAGGCATCGTGGCCGCGAACGACGGTACCGCAGGCGGCGCGATTGCGGCAATGAAAGCGGCTGGCGTTGACCCGCTGCCGCCCGTCACCGGTAACGACGCGACCATCGCGGCGCTGCAGCTGATCATAGCGGGTGACCAGTACAACACCATCTCCAAGCCGTCAGAAATCGTGGCCGAAGCGGCCGCCAAAGTTGCCATGACCCTGATCGAAGGCGGCACCCCTGAGGCGACCACCACCCTTTACGACACCCCCTCGCAGCTGTTCGTGCCTGCGGTGGTGACCAAGGAAAACATCAAGGCAGAGATCTTTGACGCGGGCATCCAAACCGCCGCCGAGGTTTG
>CAXQKF010000054.1:0-5930 GCA_964224285.1 Donghicola sp. | reverse complement strand
AGCCAAATCTTATCGCCACTCCCGCGCTGCCGCATTCGAGATTTGGCACGACTACACTGACGACTTGGCGGCGTAATCCGGCATCCAGGGTGTGAGTTCGTGCTGCGCGAAATAACCTGACAAAGCCCTCAGGATACCAATGGAGGGCATGAACGGCATGGACGATGAACACAGACACGGCGACAGTCGGACGCAGAACGTTCAGCAGTTCCACGGCTGCCACCTTTGGGGGCAATAACTCCCCGTCGGGATCGCGCCATGTCGCGATAACGTATAGAGCGCTTTCCTTTTGTGGCTGGAGAGTGTCGTCGCGGACTTCCAGTATCATCCGCGAAGTCCATTTTTCCAGTTTCTGCCGCGACCGACGTGCACGCCAGTGTTTCGGGCCAACGGCTCCTGCATCCTGAAAGAGCGTAGTCAGTTGCGCTGTTCGCTTCTTTACTTCCGCATCCGGTAGCGGCACCCCAGCCCAGGCGCAGACGGCTCTGGTGAGCATTTCGCGCACCTCATCATAGAGCACGACTTCATCCGCCGCTTCCCAGTCCCGCACATAGTTGTCCAGCATGTGCAGGGACATACCCTGGAGCGCTGCAATCCGCTCAGAGGCCATAAGAGACATGAACATCTGCTTTCGGTGACGATGCGCGTCGCCATCGAGGCCCTGAACACCGCCTTCACCGAGAAGCGTTTTTTGAATGCGGCCCGGCATCGAGTCCGCGCGAACGAGCCGGTCTTCCTTGTAGAAGACTTCCGCTGCCGCCGCACCGGTCATGCAAATGGTTTGCTTAAGGAGGACGCGAGTCGCGAATAGATCGCTGCCGAGGTCGCGGCAGGTATCCGATATGAAACCATATGGGTTGCGCAGTAGGGCGAGCGTGCTGTCGAAGCCCGTTGCGGATGGAATGCTGACCATTGATTGTCCTCCCTAAATGTTACGCTCGCGGCGGTCTCGTTTCGGGCTCTCCGCTTCATCCAAAGCATCACAGCCAACAAACCAATCAGTGCATTTGCGCGGGACATGCATCATTTATCACCGCTGGATCAGCTGCGGCGCATCTGCCGAACCGAGTGCTGCTTCGGGCAGCCAGGTGACAAGCTGGGGGAAAGAGATCAGCGCCGCGATCAATACAATTTCAATGGCAACGAGCGGTACCGCACCGCGATAGATATCGGAAAGGTTGATACCTTTCGGTGCCGCCATCTTGGCAAAGAACAGTGCGTAGCCGAAGGGGGGCGTGAGAAAGGATGTTTGCAATGCCAGTGCAATCAGGCCAGCAATCCAGATTTGTGCAAAGTACGCAGAGCCGACGTGATCCGCGAAGTCGAGCTCGGAAATGATCGGCATCAGCACGGGTACAAAGACCAAGAGAACCTCGATCCAGTCAAAAACAAAACCAAGTATGATGATCACGCCAAGGAGCGTCGCCAACAGTTCCCACCGGGTGAGGTCGAATGCGGATATCCAGTCGAAGATGACATCTGGTCCGCCAACGAGGTGGAAACTCAGCGAAAAAACCGATGCGCCGAGTACGATGAAGAAGACCATCGAAGTCATCGCACCTGTCTGCACCGTGACAGAGTTCAAAGATGGGAAAGACAAACGCTTTCGCGCCAGCGCGACCAAGAGCGCGCCAAACACCCCTACTCCGGCCGCCTCTGTGAGCGTCGCAAAGCCCAGAATAATGCTGAGAGGAATTGACGCGATTACAGCGACCGAAGCAATCACGAACAAAAGGTCTGACCCAAGATTGGTCTTTGGCGCGTCCAAAGGGATTTCGACGGTTTTTCGCAAGAAGATGGCAAAATAGATCGCGAAGGCGGTTACCATCAGAAGAACGGGCACGATGAGAGCCACGTACATCAATCCAATGCGCAGATAGAAGACGTTCGAGATAAAAAACAGCATCACGGCTGGCGGAAACACGACACCGAGCGCGCCAGAGGCCGCGACGGCTGCACCCGCGGTTCGCGGGGCGTAGCCGGAAGCCATCATCGGGGTATAGGCGACCAGCGCCACCGTGATGACCGATGCCCCGATAACCCCGGCTGCTGGCGCGAGCACCAGACCGATCAGCAGGGTCGCGATGGCGTAGCGACCCGGAACACCCGTCAGAATACGCCCCAGCAAGCGAAACATGGTTTCGGCAACCCCGCTGGCATTCAGGATCAAACCGAGAAAAATCAGCATAGGAACACTGGTAAATTGGACTGATTCATTGGTCAGTACACCGCGGGCCCGCAGGTAGATCAGCCCCAGATGCTGAAAATCTGTGATCCCCACCCAAACAGCAGCCACAAATCCCAGGAAGCCTGTCCCCGCCAGGACAAGGGCAACCGGAAAGCCGCTGAAGACCCCGATGGCCATCACGGCAAGCATGGCCACCGTGAGGACCTCATTCACCATTGTGCAGCCCGCCCGATTGTTCCGGTGCGCCTTGCGCACGTTTCCCTGCCAGAAAGGCGATGTTGCGCAAGGCTACGATCACACCCGCAAGGGCCAGCAAGATGGGGCCGATAACCCCGGCTATGCGTTGTGCCCACAACTGGGTTTCGGCGAACTTCGTGGTGCGCATCAGACCGTCCCACCCGTACCAGGTCAGAATCGCGGCGAGAGGCAGAAGGACAAAAAAGCCACCTATCAGTTCGATCCACGCAATACGGCGCGCGGACCAATGTCTGCGAAGAACATCAACGCGCACATGACCGTCGCTCAGATAGGTATAGCCAAGGGTCAAGAAAATCAGAATGAACAGCAGCGATGTGGACAGGTCCGGCAAATAGCTCGACATGCCAAGTTGTAGCTTTCGATCCAGCATCTGAAGCGCGCCGTAGGCGGCAATCGAAACAACTGTCAGCCATGCAGTCACGACGCCGATGCTACGAATGATCCGGTCAATCCAATCTAAAAACTTCAAGTCCAGGCCCCTCCCAAAGCTCCTTACCTGTGAGCTGCTATCTCCCCGCGACATTTTCCTTGCGGGGGTCTTGTCCGGGCTGTTCCGGTTTGCCTCTCGCGGCACGAAAGCCGTCCCAGAACAGCAGGGCCGCTCCACAGAAAATCGCCACATCAGCGAGATTGAAGGATGGCCAGTGGTATGTCCCGAAATGGAAATCCAGAAAGTCGGGGACCGCCTGATACCGCAACCGGTCGATGACATTTCCAGCTGCGCCGCCGATGACCAGACCGAGCGCAGCAGCGGTCAGTCTATCTGGCGCGCGCCATAACCAGATCAGCAGCCATGCGATGATCGCGTTAGCAAGCACGACGAGACCCCACGAGGGCACGATCCCACCAAGCAACCCGAAGCTGACTCCATCGTTCAGGACACGGACAAGATTCAGAAAAGGCAGAACCTCGACCCCGCGCTCCAGCTCCGGTGTGTTCAGGGCGAGCGCCTTTGTGCTCTGATCGAGAGCGAGCGCCGCAATGGCGCAGAGCCCACCCAGAGTGCGGCGGTTCATGCTGCCGCCTTCAGATCGGAACGCGCATCACGGATGATCGACCAAGATGAATGCAGGAACAGTCCCGCAATCCCAAAGGCGACAATGAGGTCTGGCCAGGCACTGCCCAGCCAGACCACCAGTCCGGCTGCGATGACGACCGCAGCATTGCCGATGGCGTCGTTGCGCGAGAACAGCCAGACAGCGCGCATGTTCGCGTCACCCTTGCGATACCGCAGCAGGGGCAGCACGGACACAACATTGATAACGAGAGCGATCAGGCCCAGAAGGCCCATGAGAGCCGCATCCGGCGTTATCGGTTCGAAAGCCCGCATGATGGTCGTGCCGAGAACTCCAAGGCCAAGGAGGCCAAGGAAGATGCCCTGGATCAGGGCCGACCGTGCCCGCCACGCGAGACTCCAGCCGATGGCCAGAAGTCCGAGGAAGGTAATCGCGCCATCGCCGATGAAATCGAGGGCGTCGGCTTTCACGGCCTGCGATCCGGCGATAAACCCGCCGACCATCTCGATGACACCGTAGCCGACATTGAGGATTACGACGATCCATAACGCACGTCGATAGGCCGGGTCCTGATGGGCCGCACCTTGCTGAAGGTCCTCGTCGCTTTCGATGCGGTCAAACCCATACCCCGTTGTCTCAACGGCCTTTACGATGTCCGGCAAACGCGCTTCAGGGGCCTTCAGAGTCATGATATGGGTCGCCGCCGACACTTTCACCGCGTCGGGCGCGACCCCTGCAGACTGCGCCGCCCGTTCGATCTGCGCGGCATCCTTGGCGCAATCCATGCCGGAGACGCGGTAACGGAAGGATGGAACATCAGCCGTCGATCTGGCGCTGTCGGCGTTGGCCATGGGTGCAATACTCCTGCTAGAGTGAATCAAGAAACAACATATCAGCGAGGAATGATATGGACCAAATCATTGCCGACCGCAATACCGGGACAAGCACTATAGAACGAAGGGCGAAGCTGTTTCGCGGCTTTGCGGACCCAAGCCGTCTCGCGATTCTTGGCGCCTTGTGTGAAGCGCCGTTGGCTGTGCACGAGATCGTGACGCGCACAGAACTATCGCAACCAAACGTTTCCAACCATCTCCGATGTCTTTTGGATTGTGGGCTTGTCGCCAGCGACCGCGATGGACGCTTCATCCGCTACCGCATCAGCAGTCCGCGTATTACAGCCCTTTTGAACGATGTGGACGCACTTCTCGATGTGGTCGCAGAGGGTGTTGAGGCGTGCGAAAATTATTGCGAAGGTAAGATGCTGAAAACATGATTGGTGCCGCCAAGGCGGTTGGCGATCTTCGGAGAATCGAATTTTCTATTGTGAGTTCACAGTTTGGATTGCACGCCGCCAGATCATCAAAAAGCCGGAACACTAGGGTCAGGATTCATAACCAGTAGATGACGGTTGCTGCGAGCGCGATGGCTGAGAGAAAGACCTTTGGACAGCGGTCATAGCGGGTTGCCACGCGCCTCCAGTCCTTGAGGCGCCCGAACATGATCTCGATGCGGTTTCGCCGCTTGTAGCGGCGCTTGTCGTATTTGACCTGGGTCTTGCGTTGCTTTCGGCCGGGAATGCAGGCGCGTATCCCCTTGTCTTGCAATGCTTCTCGGAACCAATCAGCGTCGTAGCCCCGATCCCCGAGCAGCCATTCGACATTTGGAAGGCTGCTGAGCAGCGCCCGTGCGCCGATGTAGTCGCTGACCTGTCCGGCGGTGAAGAACAGGTTGAGCGGTCGTCCTTGGCTGTCGCAGATGGCATGCAGTTTTGTGTTCATGCCGCCCTTGGTTCGACCGATCAGGCGACCGCGCCCCCCTTTTTGGCGGCCATGCTGGTCGCGGTACGGTGTGCTTTCAGATAGGTCGCGTCGATCATCACGGTTTTTTCTTCGCGGTGTCCGGTAGCCAGGCCGACCATCATCCTGGCGAAGATGCCTTTCTCGCTCCAGCGCTTCCACCGGCTGTACAGCGTCTTATGCGGTCCATAGGCTTCAGGCGCGTCGCGCCAGCGCAAGCCATTGCGATTGATGAAGATTATCCCGCTCAAGACGCGTTTGTCGTCGACCCGAGGCTTGCCGTGGGACTTGGGAAAGAAAGGGGAAAGCTTGGCCATCTGCTCGTCGGTCAGCCAGAAAAGGTCGCTCATGTCACCGCTCCGTTTTCCGGGCCGTGAATCACGCAGCGCTTTGAAAATCAATGCATCCTGACCCTAGGCGAAGGCAAAGAACAGGTTTTCCTTGATGTTGCGAAGCGTTGCGGTGGCCAGTTTGCGGGCGCGTACAATGCCGGTCAGGTCGCCGCCCAGAAGGGTGATCCCTGCGCTTTCGACAGCCACGTCGGCTCCGGTGCCCATGGCAATCCCGACATCGGCGGCGGCAAGGGCAGGGGCGTCATTCACCCCGTCGCCGGCCATCGCGATATAGGCGCCTTGCGCACGCAACTCCTCGACAAGGGATTTCTTGTCCTCG
>CAXQKF010000053.1:0-3657 GCA_964224285.1 Donghicola sp. | reverse complement strand
TTTTCAAGCAGAAGACGGCATACGAGATGCTCACTGGTGACTGGAGTTCAGACGTGTGCTCTTCCGATCTCTCTACGAACTGGATACCAGCAGTCGAATTGTTGCTGGAGTTACCAAGGGACACGCGCAGCGACTGGCCACGACCCAAGAAGTTCCGCTCGCTGAACGAGCCAACCAGCCCGACACCGTCAGAAGTCGAGTAGTTCGCACCAAAGCTGATCGAACCGGTCGGCTGCTCGGTCACGTCAACATCGACGATCACCTGATCAGGGCTGCTGCCCTCGCGCGCGTCCACTTCGGCTTCGGAGAAGAAACCAAGCGCACGGATACGCTCTGCGGCCTGACGCACTTCGCGCGGGTTGAAGGGGTCACCTTCGACCACGGTGAACTCGCGGCGGATGACGCGGTCCAGAGTGGTGGTGTTGCCTTCGATGTCGATGCGTTCAACGAACACGCGGGGACCGCGCGACATGACGAATTCAACGTCGAGGGTCAGATCACGGTCGTTGCGGGTGATGCGGGGCTCGATGCGGACGAACTGCAGCTGTTGCTGAACAGTCAGACGCTCCAGACGGGCGATCGAGTTCTCGACCAGCGTCGGCGAGTAGATATCGCCGGTGTCGATGCGCAGAGCCTCGGCAAAGAGGTCGGGATCAACATTCGCCAGTTCAGACGAAACGCTGACGTTGCCCACGCGGAACTGCTGTCCCTCTTCGATGTTGAAGTTCAGGAAGACGCCATTGCGCTCGCGGGTGAGTTCGGGGGTCACGCTCAGGACGCGGAAGTCCACGTAGCCGCGGGCCGCGTAGAAGTCCGACAGAACCTGGCGGTCAAACGCGATACGGTCTTCGATATAGGTATCGCGGCGGATCAGGCGGCGCAGCAGACCGGCTTGCTTGGTTTCCAGAACACCGCGCAGACGGCGATCCGAATAGGCCTTGTTGCCGACAAAGCTGATACGCTCGATTTCCGAAACGTCGCCTTCAAAGACTTCGTAAACCAGATCGACGCGGTTGTCCGAACGCTTGATGATGCGCGGCTGGACGCGTGCGGCCAAACGGCCCTGCTGGCTATAGGCCTCGGCGATGCGGGCGGCATCACGTTCCACCTGCGAAGGGTTCAGAACGCGGCGCTCTTGCGACTCGACGATCTCTGCCATCGCGTCATCGTCCAGACGGCGGTTGCCCTCGAACGAGATGCGGTTGACGGTGGGATATTCCACAACGTTGATCACCAGCGTGTTCCCGCGGGGCTGGACGTCCACGCTCTCGAACAGGCCACTGTCCTCGAGGCGGCGATAGCCGGCGTTCACATCGGCGGCCGACACGGACTGTCCGCGTGCGATCCCCATGTAGGAAAGGATGGTCGCATCCTCGATACGCTGGTTGCCGTCGATCTCGACCGCATTGAACGCATAGCTCTGGGCCATAGCGACCGTCGGCGCGCCAACAACACTCGTAAAGGTGGAAAGAACAGCAACGCTGGCCATCAGGCCTGCAGCTTTGGCAAAACCGCCTGCCTTGCGGCGAGGAAATTCGGTCATGGCAGTGACCCCGTCAAATCATCTCAATTGGTTGTGTGAGTATCGGCATATGTAGCGATTGTCAAAAACCAACCGCAGGATGTGGCGTCTTTGTCATCTCTTTAAACAAGATAGCTGCCAATCGTCGCGCCAACGGTCAATCCCGCCAGCACTCCGGCAGGGAACAAGAGCCGGTCCCAGTTGATTCCCACAAGAAAAGACAGGCTGCGATACCCTTGGGTCAGTGCAGTCATGAAAAAAGCCTCACTCGATACAGTCGCGTGAGGCTTTGTGTAATTTTTGATTACGTCATAATTGGGGCATTACGGGCAGAACAGGTCGTTCCCCAGCGCAAAGACCATCAACGACAGGATCAAAGCGAGACCGGCTGCCATCAACACACGCAGGACTTTGTCGCTCGGGGGTTTACCGGCAACAGCCTCGTAGGCAAAGAACACCAGATGCCCGCCATCCAGAACCGGCACAGGGAACAGGTTCAGCAGACCTACAGCCGCAGATAGCGATCCGATGAACCAGATAAAGTTCTGCGCCCCCTGAGAGGCCATAGCCCCCGACACTTCGGCAATGCCCACAGGGCCGGACATGTTGCACGTGCTGATTGCACCGGTGATCATGTGCCAGAGGCCCGAGATCGACCCTTCGATCAGGAACCACAGCTGTTTGGCGCCAGCCGAGAACGACTCACCAAAGCTGACCGACTCCGTGGCGGCCTCGAAGAACAGACCTCCCACAACGCCGATGCGCCATACCGTCTGGAAACCGCCTTCGGGCAGCGGTTCGTCCACGCGCTTGGCATTCAGAGTGATGCTCAGGTCCTGCCCTGCCCGCCACACCGACAGATCGATCGGGGCACCTTCGGCCGCTTTGACCACATTGACCAGCTGGCTGAAGGCATAGACGAGCACGCCATCCGCAGCCGTGATCACGTCACCGGGTCGGATGCCAGCCTCATAGGCCGCAGAGCGCGGAGCGACCTGCGAAACAAGGGGAAGATAGGGGTTGGGTCCAGTTGCAGTGACCTCTTGTCCATCGCGCAGGACGGTATAATCCAACGCGCCGTCTTGCGGCAGTTCCGACCGAATGGCCGAGAGCCCCTCTTCGGGCAGATCGATGCCCGCGATAGACACCAGTGTGTCACCCTCTTGCAAGGTCACAGCACCCGGCAGGTCTTGCAGTTCACCGATGGTCAAAGGCTCTTTGGGCTGTCCTTCCCAGAAGACAACCGCAGTAAAGATCAGAATCGACAGGACAAAGTTGAACACAGGTCCGGCAGCCACGGTCGCCGCCCGCGCCCACAAAGGCGCCCCATGCATGGTGTGACGGCGATCCGACTCGCTCAGGCCTTCGATGGCGTCAGCATCCTTGCCGCTGGCCGCATCGCTGTCCCCTAGGAATTTCACATAGCCCCCAAGGGGCAGCGCGGCGATCTGCCAGCGCGTGCCATGCTTGTCGACCCGCGACATCAGCACAGGCCCGAACCCGAGAGAGAAGACTTCAGCTTTGATCCCGCTCCAGCGGCCAACAATGTAGTGGCCGTATTCATGGACCGCGACGATGATGATCAGTGCGACAACAAACGATGCGATGGTGTACAACAGACCACCCAGATCGGGTGCCAGAGCGAGAATATCCAAAACTGCCTCTTACGTTACCAAATCCATGGCGATCTGATCCGCCGCCTTACGGGCCAAATGGTCCAGTTGGGCGACGTTATCAAGGGTTACTGGCAAATGAAGCGTATTGCGCCGCGATAATTGATCCAGCGCACCGGCCACCAGATCAGCCATATCGGTGAACCGGATGCGCCCCGCGATGAAGTGATCGAGCGCTCTCTCCTTGGCCCCATTCAGGACCGCGCCGGACAGACCGCCGGTCTCCATCACCTCTCGCGCAAGGCGCAAGGCGGGGTAGCGCACGTCATCGGGCGCTCGAAATGTCATGCGGCCAATCGCGGCCAAATCCAGCCGCTCGACCGGCAGATGGGCGCGGTCGGGCCAGTTCAGCGCATAGCCGATGGCGTGGCGCATATCGGGGGCGCCCACATGGGCCATTAGCGCGCCATCGTTGAAGCCGACCAGCGCGTGGATCAGGGATTCGGGGTGGACCAGAACCTC
>CAXQKF010000052.1:0-5701 GCA_964224285.1 Donghicola sp. | reverse complement strand
TGGTCGCGATTTTCAGGCCGTTAAAGATGAAGGGCATGGCGGTGGGGATGCGCAGTTTGGCCAGCGTCTGGATGTAGGACGCGTTGTAGGTGCGCATCAGATCGCGCTGCATGTGGTCGCTGGCTTGCAGGCCCGCGACGGTGTTCACCAGCATGGGGAAGAACACCATGATCACGACGACGGCCGCCTTGGATTGCCAGTCAAAACCGAACCACATCACGAGGATCGGCGCGACACCCACGATGGGCAGGGCGGCGACGAAGTTCCCGATGGGCAAGAGGCCCCGCTGCAGGAAAGGCGAGCGGTCGATGATGATCGCGGTCAGGAAGGCCGAGCCGCAACCGATGATGTAGCCGCTGAAGGCACCCTTGATGATGGTCTGGACGAAATCCTCCCACAGGGTGGGGATTTCACTGACAAAGGCCACGGCGATGTCGGTGGGCGGGGGCAGGATCACGGGGCTGACGCCAAACAGGCGCACGGTCAGTTCCCACAGGATCAGCAGTGTGATCCCGAACAGCACGGGCACGACCCAAGCGGTCTTCGCGCTGCGGGCAAGGCGGGTGTTCAGCCACCACAGGCCGATCCACACCAGAAGGATAATCGCGATCTTCATGCGGCCATCCCCATTCTGCGCAGGGTGATTTTCTCGATCATGCCGACGATGATAACGAGGGATGCCGCCAGTAGAGCCGCCGCGAACAGGGCCGACCAGATCTGGATGGTCTGGCCATAGTACGACCCGCTCAGGAGGCGCGCACCAAGGCCGCGTGTCGCGCCAGAGGGCAGTTCGGCCACGATGGTGCCGACCAAGGATGCCGCCACACCGACCTTGAGCGAGGCAAACAAGTAGGGCATCGACGAGGGCAGGCGCAGTTTCCAGAAGGTCTGGTTGTCCGACGCGTTATAGGTGCTCATCAGGTCCAGTTGCATGGCGTCGGGGGCGCGTAGCCCTTTGACCATGCCGACCGCGACTGGAAAGAAGCTGAGATAGGCCGCGATGATGGACTTCGGGATCAGCCCCGAGATGCCCATGCTGTTCAGAACCACGATGATCATGGGCGCAATCGCGAGGATCGGGATGGTCTGGGACGCAATCGCCCAAGGCATCACCCCCAGCTCCATCGCGCGGTTATGGGTGATCCCGATGGCCAGCAGGATGCCCGCCGTGGTGCCAATCGCAAAGCCGAGCAGGGTCGCGGACAGGGTCACCCAGCCGTGGAATACCAGACTGCGCTTGGACGTGATCTTTTTCTCTACCGTCGTGGCCCAGAGTTCCGCCGCCACCTGATGGGGCGCGGGCAGGACGGGGCGTTCTTGGTTCAGCGTGTCGCGGACCACTTCGCTGAACGTGACTTCGGTGCCCGCCCGTTCGGCTTGGGCATAGGTCCACGGGGCGTTCATCCTGATCGCGGCGGCGTACCAGACTGCCACGATGACCAGCAGAACGGTCAGAATTGGCAGGATATTCTTCATGCGTTGTGCCCCTCGCGCAGACCTTCGCGGACGCGGTGGGCGATCTCGATGAACTCGGGCGTATCGCGGATTTCGAGGGGGCGTTCACGGGGCAAGGGGCTTTCGATCACGTCAGTGATGCGACCGGGGCGGGGGGACATGACGACGATCTTGGTGGACAGGTACACCGCCTCGGGGATCGAGTGGGTGACGAAGCAGATGGTTTTGCCCGTGCGATCCCACAGTTTCAGAAGTTCCTCGTTCAGCTTGTCGCGGACGATTTCGTCCAGCGCGCCAAATGGTTCGTCCATCAGCAGGATATCGGCGTCAAAGGCCAAGGCCCGCGCAATGGACGCCCGCTGCTGCATCCCGCCGGACAGTTGCCACGGGAATTTCTTGCCGAAACCGGACAGGTCCACCAGATCGAGCACGCGTTTGACCCGCTCGTCCATCTCGGCCTTGGGATAGCCCATGATTTCCAGCGGCAGCTTGATGTTCTTTTCAATCGTGCGCCATGGGTACAGGCCCGCCGCCTGAAACACATAACCATAGGAGCGTGCCTTGCGGGCCTCGTTCGGGGTCAGGCCATTGACGGTCAGCGATCCGCCTGTCGGGGTCTCCAAAGCTGCAATACAGCGCAGCAGGGTGGTCTTGCCGCAACCGGACGGACCGATAAAGGACACGAAATCCCCCTTGTCGATCTGCAGGTTCACGTCTTTGAGGGCGTGGACGGGTGCGTCTTTGGTCTGGAAGGTCAGGTTTACCCCCGACGCATCAATCACTGGCTTTTTCATCAGGTCTTCTTTGCTGGTAGTCGATCTGGGGCAGGCTACGTGACCCGCCCCGAAACTGTCTTAGACGCCTGTGGCGGGGATGCCTGTGCGCTCCACGGGGCGGGGCGCGGTCAGTTCCTTCCACTTGGACAGGGCTTTGTTGACGGTCGCATTCGGTTCACGTGCAACGAATTCACCATGCCCTTCCTTGGCTTTCAAGTCACCGTTGTCCACTGCCACATATCCGCGGGTCAGAACATAGCGGGGCAGGCCCTTGACCTCGATCCCCTCGAAGACGTTGTAGTCGATGGCCGAAGCTTGGGTGCCCGCGCTGATCGTCTTGGTTTTCTCGGGGTCCATGACGATGATGTCGGCGTCCGCGCCCACCAGAACCGCGCCCTTTTTCGGGTAGCAGTTCAGGACTTTGGCGATGTTGGTCGAGGTGACAGCCACGAATTCGTTCATGGTGATCCGGCCGGTGTTCACGCCAAAGGTCCACAGGACAGGCAGGCGATCCTCTAGCCCGCCGGTGCCGTTCGGGATTATCGAGAAATCGCCCACGCCAAAGCGTTTCTGATCCGTGGTAAAGGCGCAGTGGTCGGTCGCCACACAGGACAGAGTGCCCGACGCCAGACCCGCCCACAGGCTGTCCTGATGCTGTTTGTTGCGGAAGGGGGGCGACATCACGCGGCGGGCGGCGTGGTCCCAATCAGGGTTGAAATATTCGCTTTCGTCCAGCACCAGATGCTGGATCAGTGGCTCGCCCCACACACGTTTGCCCTGCATTTTTGCGCGGCGGATGGCCTCGTGGGCCTCCTCGCAGGAGGTGTGCACGACGTACAATGGTGCCCCTGCCATATCGGCGATCATGATGGCGCGGTTGGTGGCCTCGCCCTCGACCTGCGGGGGGCGGGAATAGGCGTGGGCCTCGGGGCCGGTGTTGCCCTCGGCCAGCAGCTTGGCGGTCAATTCGGCGACCACATCGCCGTTCTCGGCATGAACCAAGGGGGTCGCCCCCAGCTCGGCGCAGCGTTTGAAGCTGGCATACAATTCATCATCGTTCACCATCAGCGCGCCCTTGTAGGCCATGAAGTGCTTGAAGGTGTTGATGCCCTTTTCGGTGACGGCCTTCATCTCGTCAAAGACCTGCTCGCTCCACCAAGTGATCGCCATGTGGTAGCTGTAATCGCAGGCCGCCTGAGAGGACTTGTTGTCCCACATTTGCAGGGCGTCGAGCAGGCTCTGACCGGGCGAGGGCAGGGCGAAATCGACGACCATCGTGGTGCCGCCCGCCAGCGCGGCGCGGGTGCCGCTGGCGAAGTCATCCGCCGAATAGGTGCCCATGAACGGCATTTCCAGATGAGTATGCGGGTCGATCCCGCCGGGCATCACATAGCAGCCGCTGGCGTCCAGAACCTCGTCCCCGCTCAGGTCGGGGCCAATCTCGATGATCTTGCCCCCGTCGATTTTCACATCCGCCTTGTAGGTCAGATCGGCGGTGACGATGGTGCCGCCTTTGATGACTGTGGTCATTGGAATCTCCCTGTTCTGGATTGGGCGCGGGCTGATCCGTCCGCACCCGTCCAGTGCAGAGAGGTCAGCCCAATTCGCCGGTAACGTATTGGGCGCGACCAAAGCCAAAGCTCCAGTCGGCCTGAGTGTTCTCGAAGATCGAGATCATGAGGTTTTTCGGATCGAGCCCGCAGGCGTCCTGCAGTTTGGCCGCCAGTTGGTCGTAGAACGCCAGCTTGGCCTCTTGTGGGCGGGGCGAGGTAAAGACCTGCACCAGCACCTGCTCGGCCTGATCCCGTTCGAAGCCAAGGCCTGTGTCCTCGAGGATCATCTGGCCGGGTTTGTGTTCGGACACGATCTGGTAGCGGTCGCGCTGGGGCACGCCAAACACATCGACCACCACCTGATGCGCCGCATCCAGCATGATGCGGGTGGCTTCGGCACTGCGGCCTTCCTGAACGAAAAAGCGAATGAGGGGCATATCCGGTCCTTTCCAAAATCGACTGGTCAAATGCCGCCGCGCCCTGTCGGGGTGCGGGGGCTTCTTTCCAGAGATAGGCGATCGGATCTTTCATAGAACGCTCAATGTTGCAGTCTGGTCTTGCGGAAATGCCTGTGCGCGGTGGGAAATATCACTCCTGAATTTGCGCGGTTTCCAGTGCGGCGTGCAGTAGAACGTCGGTTCCGGCGGCGGCCCATTCGGGGCTGATCTCTTCGGCCTCGTTGTGGGACAGGCCGTCCACGCAGGGGCACATGATCATCGCGGTGGGGGCGACGTCGTTGATCCAGCAGGCGTCGTGACCCGCGCCGGACACGATGTCCATGTGGGAATATCCCAGCGTTTCTGCCGCGTTACGGATCGAGGTGACCAACCCTTCGTCAAAGGCGGGCGGGTTGAACTGGCCGACAACTTCGGTCTTCAGACAGGTGCCGATCTCCTCGCACAGCTTGGGGGCCTTGGCGTAGAATTCGTCCAGCATGGCGTCGATGATCTCTGGCAGGTGGGACCGGAAATCGACGGTAAACACGACCTTGCCCGGAATGATGTTGCGCGAGTTCGGGTAGACGTCGATATGCCCGATCGCGCCGACCGCGTTGGGCTGGTGCTTCATGGCGATCTCGTGGACCAGTTCGGTGATCCGCGCCAAACCGCGCCCCGCGTTCTTGCGCATGGGCATGGGCGTCGATCCGGTATGGCTTTCCTTGCCGGTCACGGTGCACTGTATCCAGCGCAGGCCCTGACCGTGGGTGACAACGCCGATATCCTTTCCCTCGGCCTCTAGGATCGGGCCCTGTTCGATGTGCAGCTCCAGCATGGCGTGCATCTTACGGGTGCCGACCTCTTCGTCGCCCTTCCAGCCGATGCGCTCCAGCTCGTCGCCGAACCGCTTGCCCTTGGCGTCCACGCGGTCATAGGCCCAATCTTGCGTGTGCTTGCCCGCGAACACGCCAGAGGCCAGCATCGCAGGGGCAAAGCGGGTGCCTTCCTCGTTCGTCCAGTTGGCGATGACAATGGGGTGCTTGGTCTTGATGTCCAGATCGTTCATGGTCCGCACCGCTTCCAAAGCGCCCAAGACCCCAAGCACGCCGTCATATTTGCCGCCCGTCGGCTGTGTGTCCAGGTGGCTGCCCATATACACGGGCAGGGCGTCGGGATCGGTGCCGGGGCGCGTCATGAACATGTTGCCCATGGTATCGACGCCCATGGTCATGCCCGCCTCTTCGCACCATTTCTGGAACAGGGCGCGGCCCGCGGCATCCTCGTCGGTCAGGGTCTGGCGGTTGTTGCCGCCCGCAATGCCGGGGCCGATCTCGGCCATCTCCATCAGGCTGTCCCACAGCCGTTCCTTGTTGATCTTCAGGTTCTCTCCGGCGGCGACCATCGGCTCTGTCCTTCTCGTTCTTTCGGCAATCCCGTGTGGGGGCGGGAGAGGCGCCACAATACGCGCCTTGCTTCTGAG
>CAXQKF010000051.1:0-4200 GCA_964224285.1 Donghicola sp. | reverse complement strand
CAGCACGCTCTGGACTCCGGCGAAGTGCACCTGCACGCCAAGGTCACTGCCCGCGTCAAGCAGATCGACGAGGATGGTCTGGAAGTGTACCAGCGCTTCGAAACCACTCCTGGCCGTGTGCTGCTGGGCAACCTTCTGCCCCAGAACGCCAAGGCGCCTTTCGCGTTGGTCAACCGTCTGCTGCGTAAGAAAGAAGTGCAGCAGGTCATCGACACCGTTTACCGTTACTGCGGCCAGAAAGAGTCGGTTATCTTCTGTGACCAGATCATGACCCTCGGCTTCCGTCAGGCGTTCAAGGCTGGCATCTCGTTCGGCAAGGACGACATGGTGATCCCCGACAACAAGTGGGACATCGTGGAATCGACCCGCGAGCAAGCCAAAGGCTTCGAACAGCAGTACATGGACGGCCTGATCACTCAGGGCGAAAAGTACAACAAGGTGATCGACGCCTGGACCCGTTGTAACGACAACGTCACTGAAGCGATGATGAACACCATCTCGGCGTCCAAGCGCGACGAGAATGGCGCCGAAATGGAACCGAACTCGGTTTACATGATGGCCCACTCCGGTGCGCGTGGCTCGGTTACCCAGATGAAGCAGCTGGGTGGTATGCGCGGCCTGATGGCCAAGCCGAACGGCGACATCATCGAGACGCCGATCATCTCGAACTTCAAAGAAGGTCTGACCGTTCTCGAGTACTTCAACTCGACCCACGGTGCCCGTAAGGGTCTGTCGGATACCGCTCTGAAGACGGCGAACTCGGGTTACCTGACCCGTCGTCTGGTGGACGTGGCCCAGGACTGCATCGTGCGCGAGCATGACTGTGGTACCGATCAGGCTGTGACCGTCGAAGCGGCTGTGAACGATGGTGAAGTTGTTGCTTCGCTGGCAGAGCGTATTCTGGGCCGTACCGCAGCAGAGGATATCTGCGCACCCGGCACCGAAGACGTGATCGCAGCAATCGGCACTCTGATCGACGAACGTATGGCAGACCGCATCGGCGAAGCCGGTGTCCAGTCCGCTCGCGTCCGTTCGCCGCTGACCTGTGAAGCCGAAGATGGCGTCTGTGCAATGTGCTACGGTCGTGACCTTGCACGCGGCACCATGGTGAACCAGGGCGAAGCCGTTGGTATCATCGCGGCGCAGTCGATCGGTGAACCCGGTACACAGCTGACCATGCGTACCTTCCACATCGGCGGTGTTGCACAGGGTGGCCAGCAGTCGTTCCAGGAAGCAGGCCACGAAGGCAAGATCGTCTTCCGCAACCCGAACACCATCACCAACACTTCGGGCGAAGTGATCGTGATGGGCCGGAACATGCAGCTGGTCGTCGAAAGCGGCGAAGGCGCGGAGCTGGCCAGCTACAAGCTGGGTTACGGCACCAAGCTGTTCGTCACCGAAGGCGTCAGCGTCAAGCGCGGCACCAAGCTGTTCGAGTGGGACCCCTTCACTCTGCCGATCATCGCAGAGCGCTCGGGTAAAGCACGTCTGGTCGACCTGACCAACGGTGTGTCGGTCCGTGAGGTTACCGACGACGCGACAGGTATGACCCAGAAGATCGTGTCCGACTGGCGCACCGCGCCCAAGGGCAACGAGCTCAAGCCCGAGATCATCATCGTTGATGCTGAAACCGGCGAGCCCGTTCGTAACGACGCTGGCAACCCCGTTGCTTACCCGATGTCGGTCGACGCCATTCTGTCGGTCGAAGAAGGTCAGGACGTAGCTGCCGGTGACGTTGTGGCGCGTATCCCCCGCGAAGGCACCAAGACCAAGGACATTACCGGTGGTCTGCCCCGCGTTGCGGAACTGTTCGAAGCACGTCGTCCCAAGGACCACGCGATCATCGCCGAAATCGATGGTTACGTGCGCTTTGGCCGCGACTACAAGAACAAGCGTCGCATCACGATCGAACCCGCGACTGATGGTCAGGAGCCCGTCGAATACATGGTGCCCAAGGGTAAGCACATTCCTGTTCAGGAAGGTGACTTCATCCAGAAGGGTGAATACATCATGGACGGCAACCCGGCGCCCCACGACATTCTGTCGATCATGGGCATCGAGGCTCTGGCGAACTACATGATCAACGAGGTCCAGGACGTTTACCGTCTGCAGGGCGTGAAGATTAACGACAAACACATCGAAGTTGTCGTTCGTCAGATGCTGCAGAAATGGGAAATCCTCGACAGCGGTGACACCACCCTGCTCAAGGGCGAACATGTGGAGAAGGCAGAGTTCGACGCTGCAAACGAGAAAGCCATCAAGAAAGGTGGCCGTCCCGCACGTGGCGAACCGATCCTGCTGGGTATCACCAAGGCGTCGCTGCAGACCCGCAGCTTCATCTCGGCGGCCTCGTTCCAGGAGACCACTCGCGTCCTCACCGAAGCATCGGTACAGGGCAAACGCGATACTCTGGTTGGCCTGAAAGAGAACGTCATCGTGGGTCGTCTGATCCCTGCTGGTACCGGTGGTGCAACCTCGCGCGTGCGCAAGATTGCTTACGACCGCGACCACGTGGTGATCGAAGCCCGCCGCATCGAGGCCGAAAAGGCCGCGGCGCTGGCAGCACCGACACCCGAAGGTTCGGACGACTGATCGCCTGAGATCACAGAAAAGTAATCACGGACCCGGCAGGTATACCCACCTGCCGGGTCTTTTCTTTGTGGGGGGCATGGTGCACTGATTTCAGGTACGCAGCAGGGCAGGGGCCTGAAATGATTTCCGAAAACATGCGCGGTGCCGGCTTGATGATGCTGGCGATGGTGGGTTTTACGCTGAATGACACCGCGCTGAAGATGCTGGCGGGCGAGGTGCCCTTGTTCCAGCTATTGTTTATTCGCGGGATTTTGGCGACGGCGGCTCTGACCCTGATGGCACGCCAAATGGGGCAGCTTGATTTCCGGATGTCGCGCAGTGACCTGAAGTGGGTCAGCCTGCGCGCGATCGGCGAGGCCAGCGCGGCGTACTTCTTTCTGACCGCTCTGTTCAACATGCCGTTGGCGAATGCGACAGCGATCCTCCAGACCTTGCCGCTGACGGTTACCTTGGGGGCTGCGCTCTTTATGGGGATGCCCTTTGGCTGGCGGCGCGGTTCGACGATTCTGGTGGGCTTTGTAGGGGTCTTGTTAATCGTGCGGCCTGGGACCGAAGGGTTCAACGAATACTCGATCTATGCCCTGCTGTCGGTACTCTGCGTGACCTTGCGCGACCTCTCGACGCGATTGATCAGCAAGGCAGTCCCGTCCCTGACAGTGACCGTGACTTCGGCCGGAGGGGTGATGCTGTTTTTCGGGGTGTTACAACTGCCTGCCCAATGGGAGCCGATGGCGCTGAGCGAGGTTGGGTTGCTGCTGGCATCGACCGCCAGCATCGTTGGCGGATACGCATGCAGTGTCATGGTCATGCGCGTTGGGGATATCTCTTTCATCGCACCATTTCGCTATACGGGGCTGATTTGGGCGCTTATCCTCGGCTGGGTGGTGTTTGGTGACTGGCCGCATCCGCTGACCCTGCTCGGGGGCGCGATCGTCATCGCGAGCGGCGTTTACATGTTATACCGCGAGGCGGCTATCGGGCGCAGGCTCAGCCCACGGAACCTCGCCAGAGGAGGGCGCTGATGCGGCTACAGATCCTAGGCCTAGCGAGATTTTCCTATCCCTCGAACCTCGAAGCGTTCTAGAAGGATCATGCCGACGCTGAAGGACAGCGCGCATACCTCTATGACGATACCCGTCTGGAGGGCCGTTTCTATTTTTTCGAGGAATTGGTCGTTCCGTCCCTCAGGCAGCAGACCGACCCTGATTTTCAAGTGGTCGTTCTGGTAGGGGACCAGATGCCGCCAAAATGGCGGGAGCGTCTGGAGACGGCGGTCAAAGACATCCCTCAGGTGCACCTAAAGTTCGAGCCGGAAGGGCAGAATCACTCGGACCTGTGCCGGCGACTCATGATGGAAGCGCGCGACGAGGCCGCCGAGTGGGTCGCAGAATTCCGTCTGGATGATGATGACGCGGTGGCAAAAGATTTTGTCGCCACGATCCGGAATATGGCGCCCGCCGTTGCGGCGCTAGCCGATGCCAGCCCCGAAAAGAGGGCGGCGCTCGACTTTGCCAAAGGGTATGTCCTGCGCGGCGAGAAGGGCGGATTGGACATTTCTCCGGTCCTTGCACGGCTCTGGACACCGGCATTGGTGATGGTAAATCGCCC
>CAXQKF010000050.1:0-5013 GCA_964224285.1 Donghicola sp. | reverse complement strand
CCACCATCAACCAAGCCGTTTTGGTGGATGGTCCGGCCCTCGCTTAGCAGCGGCTCGCTGATATCGTTGCTCTCGTCTCCCCACGCACCGAAACTGACGACGCCGACAACCTCGGTCCAAGTGAGGTCCTCAAAGCCACCAACGTCATGGGTGGCGGGTTCTGCGGCGCTGACGTAGATCGTCGTGCCGGTAGTGCTTTCAAGTCCTGCAAGTGGCATGTCGCCCTCCTGTGTTGCAGTTGATCAGAAATAGCAGCGACCCCGGATGACCACCGGGACCGAGTAGGTGTCGCCGTCCTGGACTGGCAAAGCTGGACGCGGCGACGGAGCTTCAACGATGGTCACGCCGTCGAAGCGATCCCCTACGGCGAACCGCTCAACCAATGCGTCGACTAGCGCATTGCTTTCGTCGGTCAGCGAAAACGTGTTGTCGACTGCCACGATCCTCGTCTCCACTCGCACGACAATCTCTGGGTTGGCCCGGGTGAGCCCACCAACGGTTTCGCGTTGCTGTGCACCGCCCGCGACTTCGATCACATAGCGCGGTAGATCGAAGGGCTCGCCATTTGGCAGCACGATGTTGGGCGGATCAGTCATAGAGACGACCCGGTCGATAAGGGCCTGCTGGCCCAATGTGATGCTCATGATCAGTCCCTGAACTGCAAGGCGTTCTGCTCGACGATGGTTGGCCACTGCTGGACCGCGTTGCGAACGAAGAAGCGCCCGCTGAATTTTCCGGTTACCCCGTATTCCTGCGGACGAGCATGTTCCGCGGTGAACACCGCTTGGAAAGTATCATCGAGGTCCATTCCAGCGACCAGCGCGGCGTAGCTGACATCGCCGCGGCCTATCACCCCGCCGTTGATGCTCAGTTGCTGACTGTTGATCAGTTCGCCCGTATCGACCGGGACGAAACCAACCTGAAATGTGCCGCCAGTGTCCTTCACGCTCGCCTGGCGTCTGGTCATGAGTTCGCCCACGTCTTGGACGGATCCCCGAACCACGAGCTCGGCATTTTGTTTCGCCTGCTCCGTCCATCCTCGAACGGAAGCTGCAAAGGACTTCACGCTGCCTGCCTCTGCCAACGCGCGACCATGGCCCAATCGATACGAACCCTCTCCGAGCACCGGCAGTTCGCCGTCTCTGATGCAGGGGCATCGGGGTCATGTGGGTGGTCGAGGTAAGCACCCGTCACCGGGGACTGAAACTTCGCCTGCCAGCGGACCTCCTGCCCCTGCATCGCGCGATGACTATCTCGGGTTCGGGGCCCGGGGGTGCTGTCCCAGATTTTCGTGACTGCTTCGACTGGAACTTTGCCGCTGTCGATCAGCTGCTGGATCCCTTCGTGCCGCCCAGCGTTCATGGCCTTGTTGCCTTCCGTCCGAGCTATGGTCTCCCCGCGTAGACGGAGAAGCCGATCAGCATAGCGGCCCGTGATCTTTTCGATGTCCGCCTTGGCCAACGGCTTGCTCTCGCGGATCGCCTTGCGAACCATCGCATCGTACCGGCGATCCCGGCGAGACCTGGTGAAATACCGACGATCAAGGTTTTCGAGGTCCGCCCGGGCCGCCCGGACCGCCGCCGCCTGGCGCGAGTGCAATCCGATCAGACCGCCCTTCCGTCGGTTTCCATCGAGCCGGCCGATCAGGTCTGCCGCAACCTTCCGATATGGCCGTGATTGCTCAACTGCCTCAGCGATTGTCGCCTGGATCAAGTCTTCCGTGTTGCTGGTGATTTCCGTGATCAGCTTGGCCGCCCGCCTCCGCGTCCACGCCTCCGCCCTGGGGTGTCTCCCCTGAAACCGCACCACAAGCCCGGGCGCGGTATGTGAGCTGGGCTTTGGGAGCGTGCTCAGCTGGTAAACCGCCCCCGCCCGAAATGCATCTTCGATTGCTCGATCCAACGGGGCAAAGAACTCAGCCCCGAGGTTCAAGGCCGCCGTGACCTCACGGACGCCTCGACCGATGTCACCCGTTTCGATGGCCCGTTCGATAGCCTCTTCGATGACACGGGCTTGCGCTGTGCTGCGAATGTCTTGGATTGCCTCGTCGAAGGCACGCGCGATCTGCGGGCTGACTGTTTCGAGGGCCGATAGAAACGCACGGCGCGTGTCGCGGGGCATCAGCTACCTCCGCTCCTGACCTGACATTTCCACATGAGGACCACGCCCCCCGGCTGTACGGCATCGACATGCACGACGCTATAGGTCCGCCCCTGAACTCGCAACCGGTCACCATTTCGCGGGTCGGTCTCAGCGTCCGGACTGATCAGCGCCTTCACGTCCCAAGCCGTGATGTTCGTCCCGTCGCGATCCTTCGCGCCGTACTGGCTCAGGACCAGAGTACAACCAAACTCCGTCGCCGCGACGTTGCCCGGCCGGATGATGACACCGGTCAGGGGCGAGCCGTTGCCCACCTCGGCCCCAGCCTCTGCGATGGCGGCTGCGACGTCGGCCGCGATGTCTGCCCCGCTCATACCGCCCAGGCCCCGATGCCAGTAATCCGCATGTAGGGCGCGAGCATGGCCTCGACCTTGGTGCTGACCGGCATGGCACCCATTGCACCTGACGCCTCGCCGCGCGCCTGCCAGCGGATGTTATCCACCTGGACCAGCACCTTCTGCTGATCCGGGGTGAAGGTCTTCGACCAGAAGCCTGGCGTGGCTAATTCAAGCTTGGCCAGCTCGTAGACCACAGCGTCCGCGACAGCATCGGGCGGGGCCGAGTATAGGCGCGGGAGAAGCGCATAGGTGTAGTGGTCCTGCGCGCGCACCAACGCCGCCGCGCTGTCTGCGTCATCGGCGACGGTATCGCCCCGCGCAGCAGCATATGTGATCCAGTCGGCGACACTGGCGGTCATGGATCAGTTTGCCTCTCGGGCCGCCATGACCTCTCCCTTCACGCCCGGCCAGAGCGTGTCGCGCTCGTCCGCAGTGAAGGGCTGAGCGTCGTCGGTCAGCAGATCATTGAGCGCCCGGACGTCGGGACGGCCATCGGCGGTGAAATCCCCTTCCTCGATCTCCAGCGCCGCGAGCTTCAGCAGCTCCTGGCGTTCGGCGGCCGAGGGGTTCGGGTCGATCGGGATCGCACCGTCTGCCGGATTGGTCACCGCGACCTGATTCAGCGGGCGGCACTTGCCGACCAGGTAGGCCGGGATCTTGTCGCCCTCGACCTCCACGATTTCCCCGACGGGGATTTCTTCGCGCCCTTCGAAGACGCCTTTCTCGGAGATTTCAAGTTTCATTGCGTGCCCTCCGGCTTTCTGCTGATCTCATGAAAGAGGCCGGGCATACCCGGCCCCTCGCGCAGATCATCAGGACGAATGAGCCACACCGCACTGGTCGGCGGCGTCATAGCGGACCTCGACGACTGCGGCCCCCATAGCCATGAAGTCGTAGTCGTCGTGCGGATTGGCACGGAACAGCGGCACCGTTGTCGGGGGCATCGCGTTCAGGACCCGGATCAGCGTCGGGTCCTTGACCACGGCGATGATTTCGTCCGCTGCCACGGTCGACGACGGAACCACGTTGGCGACGCCGCTTTCGAGAACCCGCTGCGCAATCGACTTACCGGGGTACTGCGAAGAAAAGTCGGTCTCCCGCGCGTATTTCCAGTCGTTGATGTTCACGTAAAGGGTCGGCTCGGCGAAGATGTTTTTCGCGTAGAGCAGCGCGGTGGTCGCATTCACATCCGCCAGCCATTCAGCACCGGTGCAGGCCGACAGGTCGTTGGTGGTCGACCGCGTGGAGCGTTTGGGATGGGTCCGAATGCCATAGAGCGGCGCGCCGGCCACGACCATCTTGGCGTTGCCGTCGAGCGCCCAGGTTTCGAGCGTCTCCGCGATCTTGCGGTTGGCGTTGAGGCGGCCGGCATCATCCAGCTGGACACCCTCAGTCTGTGCAGCTGCGACCTGACGCCAGCCATAGCTGAACGTCGAATTGACGATCGGAACGGGCGTTCCGACGTATGCATAGGTCTGTTGGTCGGTGCGCGCAGTCGAGCGACCATCGAGCGACACGTTGACCTCTCCGGAATCGCTGATCTGCTGGAAGTAGCTGATCAACTTCCCGATCGGGAACGGTCGCGCCACAGACGCAGCCAAGTCGTTGAACACAGCCAGCTTGGAGCGCTGAACCATGATCCCGTCGTTGTCCCATTCGCCCCAGACGTCGCGGGGAAGAGGGGACGCATTGCCGAGGATGTTGCCACCTTCCGCGTTGAGCCGGTGCGTTTCCGCCATTGCTGTTTGCTGCGCATTGAAGGCGCGGCGTTGATTGACGACTGCAGCCTGTTGATCTTCGGTGAAACGAAGCATGTGAGCGGCCTCCTTATGCCGATGCCGTCAGGAAGCTGTTGGCGATGCGTACATCAGCCAGTGCTCCTGCGGAGATTGCGCCAGCGGTGCCGTCGAAGAAGGCGAGGACGCGCTCGGCATTGCCGGTCTTCGTCAGGTAACCGGAGGCACCGATGGTGAGTTTGTCGCCCTTCGCGTAGGTCGCAGCGGCAAGACGCGCCTGGTAGACCTCGCCCGGCTTGGGCCGGTAGGCGACACCGGTATCACCGCTGGCATATGCCGTGGCGATATCCTGATCGTAGAACTGGCGGTTGCTGAGGATCATCAGCTCTGCCTCGATGTCTGCCGCCGTTGCGACAGTCATCTCGTCACCGTCTTCGGTCACGAGAATGCCGGGAAGGTATGCACCGGCAACGGTCATGTTGGAGACTGTTTCAGGCTCCTGATTGACCGGATGACGATAGATGACGTTGGCCATTATGCGGCCTCCTTTTTGCCTGCGGCCTGGTCGATGGCCTTATTGAGCGAGTAGTCTGCCCAGTCGTCATCACCGGCGGTCTTTCCACCACCGGCCCCGTTGATGGCAGCGGCTTTGCCCGGCTCGGACTTTTTCGCGAGTGCACGGGCCGCGTTGAGCGTGAGCTCTTTCGCCGTGTCCTCGTCCATGAGGTTGGCCTTCACGATCTTCGCGGTCAGATCGGTCAATTCAGCCTCATCTTTCG
>CAXQKF010000049.1:0-4644 GCA_964224285.1 Donghicola sp. | reverse complement strand
GAGCTGATGCCGGCAAACTTCCCGCTCAGCTCTTTTGATCTGAATTTGGCAGAGCTGCGCGACAAGATCCGCGAGATTGACGCGGTCAAGGATGTATCCCTGCAGATCCGCTCGGGCGGTGTGTTGCAAGTGGATGTGACTGAACGCCTTCCTGTCGCCCTGTGGCGCGGCCCCGAAGGGGTAGAGGTCATCGACGAGGATGGCGTGCGTGCTGACAAGCTGGATGCACGGATCGAGCGTCCGGACCTTCCGCTGATTGTGGGCGACGGCGCGAATACGAATGTGACCCAAGCGCTGGAACTGATTGCCGCTGCGGCCCCCATCCGGGAACGGGTGCGTGGTGTGGTGCGGGTCAGCAACCGCCGCTGGGATCTGGTGCTGGATCGGGATCAGCGCATCTTGCTGCCCGAAAAGGACGCGGTGCGTGCGCTGGAGCGCGTGGTCGCATTGGAACAGGCAAAAGAACTTTTGACCCGCGACGTTTCCGTTGTGGACATGAGACTGGCCGACAGGCCGACAATCCGGATGACACAAGTGGCACGTAAAGAATTGCTGCGCGTCCGGGGGTATGAAGCTGAGGATTGAGGCAGATGATCGAGCTTTATGAAACACAGCGCGCTATGCGCGGACTACGGAAGGCAGCACTACAGCGTGGCGTGATCGCCATTCTGGACGTTGGAACTTCGAAGATCGCGTGTCTGGTGCTGCGGTTTGATCGCACAGATGCCTTTGTCGAAGGCGAGGATATCGGGTCCATGGCAGGGCAGGCGGGTTTCCGCGTTGTCGGTGCCGCGACCACCCGTTCCCGCGGTGTCCGGTTTGGCGAGATTGACGCCATGGCCGAGACAGAGCGCGCCATTCGCACCGTCGTGCAGGCCGCGCAGAAAATGGCAGGTGTCCGCGTCGACCACGTGATCGCGACTTTTGCAGGGGCGCGTCCCCGCAGCTATGGTCTGGCGGGCGCGGTCGAACTGGATGGCCAGCAGGTCAGCGAAGAGGATATCGGCAGCGTTCTGGCGTCCTGCGATGTGCCTGACTATGGCGCAGGCCGCGAGGTGCTGCACGCACAGCCCGTGAACTTTGCCCTTGATCATCGCTCGGGTCTGAATGACCCCCGTGGCCAGATCGGCAATACACTCAGCTGTGATATGCATATGCTAACTGTTGATGCCAGCGTGATCCAGAATCTGGCATACTGTATCAAACGCTGCGATCTGGAACTGGCGGGCGTCGCGAGCTCTGCTTACGTGTCCGGTACGGCGGCACTGATCGAAGACGAAAAGGAATTGGGTGCGGCGTGCATCGATATGGGGGGCGGCACCACCGGCGTGTCGATCTCCATGCGCAAGCACATGATCTACGCGGACAGCGTCCGGATGGGCGGCGATCACGTGACCAGCGATATTTCGATGGGCCTTCAGGTGCCCATGACCACCGCAGAACGGATCAAGACGTTCCACGGTGGCGTCTATGCAACTGGCATGGATGACCGCGAACTGATCGATCTGGACGGGGACTCCGGCGATTGGGAACACGACCGTCGCACCGTCAGCCGGACCGAGCTGATCGGCATTATGCGTCCGCGCGTCGAAGAGATACTCGAAGAAGTGCGCGCCCGTCTGGATGCGGCAGGCTTCGATCACATGCCGAGCCAGCAGATTGTGCTGACCGGTGGCGGAAGTCAGATTCCCGGCCTTGACGGGCTGGCGAGTAAGATATTAGGGCAGCAGGTGCGGCTGGGTCGGCCGCTGCGCGTACATGGACTTCCTCAGGCTGCCACAGGGCCCGGGTTTGCCAGCGCAGTGGGGCTTTGTTGCTTTGCAGCGCATCCTCAGGACGAGTGGTGGGACTTCGACATGCCGGTCGAAAGATACCCCGCCCGCTCATTGCAGCGCGCGATGAAATGGTTCAAGGATAACTGGTAAGCCCAATATCTGGTGGATTTAGGCGAAATGCCGCTTTTGCGGGCGCATTTGTGACCAGATTTTGTGTTGACAGGCTGACTTTTTGGATGACGTCGCCGTTTATGGCGCGTAGAATAACATGTAATCAGGGACAAAACTGCCCGGTGGCACGGGCGATAAGCAGGCGGACACATCATGACTTTGAACCTTTCGATGCCCGGACACGATGAACTCAAGCCCCGCATCACCGTGTTCGGTGTGGGCGGTGCCGGCGGCAACGCGGTCAATAACATGATCGAAAAACAGCTCGAGGGCGTGGAATTCGTGGTGGCCAACACCGACGCGCAAGCCCTTCAGCAGAGCCAGGCCACGAGCCGCATCCAACTGGGTGTCAAGGTTACCGAGGGTCTGGGTGCGGGCGCTAAAGCAAGCGTTGGCGCAGCAGCTGCGGAAGAGAGCATCGAGCAGATTGTCGATCATCTGGCAGGCGCACACATGTGCTTCATCACCGCGGGTATGGGCGGCGGCACCGGCACCGGTGCAGCCCCGATCATCGCGCAGGCCGCACGTGAGCTTGGCGTTCTGACCGTAGGCGTTGTGACCAAACCCTTCCAGTTCGAAGGTGGCAAGCGTATGCGTCAGGCCGAAGACGGGGTCGAGGCCCTGCAGAAGGTCGTCGACACGCTGATCATCATCCCGAACCAGAACCTTTTCCGTCTGGCGACCGAGAAGACCACCTTTACCGAAGCGTTTAGCCTGGCTGACGATGTTCTGTACCAGGGTGTCAAAGGCGTGACCGATCTGATGGTCTGCCCCGGCTTGATCAACCTCGACTTTGCGGACGTTCGCGCCGTGATGGACGAGATGGGCAAAGCCATGATGGGCACCGGCGAGGCAACCGGCGAAGATCGCGCCATTCAGGCGGCAGAGAAGGCCATCGCGAACCCGCTGCTGGACGAAATCAGCCTGCGCGGTGCGAAGGGCGTCCTGATCAATATCACCGGCGGCCACGACCTCACCCTGTTCGAACTGGACGAAGCGGCGAACCGCATCCGCGAGGAAGTGGACCCCGACGCGAACATCATCGTTGGTTCGACCCTCGACACAGCTCTCGAAGGTGCAATGCGCGTCAGCGTTGTGGCGACCGGTATCGACGCATCGGCCAACCAGATGGAAGCGCCCGCGCCCCGTCGCACTCTGGCCGAGCCTCTGACCCAGCAAGTCAGCGCAGAGCAGCCCGCACCCGCTGCGGCTCCCCAGCAGCCCGCGCCGCAGGCCGCTGCGCCTCAGCCCCAGTATCAGCAGCCGCAGTACCAACAGCCTGCGCCGCAGCAGACCAGCTATGAAACCCCTGCACCCCAGCAGCCCAAGCGCCCCGCGCCGCTGCCGCAGGAATCCTATCAGCAGCCTGCACAGCAACCCCGCGCCGCAGCGCCTCAGCACCCTGCCGAGGATGTTCCTCCGCCCGCATACCAGCCGAGCGCAGAGCAGTACGAGGCCGCACCCCACGCCGAAGCTGACTTCGTGGCACCCCAGCGCCCCGCAGCGGGCACCGCAAGCCCCGAAACAATGGCGCGCCTGAAGGCCGCGGTTAACCACAGCAGCACCCAGCAGCAGCGCCCCATGGGCACCCAGCCTCAGGCGCCTGCGCGTCCGGCGGCACCTGCTGCCCCCGAGAAGTCGCGCTTCGGGATCAATTCGTTGATCAACCGCATGACCGGCCACGGGGATCAGCCCGCTGCTCCGTCGCGTCCTCAGCCTCAGGCAGAGCGTTCTGCGCCCCAAGCAGCGCGCCGTGTGGCCCCGCCCGCACCCTCGTTTGAAGAGGATGTGGATAACGATCCGGCACAAGACAAGATCGAGATTCCCGCGTTCCTGCGCCGTCAGGCCAACTGATCCGTGTGAATTGAAACATACAAGGCCGCCTTCGGGCGGCCTTTTTGTTTTTCAGAATCAAGGCGTTGAACCTGTAAATAATCCTTCGGCGTATTTTTGCCCGCGCAAAGGGATGGGATGTTTCACCGTGTTGCAAAGATTGAATTGTGACTCTGGAACGTGAGCGTTAACTGTCTGTTCAACAAGCGAGATACTCGCGCAGACAATTGGGGCAATTGTGCAAACCACGATCCGAAATCAAGTCAGCTTCAACGGCGTTGGCCTTCATTCTGGTCAACCTGTGCGCCTGACGATCCGTCCTGCTTCGGCTGGACACGGAATCTGGTTCACGCGTACCGACATTGTGGACCGTGACCCGCTGATCCCCGCACGTTGGGACGTTGCTGAACATTCGCCTCTCTGCACCAAGCTGGTGAACAGCGATGGCGTTAGCCTTTCCACGGTCGAGCACGTGATGGCCGCACTTGCTGGTTGCGGCATTCACAACGCCCTGATCGAGGTCAACGGTCCAGAGGTTCCGATCCTTGATGGCAGCTCCGCTCCCTTTGTTCGCGAGATTGTGAAGCAGGGCATTCGTATGCTGTCCGAACCCCTTTACGCGATCGAAGTGCTGAAGCCTGTCTCGGTCGAGAAGGGCGACGCCACTGCAACCCTGACGCCCGCCGACTCGCTCAAGATCGATTTCGAGATCGATTTTGCTGACGCCGCCATCGGCCGTCAGCGTAAAAGCCTGCACATGGCGAATGGTACGTTTGTGCGTGAACTGTGCGACAGTCGCACTTTCTGCCGCGCTGCGGATGTCGAATTCATGCGTGAAAACGGTCTGGCCCTCGGTGGAACTATG
>CAXQKF010000048.1:0-5106 GCA_964224285.1 Donghicola sp. | reverse complement strand
TCGCGTACTTCTTGTCGCGCTTCAACTCCTTGAGCAGCGCCTCGGCTTCGGCCTTGTTGCGGGCGGCCCCACCCGTCACCGCGTATTTCGAACCGCGGTCAGAAACGACATTTTCCAGTTTGTTCATTCCCGTGGCTTAGCAGGCCACAGGCTGAAACCCTAGCCCCGAAGCTGTTCCAGCGTTTCGGCGTTGCGGCAGTAGCTCGGGGCGGCCTCTGCGCCCTCGGCGTTGGCGACCAACCAGTCAGCGCAGCTACATGGACTGGTGCAGCCCGTGCATTTGTGAACCATCTGGCGCAGGTTCTCGCTGTCCAGCTCTCCGCGCTGCATCTGCTCTAGCAGGTCAACACCCAGCGTATCCGCCATGTGGGCAACAAGTTTGGCGTGGTGGTCGTAACGTTCTGAAACAGACATGATTGGCCTCCGGTCCATGTGGGATGACCAGAGTGCAGCATTCATTGACCTGCGGGACGTTGACCCAGATCAATAACCCACTTCGGCGGCGGCTTCCCGCACGACCTGCAAACGTTGGGCATTCGGCGGATGAGACCCCAGGAACCGATCACCCGGATCGGGAATGCGGGTAAAGAACTGCGCCCCGCGGATCGGGTTAAAACCAGCCTCGACGGTGATCAAAGTTCCTAACCGGTCCGCTTCCAGCTCGTAGCGTTTCGCATAGTATCTGGACCCGACCATGGCCCCCAGATTGACGGCCTCTTCCAAGGCCTTGTCCTGCAAGCCACTGGCACTGGCCAGATTTCCAAAGATCACCGCGCCAGCTTTGGCGCCTTCGGTGCTCTTCTTGATGTGCCCCAGCAGGTGGTGAGAGGCCTCGTGCCCCAGCACAAAGGCCAGTTCGTCCTCGTTCCGCGCGTCAGCGATCAGAGCCACCGTAAAGATGATGATCGGACGGCCCCAGCGGTCCTGTGTCTGGTAGGCGTTGGCAGGGGCCTCGGGATCGGCATCCACCATAATGTGGAAATCACAAAGCAGGCGCTCTGTCTCTTCGCGGCAGATCGATTCGGCCACAGGTTCCACCTGATTCACGACCCGAACGAATCGATTCGCGATCACGTCAGCCTGTGTCGATATCTCGGGGGAAACCGTTGAAACGCCGCTCGCGGGCGGCGGCATCTGGACCGTGGGTACAGCACAACCAGCCAACAAGGCCAGTGCAGCAATCAGAAATAAGTGTCTCATGTCAGCGAAAGAATGGCGCGGCGCGGGACTTTGTTCCAGCACGTTTAATCTTACCGATACTTCTGCGCCGATTGCCACCGGAATGGAAAATTAGGGAAAAATTCATCTTTAGCCCAGATAGTTGCATCGCAGCCGCAGCATGACCCCAATGCGCTTTTGCAAAGGCGGAATTTCTTTTTTCTGCCAGAGGCTTAATCAAGATTGCCTCAAAATCCATCCTGTTCTGCCCAAGAACTGTTCATCTAAATGTCATGGAAGACTTGATTGCTGCCCTATCAAGGATAGCATTGCCTCATGTTTTCGATTGAGCACGAGTTTGACGCAACTGTTGTAACCCTGGTCGACGAGGGCCCCTCCCCCTTGGCCGAGGACGTTACCATCAACGCCTTCGAGGATTGCGTCACACTAGAACAGTATGACCAGCGAACCGATCAGGTGATGAAAGTCACCTTCAGCCTGAGCCAACTGCGCGACCTTGGTGCCGCGCTCGACCTACCCGAAGGGGTCTACACGTTGCGCCGGGCCGAGGCCTGATCACAGGACGCGAAACACTTTGTCACGGCTGGTGTGTCCCCTTACCAGCTCTAGCCGTGACTTTGGAATGCCCACCGCTTTGGCGAGTATTTTCACCACTGCGGCGTTCGCCTTGCCATCCTCTGGCACGGTGGTCACATAGACTCGCAACGCGCCGTCCTCGGATTTGATCGCGTTGCGGGATGCCTTGGGCGTGACACGCACAGGGATTTCGGTGCCTACTTGGGCCAGATGGGTCAGGTCGGGATCAGCCATATTTGCCCTCTAGCACTCTGCAGCGCCCCCGCCTAGTCTGACCGAAATTTGCAGGGGTTAGACCGATGGCGACAGGATTTTTCTGGGACGAAGCATGTTTCTGGCACGGGGGCGGGCATTATGCCTTTACCTATCCGGTGGGTGGCTGGGTGCAGCCCTTGGTGGCGGGCGGGTTGCCCGAAGCCCCCGAAACCAAGCGCCGACTGAAAAACCTGATCGACCGCTCCGGCCTGTCCAAGGAACTGCGCATGTCCGGCGCCGATCCCGTGTCGTGGTCGGAAATGCTGCACGTCCACCCCGAACCGTTCCTCAGCGAATTCAAGCGCCTGTCCGATAACGGCGGCGGAGAGATCGGCGAACAGGCCCCCTTTGGCCCCGGTGGTTTTGAAATCTGCGCGCAGTCCGCAGGTCTGGTCCGTGGCGCGCTTTTCTCGGTCCTGACCGGCCAGACCGCCAACGCCTATGCCCTGTCGCGCCCGCCGGGTCACCACGCCCTGCCCGATCACCCCAACGGCTTCTGCATCTTGGCCAACGTGGCCATCGCCACCGAATGCGCGATAGCCGAGGGGCTGGCCGGCCGCGTCGCCATCATCGACTGGGACGTACACCACGGCAACGGGACCGAGGCGATCTTCTACGACCGCCCCGATGTGCTGACCATCAGCCTGCATCAGGACCGCAACTACCCCGAGGACACCGGCGCCTATACCGATCGCGGCGCAGGTCCGGGCGAGGGGTTCAACATCAACATTCCCCTGCCCCCCGGCACCGGCCATCATGGTTACCTCTATGCGTTCGAACAGATCGTCCGCCCCGCGCTGGACGACTTCCGCCCCGACGTAATCATCGTCGCCTGCGGGTTTGATGCGGCCATCGTGGACCCCCTGTCGCGCATGATGTGCACCGCCGAAACCTACCGCCTGATGACCCGCAGCCTGATGGAAGCCGCCGAAGAGCATTGCGAAGGCCGCCTCGTGATGGCACACGAAGGGGGCTACTCGGAATTCTACGTCCCCTTCTGCGGCCATGCCGTGCTGGAAGAGATGTCAGGCAGCACCATCACCGTTCCCGACCCCTTGGGCGAAACCTATGACGCGCGCCAGCCCGGCCCGCGCCATGATGCCATGGTCGAAGCGGAAATTAACGATATCGCCGCGCACGTTCTGCCCTGAAGGGTTGAACTGACGCGCCCCACTGCCGACATAGGCCCTAGTAATTTTAGGACGACCGATGACCGAGAAAAACCAAGCCGCCCTCGATTTCCTGCTGACCCGTCAGAGCTATCCCATTCTGGCGCTGCAACAGCCCGCACCGGACCGCGAGACTCTGACCACCATCCTGACCGCCGCCGCGCGCACCCCCGACCACGGGAAACTGGTGCCCTGGCGCTTTGTCGTGCTGGAGAAAGCCGCGATGGAGCGCGTGTCGGGCCAGATCGCGAAACGCGGGCCGGAACTGGGGATCGAGCAGGCCAAAATCGACAAGCCCGTCGGTGTCTACGGCAAGACCCCCGTCGCCGTTGTCGTTCTGGAAAGCCCCGTGGACAGCGACAAAGTCCCCGCGGTCGAGCAGACCTACTCCACCGGTGCCGTCTGTCTGGCGCTTGTGAACGCCGCGACGGCCGCCGGTTTTGGCGCGAACTGGGTGTCGAACTGGTTCAGCCATGACCGCCAGTTCATTACCGAAGCCTTCGGTGCCAAACCGCACGAGCGTGTCGCTGGCATCATCCACATCGGCTCCAAGGGCCCCGAGGCCCCCGACCGCCCGCGCCCCGATCTCGGGCAGATTGTGACTTGGGCCACCGAATGACCCAGATCCTCAAGGCCCTGTCGCTGAGCCTCGCACAGCTCAGCGATCCGCGCTTCCGGTCGGTCCTGCTCAAGGGGATCGGCCTTGCCGTCGCCCTGCTGGCGGGCATCTACGCCATCGTCATGTGGGTGGTCGGCTGGATGCTGGGGGACTCGGTGACGCTGCCGTTTATCGGAGAGGTCACTTGGGTCGATAACGTGGTGTCGTGGGGATCAATCCCGCTGATGCTGCTGCTCTCGACGTTCCTGATGGTTCCCGTGGCCTCGGCCATGACCGGCATCTTTCTGGACGACGTGGCCGACGCCGTCGAGGATCAGCACTACACCGGACTACCCCCTGCCCATCGGGTCGCGCTGGGGACCAACATCATGGATTCCCTGCGCTTTGTCGGGGTGATCGTGGTGGCCAACCTTCTGGCCTTGGTGCTGTATCTGATCTTTGCACCGTTTGCGCCGCTGATCTTCTGGGCGCTGAACGGGTTTCTGCTGAGCCGCGAATATTTCCAGATGGTCGCCATTCGTCGCACCGACCGCGCCGGAATGAAGAAAATGCGCCGCAAGAACGCGTTCAGCCTGTGGCTGGCGGGAGGGCTGATGGCCCTGCCCCTGTCGATCCCGATCCTGAACCTGCTGGTTCCGGTGGTGGGCTGCGCTGTGTTTACCCACCTGTATCATCGTCTGCCGCGCTAACCGCGGCAGACCACTTTATTTGCCCACTTCGATCGGCTGGGGGCGGAAGCTCTTCCACGGGTCCAGTTCCCGAATGGACAGATCGCCAAAGATAATCACCGCAGCAATAGCCGCCCAGATCAGCGTGCCCCAGATGGTCACGATGATCGCAACACGCTTGGGCTGGAAATCAGCCGGTGCGCCTGCGGGGGTACCGGGCACGACCTCGCCTTCGTCCCCTTGGGTCCGCAATTTCAGCGGCAAGGTGACAAACAGGGTCATGAACCAGATAACCGCATATAGGACGATGGCCGCGGTGATGGTCATCAGACTTGCTCCAATTCCACGAGGCAGCCGTTAAAGTCCTTGGGGTGCAAGAACAGCACGGGCTTGCCATGGGCGCCGATCTTGGGCTCGCCAGAGCCCAGAACCCGTGCGCCGGTTTCCTTTAGGTGATCGCGGGCTGCGATAATGTCGTCCACCTCATAGCAGACATGGTGAATCCCGCCAGAGGGGTTCTTTTCCAAGAAGCCGTTGATCGGGCTATCCTCGCCCAAGGGATAGAGTAGTTCGATCTTGGTGTTCGGCAATTCGATAAAGAGCACGGTCACGCCGTGGTCGGGCTCGTCCTGCGGTGCGC
>CAXQKF010000047.1:0-14248 GCA_964224285.1 Donghicola sp. | reverse complement strand
TTATTTTCGCGGTTCGGGTGATGGCAGGCTCTCAGCGCAATACCTATTCGGTCATCGTCTCTTGGGCCAAGATCATCCTCCCGATGGTGGCGCTTGGGCTATTGTCGACCGTGTTCCTGTTTTCCCGCCAGATCGACCCCGAGGGCGCGATTCCCTTTGCGGATGTGGATCTGGAGGCGCGCCTGCGCGAACAACGCCTCAGCAAACCCAACTACGCCACCACCACAGAGGACGGGTCCGCCCTGACAATCGTGGCCGAATCGGCAGCCCCCATTCTGGATGGCGGCGGTGGCACAGCCGAGAACATCGTCGCACGCCTGAAAAGGACGGATGGTATCACCATCGACATGACCTCTGATTCGGGCATGATTCAGGGGTCCAAGTCCCTGACACTGACCGGAAACGTCGCCATTGATACGTCGGACGGATACAGCCTGCGGTCGGACAAAATGATCTCGGCGATGAACCGCACAGAGATCACCAGTCCCGGCCCGATCACGGGCACCGGACCGTTCGGTGATTTGCAAGCGGGCCGGATGCACCTTACGGTGCCGGAAAATCAAGACGGCATTCTAGCAGTTTTCGAAGGTGGGGTTCGCCTGATATACACGGGCAATTCCAAAGGATCAGAGGAGCAACAATGATGTTTCGCAAGGTAATGGCCCTGTGTGTGATGCTGCCTCTGCCTGCTCTGGCTCAAGGGATGCAGACCGCATTCGGTGCATCTGACCAGAACACCGAGGCCCCGATCGAGGTCGTCGCAGATTCGCTCGAGGTCAATGACACCGCGAATACCGCTGTCTTTGTTGGGAATGTCGAGATTGTGCAGGACAAAATGCGCATGACCGCCCCCCGGGTCGAGGTGACATACCGCGAGGATGATGCCGCCACCCCCGAGGTCGAAGATGGCATCGCCAAGGTCTTTGCAACCGGCGGCGTCGTCATGACATCGGGCAAGGATGCAGCCGAAGGTGAAACCGCGGAATACAACGTCGAGAGCGACTATGTGATTCTGTCCGGCAACGTTCTGCTGACCCAGGGCCGCAACGTCCTCAGCGGGAACGAGGCGCGAATCAATCTGTCGGACAACACAGCCCAGATGACGGGCCGAGTCCGCACGATCATCAACCCGGGTTCGAACCAATGACCTCGACACCCGACCTCAAGGTGTCCCAAGGCTCTGCCGGTCTGCAAATCACCAACCTTCGCAAGAGCTACCGCAAGCGTGTGGTGATCCGCGATGTCAGCATGACATTGCACCGCGGAGAGGTCGTCGCATTGCTGGGTCCGAACGGGTCGGGCAAAAGCACCAGTTTCTACGCAATCGCCGGTCTGGTCGCGCCCGAAGGCGGGCGTGTGACCATCGACGGCGCCGAAGTGACCCGCTTTCCAATGTATCGTCGTGCGAAAATGGGAATCGGGTATTTGCCGCAGGAGATGTCGATTTTCCGAGGCCTCAGCGTCGAAGACAACATCGCTGCGATTCTGGAAATCGCCGAATCCGATCCCCACACCCGCCGCGAACGACTCGAAGAATTGCTCAGTGATTTCTCGATCGAGCATCTGCGCCGCGCCCCCGCGCTGGCCCTGTCCGGCGGGGAACGCCGCCGGGTCGAGATCGCTCGCTGCCTCGCGGCGAATCCCAAGTATCTGTTACTAGACGAACCATTTGCTGGCGTTGACCCGATCTCTGTCGGGGATATCCGCCATCTGGTTGCCGACCTCAAAAAAAGGGGAATCGGCGTCCTGATCACGGACCACAATGTTCGTGAAACCTTGGAAATCGTTGATCGCGCTTACATTCTTCATGATGGCCGCGTGCTGATGTCCGGCACCCCCGATCAGGTCGTCAAAGACGAAAACGTGCGCCGCGTCTATCTGGGCCGCGATTTCCGGATCAGCTAGGCCCCGCTGTTCACAAGATTCTTTTGCGAGAAACGATTGACAGTTCCCCTCGGACTGTCACCAAATGGTCATATGAGCCAGACCTGTCGCCATATGAGGTCAATCCTGCATAGCCTTCCCGAGCACTCGGGTCAGGGACAGGTCGCTCAATATCCCCACGCAACTGTACGGACCAAGTACCCCGCGCGGGCGGTCCGTCCTTGCACTTAAGAAGGAAAAGACCATGCGGTATCAAATCACAGGAAAACAGATCGACGTCGGCGAAGCACTGACCACCCACGTCAAAGATCGACTGGGTGAGGTACTGGACAAGTACTCGCAACGCCCCACCGATGCGCAGGTCACTTTCTCCAAGTCGGGGCACGAATTCGTCTGCGAATGCACCGTGCATCTGTCGACCGGTCTGAACGCCGCCGCCCGTGCCCATGGCACCGAAATCTACGCAACTTTCGAAGACTGCGCAGAGAAGATGGACAAGCAGCTGCGCCGCTACAAACGCCGCCTCAAGGACCACCACAAGGATCGTACAAGCCCGGTTGAAACTATCGGTGCTTCCTCGTATATCCTCGCCGCAGATGCGCAGGACGACGAGGCCAACGAGCCCGAAAGCCTGCAGCCGATTATCGTCGCCGAGATGGAGACGAAAGTTCCCTCGCTGTCAGTTGGCGAGGCGGTAATGCAGATGGAACTGGCCGGATCTCAGATGCTGGTCTTCCGAAACGAGAAACATGGTGGCGTAAACGTTGTACATCGCCGGGATGACGGGAACATCGGCTGGATCGACCCGCGCAGTACCGGACAATAACGCCGCGTAAGCCCTAGGCAAAAGCGAACTCATGCAAATCTCAGATATTCTGTCGCCGCAGGCGGTGAAGACCCTTGTTGGTTGTTCGAGTAAAAAACGTCTGTTTCAGGATATCGGAGACCTGACTGAGGCAGCTTTGGGAATCCCCAGCGCCCGCGCCGTCGAGGCGCTGGTGGAACGCGAAAGCCTTGGCCCAACTGGTGTGGGCCATGGCGTCGCCCTGCCCCACGCCCGCCTTGCCGAGATTGACCGCGTTCAAGGCGTGTTCTTGCGTCTGGAGAAACCTGTGGAATTCGGATCGGTGGATCGCAAGCCTGTCGATCTGGTTTTTGCCCTGTTCGCCCCCGAAGATGCAGGGGTCGAACACCTCAAGGCTCTGGCTGTGTTATCGCGAACGCTGAAAGATCAGGCGATGCGCACCAAGCTACGCGCGAACAACGAAGCGGTCACATTGCACGCAGTGCTGACCGAAGATCAGGCCAATCAAGCGGCCTGACCTCGTTTGTTCCAGGGGCCATAGCCCAACATCATGTAATCGCGCGTGTAAGCACCCTTGCACGCGCTTTCTATTTCGGCGTCATAGATTTCCGCCAGCGAAACAGGGCATTCCGGTTCGGTGATCCCGTCAAAAGCCGGTGCATCGCGACCAATCTGCTGACACACTTGCGACAGCCCCAACTCGATCTGCTCTTCCCGTACAATCACGTCCGGCAAGTTGAATTCTGCAAAGCCCTGAATCATCTGGGACTGGGACGCCCAACCGGGATCGACCCTGATACTGGTTTGCCCCGACAGGTTCGCATTGAGCCACTGTAGAAATCCAAGGAACGCAGCGCGGTGAGCGGCGGCATCATATGCCTCGCCCGCACCGTTTTTAGGGATCGGCAGCTTATAACGTTTGCGCAAGGTCTCGCGGATTTCCCCGAACGAGCCGGGCCCCGAGGCCAGAATACGCTCGCAAAACACCCGATGTGCACGGGTGAGCGGATGGGTCACCACGGTGAAGGCCCGGTGCCCGCGGTTGACCCGCTTCCATTTACGCAGTGGCTTTTGCGTGAAGTCCCTCTGCAGCGCGTCGACCTGTGCGCCATCCAGCGCTGCCATCCATTGGCAGATCGCATCCTCTACCCCTGCCCGCAGGGGCAGGAACATCAGGGGCGCTTCGGCTGCGGCCACATAGTTCGGAACCATCGCATTTCGGCGTGGTTCGAAATTCGGGGTGCGCGTCAGATCAAAACGGTCCAACCGCGAAAGCGCGCTCTCCATCTCTTCGAAATTCGCGACCTTTGACGACAGTGGTGCGGGGTTTTGCTTCTTCAGCTTCTTGTCAAGCTCGGGCAACCGCGCCTCGACCCCGAGGAACACCGCCATCCCGTTCATGACGTCAATGTCCTGTAGATCTTCGTAGGCAACATAAAATGCCGTCTGACCCGAGGTTTGCAGCGTCCGTAAAACCCGTTTCTGAAACCCCTGAAGCGTTTCAATATGGCGAATGAACTCGTCACCATCAAATTCCGCCTGCCCCTCGCGGCGGTTCTTGGCGTCGGTCAGTTTCCACTGCCCTGTCGCCTGCGCGATCTTCCAGGAGACATAGCTCTCGACCGGATTTCGGGTCAGGACAATTTTGGCGCAGCGAGTATCAGCCAGCAGATCATCAATCACACGGGGGTCGTGATCGTGAAAATAGCGAAACCCGTTCAGCCCCTCGGCCGTTCGAACCTGGGTTAGCAGACGGGCAGGATCTTTTTCCCGCTGATCCTGCGTGACACCAAGAATGTTGTCGACGTTCGGATAGCCGATAAAGAAAGGATTGAACGCCTCACCATGACATTTCACGCCATCCAGAGCATTCAGGTTCGCCTCGAGAAAGTTGCTGCCCGTCCGCATTTCAGCCAGAACAACAAACAGATCGAATTTTGACGACATAGAAATTTACTTTACCAAATAGGGTTTACGCGGTTTGCGCGGCTTCTCCCGCTCTTCCAATGTGTTCGGAAAATCGCCGGTTAGATAGGGGTGCATCCCCTGATTTTTCAAATTCTGCAGGAATTGTGCGAATCCGGTCAGGTTCACCATCTTTGGCGCTTCGGTCAGGCGGCGTTTGTCGGTCTGCCCGATCTCGCTGATGATGGCCTGCAAGGGCTCCATCGGGGCTTCGACAAACTCGGCAAGGCTCCAGATATGGATACGCGCCTTGGCGTAAGGCGATCGCAGGACATCCAAGTGCCGGCTCTCGCGGCGCTGAAGCTCTGCTGCCGTTCTGCGAATTTCCGAGAAATCCAGATTGGACCGGAACAGTGGGACCGCCCATGCGCCTGTAATCACAGAGATCTGCGCATTGGGATCTTTTGCGATCTCCCATTCCACCTGTTGGATGTGATCTGCGGGACCGACCTGAAAACACTGCCGTTCCCCCCGCGTGTTCCAGATCATATTGGTCAGGAAGGCCCGTGGGTTTCGGTCGCGTAGCGCAGCCGAGTCGGACAGTGCCCCGTTGATAACCTTGACGTCGCCTTCATAGTGAACGCGGTCCGGCGCAAAGAGGTGTCCATGCACCCGCGCACCAGTCAGACGCGCCAACCAGCTCTCGAAATCCTCGAATAATTCAGAGAAGCCCTCGAACATCGAGTACTCGGACGCCGTAAACCCGTTTTCCCAGTCGGTGTTGGGGAAACGGCTCTGCATATAGAGGCCGGTCCGACCTTGGGTACGCCTCTCGACCGCTTTGGCAAAGATGCGGTCGATCTTGCCGGGGTTCGGCTCTGTCCGGTTCAGTGCATCGGGCTGTGGCGTCAGGAACGCGTTGTACAAGCGATCCGCATAAGGCCAGATTTTCCGCGCGACAAAGCAGTCTGACCGCCGCAGCAACTGCAGGTGGTCGTCATAAAAGATGTGCGGTTTGCCTTGGAAGTCGAACTTCGAAAGGGTCAAAGAACGGCTCTGGATGTCACGCGAATACAGGCGCACCAGCGTCTGGAAATAGGATTCATCCGGGATCCAGACCTGCTTGAAAAAGCGTTCATAGACCCCGCGTCGCGGGTCTTGCAGAATTGCGGTCAGGGTTTGCCGCGTCAGGCACCACCACTGGCTGCCCATGTGCGGGATTAGGCCATCGGGCATCTCGCGGTGCATCCGGAACCGGCGCTGAAAATCGACATAAAGGTCGAACAGACGGCGATTGCGCTTCCACGAGAACGGGAACCGCAGGGTAAATCGCTCATGATCCAGCCCGCCGATGGTCCAAGGCACATCCGCAAGCGTCGCGGATTCGATGAAGTCGGTATTGGGACGGTCTGCCAGATACTGCACCAGCTCTTCGACTGGACGCAGAGGTAGGCACGAACCCGACGCCAGATACACATGTCTGACCTTCGGAAAATCCCGTAGCATCACCTTGGCCGCAGCCTGAGAGGCGGCAACCAGCCCCCAAGTGCCCCATTCACATTTATGCCGTTCACTGAACCGGATGTTGTGCAGATCCGACAGGCCTTTGATCAACATCTGATAACGCGAGTTCGGCATACGGGCATCGGCATGGATGACGACCGGCACCCCATGAGAGGCCCAGTGCCGCGCGACCTGCTCGACCCGATCCAACGCATTGTGGATCAGAAGAATAACGCCCAAGCTCATGCCCAGTTCCCCTTGGACATAAGGCCCAGAATCTCGAGCTGGCGCCAGTTGATGTACTTTTCCGACCAGGTGCACCAGAGATCCGGACTGACCTGTCCGCGCTCGGCGTACATCTTGTATTCGCGGCTGCCAGCATAGTGCTGACCACGCCGGAGTTCCTCCTCCGCTTTGTGGGTAAAGGTATCCAGAAATTTGGTGTGCAGCAGGACGCCGGACGACTTTTCGCCGCCCCATTCGTCATAGATCAGGTTCAGACCGCGCGGCAGCAACGAATGCGTCGAGCTGATGTAGGCATATCGGTCATCCCATTTCACCAGCGGCACCTTATTCAGCGCCGGAGCATGGTAAGGCTCATCTGCAAAGAAGACACGCGCACGCGGTCCGCCCTGAATCCACAGGTTGCCGTATTTGTGATTCCGCTCGATCGTGTAGTTGCCGCTGTCGAACCACATGGCGATTTCCAGCGGATCCTGCCCCGCGCGATAGGGCTGCGTGCCAATCGGACCCTTGGGGTACATATCCAGAAGCATCGCCCCAAACGACTTGATCGAGGACGCATCCAGCCAGTCGGTCAACGCACGCAGCGGTCGGGTGTCGCAGAACGGGTAGATCAGGAATTCATCGGGATCGACGGTTAGACACCAGTGGCCGTGTCCGTACTTCATCAACAGCCAATTGATCCAGTCCATACCAAAGCGCGACCGCTTGTAGCTCGCGTTTGTGCGCCAGACCGAAGCATCCGGTTGCTCGGCCAGATAGTCGGCGGAACCATCCGTGCTGTCATTGTCCACAAACAGGAAATGATTCACGCCGAGGTTCCGGTAGTACTCAAGGAAGTATGGCAAACGTTTCGCTTCGTTGCGAAGGGTGCAAAACACCAGCAAGTCCGCTTCGCGAATATAGGCTGTACGATTTACCAGAGGGGACAATTCACGGCTTTTGCGCTTGGCGCGGTAGCGCCAGCGCTTGCGTTCGAGCCGCAGTCCATATGATTGGATCGCTCCCAATCTACCCCCTTGATCAAGAGGGGGCACCCGATCCTCAGATCAGGGGCAGGACCCTCTCGAAATGATCCTCCCATGTGGGAGGTAACCACTGTCTGGCTACAGGTTTGCTTTCACCCTCGGGCGCGAGGGCATTCCTGTAAGCCATCATAACACACTGATACCAGAGCTTAGCATCACCCGAGGGTGCGTAAACGGGTATATTACTTAGAAATTCTCGATAAATGGGTAAGTCATTACATACAATAGGCGTATTGTGGTATGCCGCCTCTGCCGGAGGAAGTCCGAAGCCCTCTGCATAGCTGGGAAACAATAGCGCGGCAGCGCCGTTCATCAGACTGGCAATCGCACCATCGGACAGGCCCGCGACCTCTTGGATGTGGCCGCTTGGCGTCAAGGCATCCAGTCGCTCGAAAACAGCCTCGTTTTTCCACCCGCGAGAACCGCAGATCAACAACGTGGGCGTCTCGGCGCCCAACTCTTTCTCGAGTGATTCCCACACATCCAGCAGGACGCTGTGCGCCTTGCGCGGTTCGATCGTGCCCACGGTTAGAAAGTATGGCTTTGCCGGAGGCAGGCCCTGGGGCAGTTCCGAGGGCTCTACTGAGGCGAAATCTATCCCTAAATGAGCAACAATCCCGTCTGGCAAAGTGCCCGAGACATGCCGGCGCACGTCATCCGCCGTCTGCTGCGAATTGTAGATCAGCAGGTCAGCGTGCTCACAGGCGCGTTCCAGAAACTTGGCGAAACGCTCTGTCGCTCCGTCTGCCTGATACTCGGGGAAATCGAGCGGAATGGTATCGTGGATCAGAACCGCAATCCGCGCGTCCGGCATCTTCTTCATGGCTTTGACAACGCGTTTGGACAGGTTGCTATGCCCCGTGCTCACGTAGACCGTCCCGGCGGGCAGATGCTTGCGCAACATCTTGGAGAGCAGCGCTTTGGGCTGACGCCCGATGGCACGCTTGCGCAGAATTGGCAGGATACCATCAACCATACGCCCGTCGACCGAAGCCGCGCGCACAGCCGTCATTCCCTGACGCCCCAACAGGATATACCCGAGCTGCGTCCGCACGAGCCCGAAGCAGGGAACATCACTGTCTAGAAAAGCACTTAGGTAGGCACGTTCGACCCGATCAACTCCGGTCAGTGTGCGACCCGCGCGGCTCACCAGCCGCGACAGGTCCAGAAGGCGTGCTGCCTTATTTGTCGTAGTGGCCCGTTTGGTGCCAGCGCCATGCGTCGCCAATCATCTGCTCCAGCGTAGAAAGCTTGGGTTCCCACCCAAGTTCATCCAACGCGCGTTTGGAACCGGATACAAGCTTCACGCAATCACCCGGACGACGCGGACCTTCCTCGAAGGGGACTTCGCGGTTCGTCACGGCGCGCGAATGGTCAATCACCTCGCGGACAGAGAAACCGGAACCGGTGCCAAGGTTGAACACGCGGCTACCCTTGTCATCCAAGAGCCATTTCACACCCAGAACATGCGCCTCGACCAGGTCGATCACATGCACATAATCCCGCACACAGGTGCCATCGGGCGTGTCATAGTCCGTGCCGTGAATGGTCAACGCAGGGCGCTTGCCTGCAATCGCATCCAGCATCACGGGAATGAGGTGCGTCTCGGGCTGGTGGAATTCACCAACCTCTGCCTCGGGATCAGCGCCAGCCACGTTGAAGTAGCGGAAAATCACGCTCTTCATGCCGTAGGCGTCGTCGAAGTTCGCTAGGATATCCTCGATCGCCCGCTTGGAGGCCCCATAAGAGTTAATGGGGTACTGCGCACAATCCTCGTCCAGCATCACGCCGTCCTGCTCTCCATAAGTGGCACAGGTCGAGCTGAAGACAAAGTTCAGACAGCCAGCGGCAGCGGCAGCTTCGATCAGGGTCAAAGACCCCTGAACGTTGTTGCGCCAGTACATGCCCGGGTCCTTCATGCTCTCGCCGACCTGACTAAAGGCCGCAAAGTGCATGACCGCGACGGGCTTGTATTTCGCAAAGACTTCGTCGACCCGCGCGCGATCCAGAAGATCCCCCTTTTCAAGAGGACCGAACTTTACCGCTTCTTCCCAGCCGGTCGAGATGTTGTCGAACGTGACCGGCGTAAAACCGGCCTGCTTCAAAACCTTACAGGCGTGCGAGCCGATATAGCCCGCACCCCCGGTCACAAGTACATTCGTCACTGTATGCTGTCCGATTACTGCGCCGCTTTGCGCGCTGCCATCACATCTTCGAGGTAGTGCTCAAGGTCGTCACGCAGATCGGGGCGCGCCAGACCGAATGCAACGGTCGCCTGCAGGAAGCCGGACTTCGAACCACAGTCGTAACGCTCGCCCTTGAAGCGGTAGCCGTAGACGTTGTCGCTGTCGACGATCTCTTTGGCGATCGCGTCGGTCAGCTGCAGTTCGCCGCCAGCGCCTGCTTCCATGGTGTCGATGTTTTTCAGAACCTTGGGGCTCAGGATGTAGCGGCCGATGACAGCCAGGTTCGACGGTGCATCTTCGAGTTTGGGCTTTTCAACCATGCCTTTGACCGACACGATGTTGCCCATGTCTTCTTTGACATCCAGAACGCCATAGGCCGACACGCGATCCTGAGGCACTTCCATGGCAGCAACCATGTTACCGCCGGTCTCTGCGTAGGCTTCGACCATCTGCTGGAGGCAGGACTTGTCGGACTGGATCACGTCGTCGGGCAGCAGAACCGCAAAGGGTTCGTCACCCAGCAGACGGCGGGCACACCATACCGCGTGGCCCAGACCCAGCGCTTGGTTCTGACGCACATACGCAATGGCACCGCTGTCCATGTTGGTGCTTTCCAGCACTTCCATCAGTTCGGTCTTGTTCTTCGACTTGAGGTTTGCCTCAAGCTCGGGGGCGCGGTCGAAGTAGTCCTCGAGGGCGCTCTTGCCGCGCGAGGTGACGAAGATGAACTCTTCGATGCCTGCTGCGCGCGCCTCATCGATCGCATATTGGATCAGCGGGCGGTCGACCAGAGTCATGATTTCTTTCGGCACCGATTTGGTCGCAGGCAGAAAGCGCGTCCCCAGACCGGCTACGGGAAATACAGCTTTGGTAACTTTGTTGCTCATGTAAATAGGCCTTCTGTTTGTCGAGGAGGATCGACTTTAAAAAACTATAGCAGGACCGCTTGGCGGCTCAAATATCTAACATAATAAATTCAGCCTAGGTTCCGCCGTCGGTGGCTTCAAGCCAGAATTCACGAGAAATCCGGCAAAATTCCGCCCGAGCCCTCTTTGAAAACGAATTAATCGAAAAAAGCGGTTGAGACCTGAGGCTTCGCCCCCATATCCCCCCGCTTTGTATCCAGAATCCAGAGTCATCATAGCGTAGATGATGGTAGAGCGCCGTCGGTGAAAGCTCTATGACGATCACAATCTTTTTTGCACCTGCAGCATTTTCGGCCTGCTTTCGGACCGTCTTCCGCTCAAAACTTCGGCAACTCAGGTGAAAAACCTCGCTTTGAAGTGATTCGGTCAACGGCAGGAAAGGTGACGGTGCACTTGCAGAAATGACCCGCTTTGTAGGCCGACGCAGCTTTCCGTCCAACAACCCGTCAACCAGAGTGACCATCAGAAAGCCGAACTCCTCGGGGCCAAGGGCCCCCGACTGCATATGACGCAGCAGCCGCTTCCTCTGATTCTGGCGAAAATTCTGTTCCGATTTGAGAATATCTTCGGGGCGCGAAAACAGGCTAAGAAAGACCGACTGGCTCCCCCCAATCTCGTAGAGCGTCTTTGGCACACGGGTGGCAGAGCGACGACCGCTCTGGGCATAGGCGTGGTGAACCCGCGCCATCGGGACGATCGCCACCCTGGCGCCAGCCTGAGCGAGACGCATGCTGAGATCGCTGTCATCCAAATAGAACCGGAACCGTGGATCAAACCCGCTGTGTTCAACAAGGACCGAACGCCGGAATGCCATATTGGTTCCGATCAGCTTGATCGCCTTGTCGGAGCGCGACAGGAATACCGAAATCCGATCCGGAGGCACCGGCAGCGGGCGGCTCACGCCGGCTGCGTCGATTGTCTCGGCCTTCCATTGATAGGCAATCCCGTTGCGCCCCAGCGTGAACCCCGTGGCCGCTGCAACATCTGCCTGCTCGAAGGCTTGCAAGAGCAGATAGAGCCACGCGGGCTCCGGCACGGCATCGTCATCGACAAAGGCGACGATCTCTCCGGCGGCAGCATCAATACCGCGATTTCGGGCAACCGCGATATTCTCTTCGTTCATGCGGATAAGTTTGACCTTATCTGCCCACCCCAACTCAGTCAGGTGCTGGATGGCGCTGTCGCTCGTGACGACGACGACCTCCATGACGACCTTTTGCTGTTGAGATAGCGCCTTCAGGCAACGGGCCAGCAGGGCCTCACGGCCCTGACTGACAACAACAACGCTGGCCGAAGGCAGCAAGACCTCAGGCTTTCAGTTCAACCGCCGGCGCGTAGGCGATGAAGAACGGGTTTGCGAACCCTTCTTTGCCGTACTGCAGGGGTTCATGGGTGTCGAAAGCAACGACTTTGCCGCCAGCGCCGTGCAGAACGGCCTGACCGGCAGCGGTGTCCCACTCCATCGTGCGGCCAAGGCGGGGGTACAGATCCGCTTCGCCGGTTGCCACCAGACAGAACTTCAGAGAGCTGCCTGCGCTCTTGGAATCTTTGACGCTATATTTGTTGATGTAGTCATCGGTTGCCTGATCGCGGTGCGACTTGGAGGCAACGACCATCAGGGCGCTATTGTCGGACTGCGCCACCGACAGCGGCTTGGTTTCGCCAACGGTCTCTTTGTCAAAGGGGCCCATTTCCTCGACCGTGGCGCCATCGGCCAAGGTAAAGAACATGCGGTCACGGGCAGGTGCATAGACAACACCGCGGGTCGGAACGCCATTCTCCACCAGAGCGATGTTCACAGTGAAATCGCCACGGCGGTTGATGAATTCTTTGGTCCCATCCAGCGGATCAACGATCAGGAAAGTGTCCACGTCCAGATTGTGGCTGTCCGACTGCTCTTCGGTGACCAGAGCGACATCGGGAAATTCCGCGCGCAGGCCAGCCGAGATCAGAGCATCCGCCGCTTCGTCAGCTGCAGTTACAGGGCTTTCGTCGCTCTTGGACTTCACGTCGAAGTCGTCAGAGTTGTAGATCTCCATGATTTTGTCGCCAGCTTCCAAAGCCAGCTTGCGCATTACAGAAGTCAATTGTGCGTAATCCATAGAGATATTTCCTTTAACCACATGGCGGAGTTGTTCAATCATTGGCATTCTCTTATCCTGCATGGAAAGGGAGCATCAAGAATTCCCTGCTATTCCTACGCGCATCATTTGAAAGAACGCGGCATGATCGGGCACACGCAAAGACAACCAAGCTCCTGGCGCAAAGCCCTCTCCATGGCGGAGGTGATCTATCACACCGCCGTTCGCGACGTGCGCAAATCCCACAGCAACGCGCTCTTTGCCATTCTGATCAACATGTTGCAGCTGGTGGTCATGGTGGCGTCGTTCTACCTGTTCTTTGTCATTCTGGGGATTCGGCAGTCGGCCATTCGCGGGGATTTCCTGCTGTACATGATGTCAGGCATTTTCCTGTTCATGTGCCACATCAAGGCCGTGAGTGCCGTGACCGGCTCCGAAGGGCCGGCCTCTCCGATGATGAAGCACGCACCGATGACGACGATTATCTCGATCATCGCGTCGCTTCTCGGGGCGCTTTATATTCAGGTGATCTCGCTGGTGACGGTGCTGTTCCTGTACCACGTCATCATCACCCCGATCGAGATTTTCGATCCCGTCGGAGCTATGGCCATGCTGCTGGTGGCATTCTTTACCGGGGCTGCGGTGGGCATGTGTTTTGTCGCACTCAAGCCGTGGGCGCCGCAAGTTGCCAGCATCCTGACCCAGATTTACCAACGCGCGAACATGATCGCGTCCGGCAAGATGTTCGTCGCGAACTCTCTCCCGCCATTCATGTTGAATATGTTCGACTGGAATCCGCTGTTCCACGCCATTGATCAGGCACGCGGATTCGTTTTCATCAACTACAATCCGCACAACACCTCGATCCTTTACCCCATCGTTGTGGGGATGGTCCTTTTGGTGATCGGGTTGATGGGCGAATTTTTCACACGCAAACATGCCTCTGCTAGCTGGAGCGCACGGCGCTAGGTCACCACCCGCAATGTGAGGTTCACGCGCCCTCCGTTCGGCATGAGGCGGCTTGAGTTGGGGCGAAGTTTATCGATCCCGTGAAAAGCGAGCCGTGCAGCGCCCTGAAGCACCGCAATATCACCGGACTTGAGCCAGACCGAACGGGTTGGATCGCTGCGGTTTTGCCCGCCCACCCGAAAGCGCGCCTCGTCCCCCAAAGAGATCGAAAGGACCGGCTGTGTCAGGTCCGCTTCGTCGTTATCCTGATGCAGGCCCATTTTGGCATCGGGCGCGTACCAGTTCACCAGACAACACTCTGGTTTACAGGCGGAATTTGAGTATTTCTCCCAAAGCAGAAAGAGCGAAGGCGGGATGGGCGGCCAAGGGTTTCCCGCAGGGTGGATGGGCTCGTAGCGGTAGCCCTTGCGATCGGACACCCAGCCGAACTCACCCGCCGCACTCATTCTAACCGAAAGCGGTCGCCCCGTCGGAGTCACCGGCTGGAACAACGGCGCTGCGCGTAGAATGCACCGAATATCTTCGAGCAGGCGCGCCTGCGCTTCGGGGTCCAACGCGCCTTGGATAATCCGCACGCCGTTCAATTCCAGATCCTGCGAAATTGCCATTCTTTCAGCCGCCTTATTCTGTTGAGGCAAATTTGTCACACAAAGCGCTTGCGCAACGCTTGCAGGGTTCGAATGTGCTTCTTATATACGCCGAGAACCGGAGTGGGCGA
>CAXQKF010000046.1:0-17492 GCA_964224285.1 Donghicola sp. | reverse complement strand
CCCCCTTGGACAGACGCTTGTAGCCCTTATATGGGCGCGGTATGCCATCCCCCAAGCGCGTAAGGATACCCCGAAATGATTGCAAACAAAATCGCATGGGACGACACGGTATTGCCGTTCCAGTTGGACAACGCTGATGTGCGTGGCCGTGTGGCCCGTTTGGACGGCGTTCTTGATGGCATTCTGAAACAGCACAACTACCCTCCCGTGGTCGAAGCCCTGGTGGCAGAGATGGCGTGCCTGACCGCCCTAATCGGTCAGACCATCAAGTTGCGGTGGAAGCTGTCTTTGCAGGTCCAGTCCAAGGGCCCCGTGCGCATGATTGCCACAGACTACTATGGCCCGACCGCTGAGGGCGAGCCTGCCCGCATTCGTGCCTATGCCAGCTATGACGAGGACCAGATCGACAACAGCAAAGCTCCGATTGACCACATCGGTCAGGGGTACTTTGCCGTGTTGATCGACCAAGGCCCCGACATGCAGCCCTATCAGGGCATCGCGCCTCTGAACACGACCTCGCTGTCAGCGGCAGCCGAGGGGTACTTTGCGCAGTCCGAGCAGCTGCCGACCCGCTTCTCGATCAACTTTGGTCGTTCGGTCGAGCCCGGTGGTCGCGGTGAGTACTGGCGTGCAGGTGGCGTGATGCTGCAGCACATGCCCAAGGCGTCGCCCTTTGCCACTGGCGAAGGCGGCTCGGGCGAGGGCGGCACGCTGACGGCCAATGACCTGCTTTATGGCGAAGACGAAGAGAACTGGAACCGCGCGAACATCTTGCTCGACAGTGTCGAGGAGATGGAGCTGATCGGCCCCACCGTTTCGCCCACCGATCTGCTGATCCGCCTGTTCCACGAGGAACAGCCGCGTGTGTACGATGCTCAGGTCGTGAAATTCGGCTGCACCTGCTCCGAAGATCGTGTGCGCCAGACCCTGTCGATCTACTCGGCCAAGGATCTGACCCACATGCTGACTGATGACGGCCGGATCACTGCGGACTGCCAGTTCTGCGGCGCGCACTACGATCTGGACCCCGAGACTGTCGGCTTTGACGCGGCAAAGCCCTAAGGCGGCTCGGATGAGCAGCAGGGCTGAGCTGAGAGAAACCCTGTTGGCGGCGCTGGCCAAAGAGGCCGCGCCGTCCTCTGATTTCGACCTCAATCCCGAGGTCGTGTTGCCCGAAGGCCGGAAACTGCGCCCTGCCGCTGTTCTGTTGGCCTTCGAAGCGACACCGGATGGCGGGCGTTTGTGGCTGACGAAACGGTCATCCGCATTGAAACACCATCCCGGACAGATCGCGGCCCCCGGTGGCAAGAAAGACGACACCGATCCTGATCTGGTCGCAACCGCGCTGCGCGAGGCCCAAGAAGAGATCGGATTGCCCGCCGAAACAGTCGATGTTCTGGGCGCTTTGCCCGCGCACGAGACGGTCACAGGGTTTGCGATGACGCCGATTGTGGGTCTGCTGCGCCAAGGGTTCACTCCTGTCCCCGAGGCCGGAGAGGTCGCCGAAGTCTTCCACGTGCCGGCCTCTCATGTGCAGAACCCTGCCAATTTCATGGTTCAGGGGCGACGTTGGCGCGGGTCCAGACGCTATTATTTCGCGGTGCCCTATGGTCCCTATTACATCTGGGGCGCGACGGCGCGCGTGCTGCGCGGCCTTGCGGAGCGTTTCACATGAAACTTTCGGGCGATTGGCTAGAGCGCCCCGCCACCCAAGCTGTTTGCGCGATGCTGGTCGAGGCGGGGTATCAAGCGTGGTTCGTTGGGGGCTGTGTCCGCAATGCCTTGATCGGTGCGCCCGTGGACGACATCGACATTTGTACGGATGCGCGGCCTGAAACCGTCATGGATTTGGCCGAAAAGGCAGGGTTGAAGCCCGTGCCCACAGGGATCGACCACGGCACGATCACTGTCGTCTCTGGTGGGATCGGGCACGAAGTCACGACCTTCCGCCGTGATGTCGAAACTTTTGGCCGTCATGCGGTCGTGGCCTTTGCCGATACGATGGATGACGACGCGGCGCGGCGCGATTTCACCATGAATGCGCTCTATGCGGATCGCGACGGGGTGGTCGCTGACCCTCTGGGCGGTTTGCCGGACCTAGAGGCCCGCCACGTGCGTTTTATCGGAGAGCCCCACCAGCGCATCAAGGAAGACTACCTGCGTATCCTGCGGTTCTTCCGTTTCTCTGCGTGGTATGGCGATCCTGATCTGGGGATTGATGCGGACGGGCTCTCGGCCTGTGCAGAGCTGTCCGAGGGCATTTCCACACTGGCGGCAGAACGGCTGGGGGCCGAGATGCGCAAACTGTTGTCCGCGCCGGAACCAGCGCGCTCTGTCGCAGCGATGGCGCAATCAGGGGTCTTGCTACAGGTTCTGCAGGGGGCGGATGCGACTGCGCTGGGCCCGCTGGTGCACCTGGAGGCAGAGGCGGGGCTGGCCCCCGATCCGATGCTGCGGTTGGCGTCCTTGGGGGACTGCGATGCACCGACGCGCCTGCGCTTGTCCAAAGCCGAAGCGCGAACTCTGACTGAACTACGCGAAGCGGCGACCGAAGGCGCCCCCGCCCACGAGGTTGGCTACCGGTTGGGTGCAGAGCAAGGGTTGCGGGCAATGGTTCTGCGGGCCGCATTGATGGGTGTTCCGATGATGGATGGTCCGGCGGTGGCCAAGGGCGCAGCGGCCAAATTCCCTGTCAAAGCAGCTGATCTGATGCCAACCTATCAGGGTGCACAATTGGGTCTGCGCCTGAAGCAACTTGAAAAACGCTGGATAGAGGCTCAGTTTTCCCCCACACGCGAAGACCTTTTGAACAGCCCCGAATAACCGACATTTAATCATTAACTTTGGGCGCTACATCCTCGCATATTAGCTAGGCGGTGACCCAATGATGCGGTTTTTCGAAAAACTCGTTGATCCCTATGCTCCTTATACAGAGCCTGACCAGCCCCCGCGGCGGGTGCGGGACTATCTGTGGTGGCTGTCTGGCCCGTTCCGCACGGTATTCGCTTGGGCGGCCCTGACGGCAATCATCGTTGCGGGCGTCGAGGTCTGGCTGATCTACTACATGGGTCATCTGGTGGACGCTTTGTCCGGCGATCCGGCCACGTTCTGGCAAACCCAAGGGCTGCAGGTTTTGGCGGTCGCCGCGTTTATCCTGATCTTGCGGCCCGTGTTCCAGTTTCTGGACGTCGCCCTGCTGAACAACGCGATCCTGCCGAACTTTGGCACCGCTTTCCGCTGGCGGGCGCACAAGCACGTTTTGCGCCAGTCGGTCGGTTGGTTCGAGAATGATTTCGCGGGCCGGATTGCGGGCCGGATCATGCAGGCACCCCCCGCAGCGGGCGAGGCTGTGTTCCAGATATTTGATGCCATCGCCTTTGCATTGGCATATGTTGTGGGTGCAGCGATCCTTTTGGCCGATAGCGACGGGCGTTTGGTGCTGCCGCTCCTGGCTTGGGTAGGGCTGTTTTTGCTGTTGGTGCGCTGGGTGATGCGGCGGGTTGCGCCTGCGTCCAAGTACTCTGCCGACATGCGTACCCAGATTTCCGGCCGCGTGGTGGACACCTACACCAACATCCAGTCGGTCAAGCTCTTTGCCCATCAGGATCAGGAACTCGACTACGCCAAAGAGGTGATCGAAGAGGGACGGCAGGCGTTTTTCAAGGAAATGCGTCTCTATACGATCATGGATCTGCTGTTGATGACCCTGAACGGCCTGCTGATCGTAGGGGTGGTCGGATGGGCGTTGTATCTGTGGACGGTGGGGTCGGCTTCGGTCGGGATTGTCGCAGCGGCGACGGCGTTAACCCTGCGCCTGAATGCGATGACGGGCTGGATCATGTGGGCGATCAGCAGCTTCTTCCAGCAGCTCGGCGTGGTTGACGAAGGGCTGGAGACCATCGCGCAGCCCTTGGCCTTGCGTGATGCGAAGGGCGCGACGGAACTGCGCCTCAGCGATGGCCGGATCGAGGTTCAATCCCTGAGCCATCACTACGGCAAAGGGCAGGGCGGCCTCGACCATGTGTCCCTACAGATCGAAGCGGGGGAAAAGGTCGGGATCGTCGGGCGCTCTGGTGCGGGGAAATCGACCCTGATCAAGCTGCTCCTGCGGTTCTACGACATCGAAGGGGGCCGCATTCTGATCGACGGTCAGGACATCGCGCAGGTCACGCAGGACAGTTTGCGCCGTCAGATCGGGATGGTCACGCAGGACAGCAGCCTGATGCACCGATCCGTGCGCGACAACATCCTGTACGGGCGTCCCGACGCCACCGAAGAACAGATGATACAGGCCGCACAAAGGGCAGAGGCCCATGACTTTATCCTTGGCCTTCAGGATGCCGAAGGGCGCACAGGCTACGACGCCCAAGTGGGCGAGCGCGGGGTAAAACTGTCGGGCGGGCAGCGCCAACGGATTACGCTGGCTCGCGTCATCTTGAAGGATGCACCGATCCTCGTGCTGGACGAAGCCACAAGCGCCCTAGATAGTGAGGTCGAAGCCGCCATCCAGAGCACGCTGTACCAGCTGATGGATGGCAAGACGGTGATCGCGATCGCCCATCGGCTTTCGACAATTGCGCAAATGGACCGGATTATTGTTCTGGATCAGGGGCGTATCCATGAACAAGGCTCGCACGAGGCGCTACTGGCGCAAGGCGGGCTCTATGCCAGCCTATGGGCGCGCCAATCGGGCGGGTTCTTAGCCAGCGATCCGGCGACAAAGGATAGTGAATGCTGAAGTTATCCCAGTGGATCGACTCATTTAAACCCGCAGAGGGACCACCGCCGCGGACGCTTTGGGCGTTCATGCGCTGGTCCATGTCGGGGGCATGGACGGCGGTGATCGGGGCGTTCGCCCTGTCCGCTCTGGCGGGCGCGACAGAGGCGGGATCGGCCTTGGTTCTGGGTATTCTGGTGGATGCGGCGGCGGCCTCTGGCGATATCTTCCAGCCGGGGAATGTCGCGTTGATCCTTGGGGCGCTCCTGTTCTTTCTGGCGATCCGGCCCATAACGTTCGGCTTGTCGGCGGCGGCGAACAGCATCGTTATCCAGCCAAGTGTCATGCCGCTGGTCCTGTCGCGCCTGAACCGTTGGGTGCTGGGGCAGGAGGTGTCGTTCTTTGACGACGATTTCGCGGGGCGTTTGGCGCAAAAGCAAATGCAGACCGCCCGTGCGACCACCGAAGTCGTTTCGGAATTCATCAACGTGGTCGCGTTTGCCTTGGCGTCGCTGTTCGGGTCCGTCGTTCTACTGGGGGCAATCGACTGGCGTGTGGCGAGCCTGCTGACCGTCTGGCTGGTGGGGTATTTTGCCTTGATCCGGTATTTCATCCCCAAGGTTCGGGCCATGTCCAAAGATCGCGCCAACGCGCGCGCGATGGTCACGGGGCAGGTGGTCGATACGATCACAAACGTTAAAACCGTGAAGCTGTTCGCCCACGACCAGCACGAAGACCGCGCGGCTCTGTCCGCGATGGAAGTCTTTCGCGGCAAGGCCCTGAACATGGGCTACCTGTCGGCGCAGTTCCGGTTGGTTTTGATGTCTTGGGCTGGCGTGTTGCCAGTGCTGCTGATCGGGGCGTCGCTGTTCCTGATGCGCTCGGGGCAGGCCACGGCGGGGGATATTGCGGCTGCGGGGGCGATCTCGATCCGGATCGCGCAGATGACGGGGTGGGTCAGCTTCACCCTTATGGGCATGTACGGCAACATTGGCGAGGTCGAGGACGGCATTCGAACTCTGACCCCGCACCGCCGGATCGAGGATGGACCTGACGCGCAGGATTTGACCGTGACGGGCGGCGAAATCAGGGTCGAAGGTCTGAAATACGCTTATGGACGCAAGACCGGCGGCGTTCAGGGTGTCGATCTGACCATTCAGGCGGGGGAAAAGATCGGTGTTGTTGGCGCCTCTGGCGCAGGGAAATCCACGCTGGTTTCGCTGCTGTTGCGGCTCTACCAGCCCGAAGGCGGGCGCATTCTGATCGACGGTCAGGACATCTCGCACGTCACGCAGCGGAGCCTGCGCAGTCAGATCGGGATGGTCACGCAGGACACGGCGATGTTCAACCGGTCCGCCCGCGAGAACATCAAATACGGCCGCCCCGACGCCACTGACGCCGAGATGAAGCTGGCCGCCGAAGCCGCAGAGGCGGACGGGTTCATCCAGCATTTGCAGGATTTCGCGGGGCGCAAAGCTTATGACGCCTATCTTGGCGAGCGTGGGGTGAAACTGTCAGGGGGGCAGCGGCAGCGGATTGCTCTGGCGCGGGCCATCCTGAAAGACGCGCCGATCCTCATCCTCGATGAAGCCACCAGTGCTCTGGACAGCGAAGTCGAGGCCGCGATCCAGACAGCCCTTGATCACGCGATGGAGGGTAAGACCGTTCTGGCGATTGCGCACCGTCTGTCGACCATCGCGCGGATGGACCGGATCATTGTCATGGATGACGGCAAGGTGATCGAGGCAGGCACCCACTCTGAACTCTTGGCCCGAAACGGGGCCTATGCGCGGCTATGGGCGCGGCAGTCGGGCGGATTCTTGGGGCTTGATGCGGCAGAATGAAAAACGCTGGCCTCTGCAAAGGGGCCAGCGTTTCAATGTCTTAGGCGGGTTTGAACAGGCCTTCTGCTTTGACCTGCACCATGGCCTCGTCCAGCGATTGCCATGCGCGCGAGATCAGCAGATCCACGTCCTCTTTGCTGATGACCAGCGGCGGAGAGATGATCATCCGGTCGCCCACATGGCGCATGATCAGGTTGTTCGCAAAGCAGCGTTCGCGGACCATGTAGCCCACAGTGCCGGCGTCCGAGGCAAAGGCCGCGCGGCTTTCCTTGTGTGGGGTCAGCGCGATAGAGCCCATGAGGCCGACGATCTTGGCCTCGCCCACCATGGGGTGTGCGGTCAGGCCCTCGAACTTTTCTTTGAGGTAGGGCGCGATTTCTTCGCGGGCGCGGGTGACGATGCCTTCTTCGTCCAGAATGCGCAGGTTTTCCAAAGCAACCGCACAACTGACCGGATGGCCCGCGTAGGTGTAGCCGTGGTTGAATTCGTCGCGGCCAACGACCTCGGCGACTTCGTCACAGACGATCGAGCCACCGATGGGCGCGTAGCCCGAGGATAGGCCCTTGGCGATGGTCATGATGTGGGGCTGGATGCCGACGGTTTCACTGCCGAACCAGTTGCCGGTGCGGCCAAAGCCACAGATCACTTCGTCCGCGATCAGCAGGATTTCGTATTTGTCGCAAATGCGCTTGATCTCGGGCCAGTAGGTCGAGGGGGGCACGATCACCCCGCCTGCACCCTGAATAGGCTCTGCGATAAAGGCCGCGACGCGGTCTTCACCCAGTTCCAGAATGGCCTTTTCCAGCTGCTGAGCACGTTCCAGACCGAATTCCTCGGGGGACATGTCGCCACCTTCGGACCACCAGTTGGGCTGGTCGATGTGGTGAACGTTCTGCACAACGCCGCCTTGGGCGTGCATCCCGCTCATGCCACCCAGCGACATCGCCCCAAGGGTCGAGCCGTGGTAGCCGTTCTTGCGGCTGATGATGATGTTCTTGTCGGGTTTGCCTTTTTGCGCCCAATAAAAGCGGACCATGCGCAGGTTGGTGTCGTTCGCCTCGGAACCCGAGCCTGCATAGAACACGTGGTTCAGATCACCGGGGGCCAGTTCTGCCAGACGCTGGGACAGGGCGATGACCGGTACGTGGGTCGTCTGGAAGAAGGTGTTGTAATAGGGCAGTTCCTTCATCTGGCGGTAGGCGGCTTCGGCCAGTTCGTCACGGCCATAGCCGATGTTGACGCACCAAAGACCCGCCATTGCGTCCAGGATTTCCTCGCCTTCGGAGTCCCAAAGACGCGTACCCTTGGCACGGGTGATGACCCGCGCGCCTTTCTTTTCGAACCCAGACTGGGTCGAAAAAGGGTGCATGTGGTGGGCTGCGTCCAGAGCCTGCAGTTCGGCTGTGGGCATGTGGTTGGAAATCTCGACCATAGCGATCCTCGTCCTTGCAAAGAGGGGAGACGGGCGCCGGAGCGCCGCTGTTAGCCTGAGGATATGATCAAATTATCTACTGTCAAATCGAATCAGAAGACCCGAGGCTCTCTGCGAGCTGATTCATGCCTTGCTCGATGTCGTCGCGCATCGCTTGGGCCGCGGCAGTGGTGTCGCCTGCTTCCATAGCAGTCAGCAAAATCTTGTGATTGTCCGGCAGGTTGACGGTGCCATATCGCCCGCACACCACGCGCAGAGATGGTCCGAATCGTAACCACATACTATCAGCCATAGACGAAAGGATAGGCGCATTGGCGATGTCATAGAGCCGGTGGTGAAACTGATAGTTTCCACGCAAGTAGCCCGAGATATCCCCTTGTTGCATTGCCGAATCCAGTTGCTTGTCGATGGCGGATAGACCGTCACGCGCCGAATTGCTGGCGCGTTCACATGCCAGCTCTGCAAGGCGCGGTTCGAGGGCGAGTCGTGCAAAAACCAGCTCATCGACAGATTCGCGGGTCAATCGGGGGACGCACACGCGGCGGTTGCCCTGCAGGTCCAGCGCGCCTTCGGCGATCAGGCGGCGGATCGCCTCGCGGACGGGGGTCATGCCGGCCCCCAACTGCTCTGTCAGGCCTAGAATTGTAACGGGCTGCCCCGGTGCAAGTTCTCCGAACAGGACCTTTTCGCGTAATGACCGATAGGCGATCTCGTGTGCAGGCAAAGAGGGAGTGGTGGCGCTCGGGAGGTCAGGGCTGCTCAATTCTTAATCACCTTCCAAATTGTGTTGTGCCGCTTGCGTCATAACCAGCCTTATGAGTTTACTGGAGATGTGGGAATAATGAAACGTTGCCACATGGGGTAAAACTTGATCAAATTCTCTACAAGGCGCGAAAAGCGTCAGATGCCCAACAGGAGAGTACCATGACAATCAAACTTGCGACCACCACCGCAGTGCTTGCGATCACCGCAGCTTCGGCCATGGCCGAAGAAGTCCGCGTCTATAACTGGTCTGACTATATCGACGAAGAACTGCTGACCAAGTTCGAAGAAGAGACCGGTCTCGAGCTGGTTTACGACGTGTTCGACAGCAACGAAGTTCTGGAAACCAAGATGCTGGCCGGTGGTTCGGGCTATGACGTCGTGGTTCCGACCGGCAGCTTCTTGCAGCGTCAGATCATGGCCGGAGCCTTCCAGAAGCTGGACAAGTCCAAGCTGTCCAACATGGACAACATGTGGGCGACCATCTCTGATCGCACCGCGCAGTATGACCCCGGCAACGAATATTCGATCAACTACATGTGGGGGACCACCGGTATCGGTGTGAACACCGGCAAAGTTGCCGAAGCCCTGGGTGCGGACGCGCCCATCGACAGCCTCGCGCTGATCTTTGAACCTGCAAACATGGAAAAGCTGGCGTCTTGCGGCGTCTTCTTCCTGGACGCACCGACCGAAGTGATTCCCGCTGCGCTGAAATATCTGGGCGAAGATCCCGACAGCAAGGACGCAGACGTTGTGGCCAAAGCCGAAGATCTGCTGATGGCCGTGCGCCCCTACATCCAGAAATTCGATTCGTCGGAATACATCAACGCGCTGGCGAACGGCGATATCTGCGTGGCCTTTGGCTGGTCGGGTGACATCCTTCAGGCCCGTGACCGTGCCGCCGAAGCCGATAATGGCGTAGACGTTGCCTACCACGCGCCCAAAGAGGGTGCTCTGATGTGGTTCGACCAGATGGCGATCCCCGTGGACGCGCCGAACCCTGAAGGTGCGCATACCTTCCTGAACTTCATCATGGACGCGCAGAACATGGCGGCGGCCTCGAACTACGTTTACTATGCGAACGGCAACAAGGCCTCGCAGGAGTTTCTGGTCGAGGACGTGATCGGCGACACCGCGATCTATCCGGACGAGGCGACGCTAGAGAACCTCTACACCTTCTCGCCCTATGATCCCAAGCTGCAGCGGACCGTGACCCGCATGTGGACCAAGGTCAAATCGGGTAACTAAGACCGATCTAACGGGCGCGCAGGGTTCCTTGCGTGCCCCCTTTTTGTTTTCGACCATTCGCCGAGGTTATTCATGCCCGCCAACGGTGCTCCGATTTTCTCCCCTTGGGATGATCCCGATGCCAAGCCGCTGATCCGGTTTGAAAATGTCACCAAACGATTCGGAGATTTCACCGCGATCGACAACCTGACGCTGGATATCTACGAGCGGGAATTCTTTGCACTCTTGGGTCCGTCGGGCTGCGGCAAGACCACGATGATGCGGATGCTGGCAGGGTTCGAAACCCCGACCGAAGGCAAGATATACGTCGGCGGGCAGGACATGGGGCCGATCGCCCCGAATCAGCGTCCCGTGAACATGATGTTCCAGAGCTACGCGCTGTTCCCGCATCTGTCGGTCTATGAAAACATCGCGTTCGGCCTGCGCCGTGACGGCAAGCCCAAGGACGAGATCCACCACCGCGTCGAAGAGATGCTGCGGATGGTTCGCCTGCAGAAGTTTGCGAAGCGCAAACCCCACCAGATTTCTGGCGGTCAGCGCCAGCGCGTAGCCTTGGCCCGCTCCTTGGCCAAAGAGCCCAAGCTGCTGCTGCTGGACGAACCGCTTGGCGCGCTCGACGCCAAACTGCGCGAAGACACGCAGTTCGAGTTGATGGATATTCAGGAAAAGACCGGCACGACCTTTGTGATCGTGACCCACGATCAAGAAGAAGCGATGACCGTCGCCAGCCGTATCGCCGTTATGGATGAGGGCAAGGTGATGCAGGTCTCGACCCCGGACCGCATCTACGAATTCCCCGACAACGCCTATGTTGCGGACTTTATCGGTGACGTGAACCTGATCGAGGGCCGCTCGTCCGCCGCAATTGATGAAACCGTTCAGATTGAATGGGCCGAGGGGCAGCAAGCGATCACCGCGCAGACCCAGCGTCCTATCACTGCGGGGCAAAAGGTCTACTACGCGATCCGCCCCGAAAAGGTGACGATCAGCCCTGACCGTCCTGCCGATGCCGTGAACGCGGCCAAGGGCAAGATCCTCGATATCGCCTATCTGGGGAACCTCTCGACCTATCACGTGCAACTGCCGACCGGCCAAGTGATCAAGTCGCAGATGGCGAACACGCGCCGTATCAGCCGCCGTCCCTACACTTGGGAAGACGAGGTCTGGGTCAGCTGGACGCAGACCGGCGGCTCGGTGCTGGAGGGTTAATCCATGCGCCGCTACCTCGCCATAGCGCTGCCGTATCTTTGGCTCTTGGGACTGTTCCTCGTCCCCTTTCTGATCGTGCTGAAGATTTCGCTGTCGGACCTGAACCTGTCGATCCCGCCCTACATGCCGCAACTTGACCCCAGCGCGGGATGGGAGGGGCTCAAGGATTTCTTCAGCCAGCTTGATTTCGAGAACTTCGTCTTCCTGACCGAGGATGACCTCTACTGGAAAGCCTACCTGAGCAGCCTGAAGATCGCCGTTGTCGCGACCTTGCTGACCCTGTGCGTCGGCTACCCGATGGCCTACGGCATGGCCCGCGCGCCGTCCGAATGGCGCCCGACCCTGATGATGCTGGTGATCCTGCCGTTCTGGACCAGCTTTCTGATCCGCGTCTATTCGTGGATGGGCATCCTGTCGAACGAAGGCTTCCTGAACCAGTTCCTGCTGTGGACCGGCTTCATCTCTGAACCGCTGGTGATTATGAACACCACGACCGCCGTCTATATCGGGATCGTCTACACCTACCTGCCGTTCATGATCCTGCCGATCTATTCCGCGCTGGAAAAGATGGATGACAGCCTGCTCGAAGCGGCCGAGGACCTTGGCTGCTCGCGCCTTCAGGCGTTCTGGCTGGTGACATTTCCGCTGTCGAAATCCGGCATCATTGCAGGCTGTTTTCTGGTCTTTATCCCGTCGATCGGTGAATTCGTGATCCCGTCACTCTTGGGCGGATCGGACACGCTGATGATAGGCAAGGTTCTGTGGGAAGAGTTCTTTAACAACCGCGATTGGCCCGTGGCCTCGGCGGTGGCGGTGATCCTGCTGGCGATCCTTGTGATCCCGATCATCCTGTTCCAACGCAACGAACAAAAACAGCGGGAGGCAGACGGATGAGACGTTTTAGCTGGTTCAACCTGACCTCTCTGACGCTGGGGTTCGCGTTCCTCTATCTGCCGATGCTGATCCTCGTGATTTATTCGTTCAACGAATCCAAACTGGTGACGGTTTGGGCTGGCTTCTCGACCAAGTGGTACGGCGAGCTGATGCAGAACGAGGCTTTCCTCGATGCTGCGTGGGTGACTCTGCGTGTGGCGGTGATTAGCTCGACCATCGCGACGGTGCTGGGAACCATGGCGGCACACGTGATGGTGCGCGGCGGGCGGTTCTTTGGCCGGACGTTGTTTTCGGGCATGATTTACGCCCCGCTGGTGATGCCCGAAGTCATCACCGGCCTGTCGCTGCTGCTCTTGTTCATCGGCATCGGTCTGGACCGCGGTGTGCTAACCATCGTCCTTGCCCATACGACGTTCAGCATGTGCTACGTCAGCGTCGTGGTCAGCTCGCGCCTTGTCAGCTTTGATAAATCGCTCGAAGAGGCCGCGCTGGATTTGGGCTGTACCCCGCTTCAGGCGTTCCGCCTAGTAACCCTGCCGATCATCATGCCAGCGGTTATTTCGGGATGGCTGCTGGCGTTTACCCTGTCGCTGGACGATCTTGTGATCGCCAGCTTTACCGCGGGTCCGTCGGCCACGACCCTACCGATCAAGATCTTCAGTTCGGTGCGTCTGGGGGTCAGCCCCGAGATCAATGCGCTGTCGACCATCATGATCGGGATTGTGACCGTCGGGGTGATCACCACGTCGATCATTAGCAAACGCAACATTGCCCGCGCCGAAGCAGACGCCCGCGCCGCAGAGCGGACCTGAATGCAGCGCATTTTCGAGGACTATGCCTATACCGACGCCGTGCGGAACGGGTGCTACTGGGACACGACGGTGTCCCAGCGCACTTGGCCCGTGTTGCAGGGGGCCCATCAAGCGGATGTGGTGATCATCGGTGCGGGCTTTGTCGGTCTGAACGCAGCGATCGAGCTGGCCCAAGGGGGCGCTTCTGTCATCGTTCTGGATGCGGAGTGGCCCGGATGGGGTGCCTCTGGTCGGAACGGTGGGTTCTGCTGCATGGGCGGCGCCAAAGCCGAAGACAAAGCGATTGCCCGTAGCTACGGCGATCAGGCGCTGCGTGACTGGAATAGTGCCCAGGTCGCGGCGATTGATCTGGTGGACCGGCGGATCATCGATCTGGGGCTGGACGTTGAGCGGCATTCTGACGGTGAGATCGTTCTGGCCCATTCCGCCAGAGCCATGTCGCGACTGACTGCACAGGGAGATCAGACCCTTGGGCCCGAAGAGTTGCGGGCCATGGGCATCGCAGGCAAAGGGTTTCATGGGGGCGTCCACACCAAGTTCGGTTTCGGTCTGAACCCGCGCCGCTATGTGGACGGGATTGCGCGGCGGGCAGAGGCGCTTGGCGTGAGCATATACGGGCAGTCCCCTGTGACCCAGCTGACCAAGGGTAAACACCGTTGGCACGCCAACACGCCCGAGGGCTGGGTCGAGGCTGATGCGGTTCTGATCGCGTCGAACGGTTACAGCAGCGATGACCTGCCAGAGTGGCTGCGGGCCCGATATCTGCCCGCGCAGTCCTCGGTAATGGTCACGCGCCCTCTGACGCCAGAGGAAACGGCGGCGCAGGGCTGGACCAGTGACCTGATGGCCTATGACACGCGGACACTGCTGCATTACTTCCGCTTGATGCCCAACGGTCGTTTCCTGTTCGGGATGCGTGGGGGGCTTTCGTCTTCTCCGCGGGCCGAGGCCGCGACCCGTCGCCAGTTGCGCCAGCATTTCGAACGGATGTTCCCCGCATGGCGGTCGGTCGAGGCGACTCATATGTGGTCTGGCTTTGTTTGCCTGATGCCGGCGCTCGTGCCTTTTGTCGGTGACGTTCCCGAAATGCCCGGTGTCTATGCCGCGATGGGCTGGCATGGAAACGGCGTCGCAATGGGCAGCTACGCAGGTGTACAGATTGCCAAGCGTATCAACGGGGAAGCAGGTTTCGACCTGCCCAAATTCGTGACCTATCCGCCGCGCCGTTTCCCGTTAGAGCGTAACCGTCGCGCTTTGTTGCGTTTGGCCTATTTGGGATATGCCGTTAAGGATATGGTCTGAAAATTCGATATTCAGCGCTGTCGGCACTGGTACCTCGGCCTGAGGTTGCTAAATATACCAAAAGTTTATTGCATAAAATTCGGTATTTCGCCCCGTGGACCTTCCGTTCTTCAGAGATAAAGGCACTGGCAGGCCAATTATTTTCCTGCATGGCTGGACCATGGACGGGTCGGTCTTTTCCGGTCAGATGGACCGGCTCGCCCCGCAGTTCCGCTGTATTGCGCCGGATTTACCCGGACACGGTCAGAGCAGGCACCTCCCGCCCAACATCCCGCGCAGCGCCGAGGCACTTCACAGAGTCATTCAGGCGGCCAATCTCGAGGATGTCATCCTCGTGGGGTGGTCAATGGGGGCGCTGATCGCGTGGCGCTACCTTGCCCGATACGGCGACGGGAATGTCGGTGGCCTAGTGACTGTCGATATGTCGCCAAAGATCGCGAACGGACCAGAGTGGTCCTATGGCCTGCTGCGAGAGACCCGTCGCGATGCGGCCGATCCGAACCACAAGACCGACTGGAACAAGCGTGCGAACGCAATTGTCCGCGGGATGTTCAGCGAAGCAGCCCCCGAAGATGGCAAGCCCGTTGAGCAGGCGCGTGCGCTAATCCTTGGGCAGAATCCGGGGATGATGCGCGCGATGTGGGCCTCGATGATGAAGAGCGATGAGCGCATGACGGTGGCCAGCATCCGGATCCCATGGCTGATCTGCTACGGGATGCACAGCCAGATTTACCCGCGTCAGGTCCGCAAATGGATGCTGGAACGGGCACCTCAGGCCCGCGCCCTTGGCTTTTCCGAGAGCGGGCACAGCCCCCATCTCGAAGAGCCCGCCGCATTCGCCCAAGCTCTTGTCCGGTTTGCGGATGGTCTGCCTAGGACGACATCGCCCGCGCAAGCTGTAGGTCAAGGATAGTCAAACCGCCCGCGTCATGGGTCGTCAGCCGTACGTTGACGCGGTTGTAAACGTTCGACCATTCGGGGTGATGGTTCATACGCTCTGCAATGGTGCCCATCTGGACCATCCAGCCCAGTGCGGACGGAAAGTCCTTGAATTTGAACTGCCGCTGGATGGCTTTGCCTGCCTCTTCCAATGTCCAGCCCGCAGCGCCAAGCTCCGCCAAAGCAGCTTCGCGGTCGGCCCCTTCTAACAGTGCGGTCATTCCTGTTCCTCCACTCGGGTTTTCCGAAAGGGCCCGTATTCGGTCAGTATCTCGATCTCTTCGTCGATCGCGGCGGCTTCGGCGGTCAGAAACTGCGCGACGGCTTTGCCAAGTCCCGGATCAGAGAGCCAATGCAGCGAATGGGTTACGGTCGGCATATAGCCGCGGGCCAGTTTGTGATCGCCTTGGGCGCCGGCCTCGACCCGCGACAGTCCGTGGTCGATCGCCCAATCAATGGCGCGATAGTAGCACAGCTCGAAATGCAGGCAGGGGTGATCCTCGATACAGCCCCAATAGCGGCCATAGATCACCTCGCGGCCTAGGAAGTTGAGCGCACCGGCGACATAGGTGCCGTCCCGCTCCGCCAACATCAGGACCATGTCGTCGCGCAGGGTCTCTTGGGCAATGTCAAAGAACGCACGGGTCAAATAGGGGCTACCCCATTTGCGCGCGCCGGTGTCCTGATAGAACTGCCAGAAGCTGTCCCAATGCTCGGGCTCGATCCGGTCTCCGGTCAGGACATGGATCGTTCCGCCAAAGTCGTTGGCCTTCTCGCGCTCTTTGCGGATGTTCTTGCGTTTGCGCGACGAGAGCCCCTGAAGAAAATCATCAAAGCTGCCGTACCCGTCGTTGTACCAGTGGTACTGCTGGCTCTTGCGGCCCATCAGACCCAAGGCCTTGCCCGCCGCGACCTCGTCTTCGGTGCAGAACGTGGCATGTACACCGGACAGGTGGTTTTGTTCCGCGATCTGCATCGCGCCTTGCATCAGGGCAGCGCGGGCGCTGTCAGTGAAATCAGGGTGGGTCAGGAACCGGCGGCCCGTGGCGGGGGTAAAGGGCACGGCGATCTGGAGTTTGGGATAGTACCGGCCACCTGCACGCTCGTAGGCATGGGCCCAGTTGTGGTCAAAGATATACTCGCCCTGACTGTGCCCCTTGGCATAAAGCGGCGCGACGCCGATCAGCAGATCCCCAAGGTAGGCGGCCAGATAGTGGGGCTCCCATCCGGTGCCTGCGCCGACCGACCCGCTTTGCTCTAGCGCATTCAGGAACCGCCACGTGGTGAAAGGATCAAACGGACGGCCGCCATCCAGCGCCTCGGGACAGGCACAAGCGTCCCACTCGGCCTCGGAGAGTTCCGTGACCGAGGACAACATGCGGATTTCTATCGTTTCTTCCATGTGGACACCCCCGTTGCCAAAGGTGGTCTCTTGCCTGTCAGGATCAAGCGGGGATGTAGTTTTCAAAGGTCACATTTTGCGCAATCCGGCGTGCGTCGACCTCTTGTTGGGCGCTCTTGATGGTCCAGCACAGAATGTGGATACCCTGATCTTTCAGTGCGGCGACCCGCGGATTGTCCAGATCCTTGCGGTCGTGGCTGATGAAACAGCACCCCGATGCGCCGACGTCAGCCATATCTTTCAACTCTGCCAGACGGGCCGCTTTGATCAGCGGAAAGTCGTCCTTGGTGTAGGCGCAGGTCGTCAGACCCCGTGGGATATCAGGGCAGAGTTCCGCCATTTTCGCCACAGAATGGGGGTTGAAGGACATTAGCGCGACGGGGCCGGAATAGCCCTCTAGCGCCCGCGCCGTGGCTTCCTCTAGGGGGCCGACATTCGGGCCAAGCCCGCCGTCCTGATCCTTGATCTCGATGAGCAAGGGCACGCGGCCTTTGATGACAGCAAGAACCTCGGGCAGGGTCGGGATGCCGGACGCGCCGCCCGACAGCTGGATGTTCCCTAGGTCAGCAGAGGTACGCTGCCGGATCGCGCCGGAGTCGGCGGTCAGACGCCGCAGATCGTAGTCGTGAAAGACCATCGCCTCGCCATCAGCACTCAGTTGCAGGTCGATTTCGATGCCGAAACCGGACTGGCAAGCGGCCTCGATGGCCTCGAGGCTGTTTTCGGGACGCTCTGCACCGTGCAACGCACGATGCGCGATGGGACGTCCCAAGCAACGCGGGTCTAGCGCGGTCATTTGATCTGGAAGATTGCTTCGATCTCGACAGCCACGCCAAGGGGCAGGCTGGCCGCAGACACGGCAGAGCGGGCGTGACGGCCTGCGTCCCCCAGAACCTCGACCATCAGATCAGAGGCGCCGTTGACGACTTTG
>CAXQKF010000045.1:0-2740 GCA_964224285.1 Donghicola sp. | reverse complement strand
TCGACGCGGTCCTCGCGTGTGACTTCTGCTTCGTCCTTCATTCCGCGGCCTCCTTGGATGCGCTCATCTCTGCCGCGGCGGCGAGGATGGATTTCACGATGTTCTGGTAGCCGGTGCAGCGGCAGATATTGCCTGCCATCCCGAACCGCACTTCTTCTTCGGTGGGGGTCGGGTTTTCCTCGAGCAGTTTGGACGCACGGGTGATCATCCCCGGTGTGCAGAACCCGCACTGTAAGCCGTGGTGCTCTTTGAAGGCCTCTTGGAGCACATGGAGTTTGTCGGGATTGCCGAGCCCTTCGATGGTGGTGATCTCCGCGCCGTCGGCCTGCGCCACGAACACCGTGCAGGATTTGACGGATTTGCCGTTCAGGGTGACGGTGCACGCCCCGCAATGAGAGGTCTCGCAGCCGATATGGGGGCCAGTGATGTTCAGACGTTCGCGCAGGGTGTGGATCAACAGCTCGCGCGGTTCAGCCAGAAATTCCTGAGCCTCGCCATTCACGGTCAGCTGGATATGCATTTTCTTGGACATTGTTTCCTCCCGATCAGGCGCGGGACCAAGCGCGTGCGATGGCACGGCGCAGGATCACAGCGGCTGCGTGGCGTTTGAATTCGACGGGGCCGCGGTTGTCTTCGGCAGGATCGATGTCTCCCAGCATCGCCTGTACGGCCGCGTCGATGTCGCTGTCGGTGACAGATGTGCCGACCAGAGCCGCGCCTGCGGCCTCAGAGTAGACCGGCGTGTCGCTCAGGTTGGTCATCGCGATGGATGCCTTTGTGCAGGTGCCGCCTTCTTTGACGATCTGGACAGCGGCAGCGGCGGTCGCGTAGTCGCCAATCTTGCGCTTCTGCTTCTGGTAGGCGTAGCCGCCCTCGGGCACTTTGAACGTGACGGCGGTCAGAACCTCGTCATCCTCGCGGGCGGTCATATAGGCGGACTCATAGAATTCCCGCGCCGCGACTTCGCGTTCTCCGTCCAGGCCGATCAAGGTGAACGTCGCATCAAGGCATTGCATCAGACCCGGCATGTCGTTCCCTGGATCGCCATTGGCCACGTTGCCGCCGACGGTGCCCACATAGCGCACCTGCGGGTCTACGATCTGCAAGGACGCCTCGCGCATAATCGGCGCGGCGGCGGTCAACGCCGCGTCATTGATGATCTCTGACTGGGTGACCATCGCACCGATGCGGACCATTCCATCTCCGACTGAAATCCCCCCGAGGCCCGCGACATCTTGCAGGTCGATCAGGTGCGGGACCTCGGCCATGCGCAGCTTCATCATCGGTATCAGGCTGTGTCCGCCGGCAAGAACACGTGCGTCGTCACCATGCTCTGCGAGCACCGCGAGAACCCCCTCCATATCCTTTGGCCGGTAGTATTCGAACGCCGCTGGAATCATCGTCACTCCTCCCTGAGCAATCATTCTGGCTGGGGCGAGGCTGGCGTTCGGATCGGTCTATGGCTTGTGAAAACGCTTCATTTCCGAGCATTTTGCACGAAATGCGCCGCCCGCTGCACGAAATGCGCCGCCCTGAACGAACCAATCGGGGTCAGTGCCGTCGGGGCACGGGATGTGACGGGCAGCGGTAGGGGAGAGCGGCTGGGGTAGGCTCAGGAAAAGGCGGTTTCCGCCTCTTTGAGGTGGGATCGGCTGACAGGAACCTCGGGCAAACCCGACGGTCCGAACGAACAGCGGCCTTTGTCTTTCTTGCGTTCGAAGTGGACGACTTTGGACGGGTTCACCAAGTAACTGCGGTGCACTTTCATCAGGCCTTCGGGGACCAGACGTTTGGTTGCTTCGGTGATTGGCCAAGCGCAGTAATAGCGCCCTTTTGCGGTGTAGATCTGGGTGTAGTGCCCGTCAGCGCGGACAAAGGCGACCTCGCCTGCGGCCACGCGGACTTTGGCGCCTTCGCGTTCGCAGGGCACCCATGTTTCTGGTGCCGCTGGCGGGGCTTTGGCGGGCTGTGGGGCGGGGTCAGCATTTGCAGGTTCAGCAAAGTTCGGGTCTACGGGCACCAGCACTGGTGACCCCACCCACAGAAACATCCCGAAGATCACAAAGCTGCTGAGGATCACCCCGATTGCCATCACTTCTTTGCTGATCAGGGGGCCGATCTCTTGGGTACGTTCCAGCGCGACGAAGTTCGTGCCCGACATCGCCAGAAAATGCACCGCGGTCACTGCCACGCCAAAACACAATGTCCCGATCAGAATATTCCGGTTCGACCGCCGCCCGTAGGCCACGGCAAAGGCCAGGATACAAAGCCCGATCGCCAGAACAGAGGACCCGAGCACCCCGCCAAGGGTATAGACCGGCTGGCACAGCTGCATCCCCGCCATGCCGACGTAATGCATCGCCAGAACGCCAGCGCCGACCAGCGTGCCCGCGATGAAAATCGTCGTCCTTGTCCGCTTTCGGAAATGCAGCAAGAGGAGCGCCAGTGTGACGATCAGGATTGCAATCAGCGCCGAGACAAGGGTGATCGCCGCATCGTAGTAAAAGAGGATGGGCATCCGCAGCCCGAGCATGGCGACAAAGTGCATCGACCAGATGCCGCCCCCCAGCGCGATCGCGGCCAAGGCGACCGAGAGCTTGCGTTGAAAGACAGTCTTTTTCGAGAGATCTTTGGTGAGCCAAAGGCCGGTCGCGCCCGCCACCAATGCGACGACGAACGAAATTGCCACGAGCCAGAGGTTATGTCCGTAGTCGATAAAGGTCATGCCCAGAGCATGCAT
>CAXQKF010000044.1:0-4513 GCA_964224285.1 Donghicola sp. | reverse complement strand
CAACATGCGCGACAATCGGGCGCATCATTCGGGCAACGCGAATTCAGGAGAAGATTATGCGTATCGGTTGCCCCAAAGAAATCAAGAACCACGAGTACCGCGTCGGCCTCACCCCCGAGAGCGCGGCAGATCTGGTTCTTCATGGCCATAGCGTGACAATGGAGGCCGGTGCAGGCGAAGGCATCGGCGCGAGCGACGCGGACTACATCGCAGCGGGCGCAACTATCGCGACCGTCGACGACGTTTTCGAGACCGCCGACATCATCGTCAAAGTCAAAGAACCACAGGAGGTAGAGCGCAAACGCCTGCGTGCGGACCAGACCCTGTACACCTATCTGCACCTCGCCCCCGATGCGCCGCAAACCAATGACCTGATCGCTTCGGGTGCGACCTGCATCGCCTATGAAACCGTGACTTCTGCCCGTGGCGGCTTGCCCCTGCTCAAGCCGATGTCTCAGGTAGCGGGCCGTATGTCCATTCAGGCTGGCGCCGCTGCGCTGGAGAAAGCCAAAGGCGGTCGCGGCGTTCTGCTTGGCGGTGTGCCCGGCGTGGCCCCCGGCAAAGTTGTGATCATCGGCGGCGGTGTCGTTGGCCGGAACGCGGCGCAAATGGCCGTTGGCCTTGGCGCGGATGTTACCATTCTGGACCGCTCGAATGACGTGCTTGAAAGCATCGACCAGCAGTTCGGCGGCACCGTGAAAACCGTCTACTCGAGCGCAGGCCTCTTGGAAGCCGCGATCAAGGATGCGGACGTGATCGTCGGCGCGGTTCTGATCCCCGGTGCGGCAGCCCCCAAACTGGTCAGCCGCGAGATGCTGAAAACCATGCAGCCCGGCGCGGTTCTGGTGGACGTGGCGATTGACCAAGGCGGCTGTTTCGAGACCTCGCGCGCGACCACCCACGCCGATCCGATCTACATCGAAGAAGGCATCGTGCACTACTGCGTCGCCAACATGCCCGGCGCTGTGGCCCGCACCTCGACCTATGCGCTGAACAACGCCACCCTGCCCCACCTGCTGAAGCTGGCAGATCTGGGTGTGGCCGAGGCCATGCGCCGCGACCCGCACCTGCTGAACGGTCTGAACGTGGCCCAAGGCATTGTCACCTGCGAGCCCGTCTCTGTCGCGCAGAACCTGCCCTACACCCCCGCCGCCGAGATGCTGGCGCAGCTCTGATATCGCTCTGGCCCGCACCGTAAAAATGGTGCGGGCCAGTTGATCCACATCACTGGTCACCGGTTGATGACTGTGTAAGTCTCTGGGAAACATCCCAAGAGGCACCCCGTGTTGGACCGCATCAGAGCCCTGTACGAAGGCGACACCCACGCCGCCCACACCTTTCGCTACGCCTTGTTGATCTTTGATCTGGTGACCATCGGGTTCGTGATCGTCACGTCCTTTTTCGTCCATACGCCTTTGATCGAAATGATCGACGTGGTTTTCGGTGCGCTGATCCTGCTCGACTTTGTGGTGCGTTTCTGGATCGAGCGGAAACGTCTGCAATACCTGTCCCGCCTGTCCACGTGGGCCGACATTGTGTCGGTCGTGTCTTTTCTCGCGCCGATTGCGGGCGAAGGTCTGGGATTTTTGCGGGTGCTGCGGACCCTGCGTCTGCTGCACACCTATCAAACGCTGGCGCGGCTGCGGCAAGACTTCGGGTATTTCCGCCGGAACGAGGATATCATCCTGTCCTCGCTGAACCTCGGTGTGTTCCTGTTCATCATGACGGGTCTGATTTACGCCACCCAGTACGGCATCAATCCCGAGATCAAGAACTACGTGGACGCGCTGTATTTCACGGTGACGACCCTGACGACCACGGGGTTCGGGGACATCACCCTGAGCGGCCCATGGGGGCGGCTGTTGTCGGTGCTTGTGATGATCTTTGGGGTGACGTTGTTCCTGCGGCTGCTGCAGGTTCTCTTCCGTCCCTCCAAGGTCCGGCAGGAATGCGAGGTCTGCGGGCTGGTTCTGCATGACGCGGATGCGGTGCACTGCAAACACTGCGGCACCGTGATCCATATCGAAACCGAAGGCACCGTCTAGGGGATCCCCTATCCGCGCACGTGGTCTCTGGCGACGGACATGGACTTGAGGATCACATGGCAGGGTTCCCCCACCGAGAGGCCCAGATCCCGTGCGGCCCGCCGCGTGATCCGCGCCAGTACTTCGTCCGTTCCGATGGCCAGATGGACGATCACCCCCGGCCCTTCGCCAGAGACGATCTGATCCACCGCGGCGTGCAGGATGTTCTGTGCCGACAGGCCAAAAGGACGATCGCGGGACAGGATCACTTCGTGGGCCAAGATGCGGACCCGAAGCACAGCCCCCACATCCGCAGCAACCCGTGGCAGCCAGATCGGCCCCGTCGCGGTGGCCAGTTCCGTCAACCCATCCTCATCGTGGCCGACCACACGGGCAGTCAGCATCGACGCCAGATCGCGCAGACCCATCGCACGCAGCGCCGCAGGGTCGGACATGACTTCGGCGGTTGGTCCCTGACGGATAACACGGCCTTTTTCGATCACAACGATCCGGTCGGCCAGCGCCTGCGCCTCGGCCATATCGTGGGTCACCAGAATGACGGGCATGGCAAGGTCTGAGCGTAGGGCCATCAGCTCTGCATGCAGCCGTTCGCGGGTCATCCGGTCGACCGCCGAAAACGGTTCATCCAGCAAAAGCACATCCGGCGCCCGCGCCAGAGCCCGCGCCAAGGCCACGCGCTGCTGCTGCCCGCCGGACAATTCCGCCGGCTTGCGATCCGCGTATTCCGCCAGATTGACCCGATCGAGCCAGTCTCGGGCGACGGCTGCTTTGTCCCGGATCGCCGCAGGCACTGCCGCCATCACATTCCCCAGCGCCGTCATGTGGGGAAACAACGCATAGTTCTGAAAGACCACACCCACGCGCCGCCCATGGGGCGCGACATTCCTGTGGGCCGCCGTGTCCAGCCAGTCATTACCGGCGCAAGACACCCGCGCGTTCTGCGGTGTCCATAGCCCCGCGATGGTGCGCAAAACGGTCGTCTTGCCCGACCCCGAATGACCCACCAGCGCCAGAACCTCGCCCGCCTTGGCCTCGAACTCAAGATCCAGCGGGATCGGCCCCACGGCCTGCGCTGCAAACTTCAGGCTCATGACAACCGCCGTCCCACGCGGGCAGAGAGCAGATAGGTCACCCCGATAGTAAAGAAGGAAATTCCCACCAGCACCGCCGACATTACCGCTGCGCTATCATAGTCAAAGGCCTGCACACGGTCGTAGATCGCAATCGCGATGGTGCGCGTTTCCCCCGGGATAGACCCGCCGACCATCAGCACGATCCCGAACTCTCCCAGCGTATGGGCAAAGGTCAGAACCATCGCCGTCATCAAACCGGGCCACGCCAAAGGCAGCTCGACCCGCATCAGGCTGCGCCACGGGGACATCCCGCAGCAGGCAGCGGCCTCTCTGACATCTTGGGGAACAGCCTCGAACCCTCGCTGCGCGGGCTGGATGGCAAAGGGCAGGTTAAAGATGACAGAGGCCAGAACCAGCCCTTCGAAGCTGAACACCAGCGGCTGTCCGAAAGCCTGTTGCCAGAGGTCTCCGATCGGGGCGCCGCGCCCCAGAACCACAAGCAGATAGTAGCCAAACACCGTGGGCGGTAGAACCAGCGGCAGCATCACCAAGGCCTCGCACAGCCCTTTGCCCCTGAAATTCTGATAGGCCAGCAGACGCCCGAAGATCACCGCCACTGGCAGCAACAGAACCACGGTCCATCCGGCCAACCGCAAAGACAAAAGCAGCGCAGTCCAGTCCATCAGCCCTCCTGCGGCAAGGAGAAGCCATATCGCGCGAGAATGCTCTTGGCGGCGTCGGTCTGGATATAGGCGTAGAACGCTTCGGCCACCGCGCCCGCCGAAGGCAGCAAAACCATGCGCTGCAGCAAGGGGTTATGCCATTCAGCTGGCACCAGCGCCGAGGTTCCCCGTGTCGCCAGCTCTGGCGCGAGGGCAAGGGAATGGGCGATCAGCCCCCCTTCGGTATTGCCGGACATGGCGAATTGCGCGGCTTGGGCAACGTTTTCCCCCAGCACCAGATGGGGCTGGATCGCGTCCCACAGACCTGCGTGCTGCAGGGCTTCTTTGGCGCGCTGGCCGTAGGGAGCATGATCGGGGTTGGCAATGGCGAACCGAGACACCCGCCCTTCGGCCAAGGCGCGGCGCAGGTCCTCGAGCTCTCCGTCGGCCTGCAACGCGGAGCCTTCGGGGACGATGATCGACACTCGCCCCTCGGCATAGAGAACACCAGTATCCCGTGTCAGCCCCTCTGCGGCGAGGCCTTGGACGAAACTTTCGTCCGCCGCCATGAACATCTGGAACGGTGCCCCTGCCCTGATCTGACGCGCGAAGTTCCCCGTCGCGCCCAAGGTGATCCGGACGTCCTGACCTGTCTCAGCAGTAAAGTGCTGCGCCACTTCGGTGATCGCAAAGGACAAATCCGACGCCACCGCGATAACCGGCACGTCAGAGG
>CAXQKF010000043.1:0-3071 GCA_964224285.1 Donghicola sp. | reverse complement strand
GGCGCTCAGGATGTACTCGGCATAGGCATCCAGCGCTGACGTCGGCATACTGCCCGTGGTCAACAGCTGCGTGACGGCCAGCATGTTCGAATGTTCCAGCACCGCCGCCAAAGGATCCTTCCGTCCTGCGCGCAGTTTCTCGGCGAGTGCAAAACCGGCCATGACGTTCGGATCTTCGTAGTCTTCGACCAGCGTCTTGTGCAGCAGGATTGTGCCGCCCGGCAAGTGAAACGCCCGACGCGGTCCGCCTGGAATGATCACCAGTTTGCGCCGCGGGGTAGGGTCCAGCAGCTTGGCACCCAATCGGTCCAGCGCCGGAGTGCCAAGGTTATCCTGGCAGGCGGGTCCCGTGATCCGTACCACCCGACTGATCAGCGCATTCCCGATTTCGGCGCGTTTGACCCGTGGGACCACATCCACCGCATGTTCACGCAGGGCATCCGGAAGCCAAAGGGTCGACACAGCGATCAAACCCACAGCGAGCGCCGACAGCACACCCCACCGAAAGCGCCCCTGCGCGGGCCGCGACCGTTTAATGGCGCTCCGGAGCTTCTCGATCGCCTCAATCATCATGATTTCGTCCGCCCCGAGTTCCAGCGTTTCGCTAGGATCACCGTCCGGATGATAAATCGCGGGCATGACGCCGGGGTTGGCACGTTCGACGGCGGGAATGGACCAATGGGTCAAAGGCCGGCTTTGCAGGTCCATCACGACAATAGTTGCGTCTCCCAACGAAACAACGACGTCCTGCCGCTGGGATTTTGGGTTTTCACGCCATATCCCAACGGCTTCCAGCCGTTGATATTCCTTGAGTGCCGTCATGAGTGCCCGATTTCTTGGTTTTTCAAGCGATAGCACGGGTTACAAAGCGCCGTCTATGCTGGTCAACCTGCCTTTTTTATCTGCTCTCTTTGTCCTTGGAACGCGCTCTGGGTGCAAGAGGGCAACAGGGCTTCTTTTTGCTCTAAATACTCAAAACGCCGCCCCATCGGGGCGGCGCTTCGGTTTGCCTACAGCTTCGGACGTGGTCAGGCAGCGTATGCGTCGCCTTCGCCGTATTTCTTGTAGAAGCTGCTGTTCTTGTCCGCCATCTGGCGCAACAGTGCAGGGCAGGTGAACCGCTCGCCGAACTTCTCGGTCAGCTGATCGCAGACTTCGGCGGCAAAGGGCGCGCCGATGATGTCCAGCCAGCTGAACGGCCCGCCCGACCAAGGCGCAAAACCCCATCCAAGGATCGCGCCTACATCGCCCTCGCGGATGTCTTCCAGAACGCCCTCTTCGAACGCGCGGACGGCCTCCAGAACCTGCGCCATCAGCAGACGGTGCTGGACCTCGTGCAGGTCGGGCTGTGCGTCGGCCAGCGGGTATTTCTGACCCAGACCGTCCCACAAACCGGTGCGCTTGCCCTTTTCGTCATAGGCATAGAAACCGGCGGCAGCTTTGCGGCCCAAGCGCCCTTCGTCCGCCAGCCAGAACAGCACCTCATCCACATCGTCGTTGGAGTACTCAGCCCCCATCGCCGCCTTGGTGGCCTTGGCGATCTTGACCCCCAGATCGATCGAGGTCTCGTCCGTCAGCTGTAGCGGGCCCAGAGGCATTCCGACCAGCTTGGCGGCGTTCTCGATCAGGGCAGGGCTGACGCCCTCATGCACCATGCGGATGCCTTCGTTGATGTAGGGAATGATGCAGCGGTTCGCGTAGAAGAAGCGCGCATCATTCACCACAATCGGTGTCTTGCGGATCTGGCGGACGTAGTCCAGCGCTTTGGCCACGGCCACATCGCCGGTCTTCTGACCCTTGATGATCTCGACCAGCATCATCTTCTCGACAGGGCTAAAGAAGTGGATGCCGATGTATTTCTCGGGCCGCTTCGAGGCCTTGGCCAGTTCCGAAATCGGCAGGGTTGAGGTGTTGGTGGCAAAGATGCAGTCCTCACCGATCACGGCCTCGACCTGAGCGGTCACTTCGGCCTTGATGGCGGGGTCTTCGAACACGGCCTCGATGATCAGATCACAGCCTGCCAGCGCCTGATAGTCGGTGGTGGCGGTGATGCGGGACAGCACCTGTTCTTTCTTCTCGGGGGTGGCTTTGCGCTTGGCGATACCCTTGTCCATGTAGTTGGCGGTGTAGTCGCGGCCCTTGTCGGCAGCGGCTTGATCACGGTCCAGCAGAACCACGTCGATCCCCGCCTGTGCCGAGACCAGAGCGATCCCCGCACCCATCATGCCTGCGCCCAGAACGCCAACTTTCTTGACAGTCTGATCGGCCACATCGGGACGGTTTGCACCCTTTTCCAGTTTTTCCTTGTTGATGAACAGCGACCGGATCATCGCGCCCGAACTGGGGTTCATCAGAACATGGGTGAACCACCGGGCCTCGATCTTCAGGGCGGTGTCAAAGGGCACCATCGCGCCTTCATAGACCGCCGAGAGCAGCGCCTTGGCCGCCGGATAGACGCCCTTGGTGTTGCCGTTGACCATGGCCGAGGCACCGACAAAGGTCATGAAACCCGCAGGGTGATAGGGCGCACCGCCGGGCATCTTGTAGCCCTTGTCGTCCCAAGGTTTCACGATGTCCTTGTCGGTGGCCGACAGCACCCAAGCGCGAGCGTCTGCCATCGGATCGGCGCTGACCTCGTCGATCACACCCAGCATCTTGGCCTTTTTGGGCCCGTTCAGCTTGCCTTCCAGCAGCAAGGGTGCCGCCGCCATCGCGCCCATCTTGCGGACCAGACGGGTGGTGCCGCCCGCACCGGGGAAGATGCCGACCATGATCTCGGGCAGGCCGATCTTGGCCTTGTCGTTGTCGGCGGCAAAGATGCGGTGGCACGACAGGGGCAGTTCTAGGCCGATCCCCAGAGCGGTGCCCGGCAGAACAGCTGCTACAGGTTTGCCGCCCTTGTTGGTCTTGGGATCCATGCCCGCGCGTTCGATTTTGCGCAGCAGGCCGTGCATGTTCATGATGCCGTCAAACAGGCCCTGAGCGGGGTTGTCGCCCGCGCTGTCCTTCATCTTGGCGATGATGTTCAGGTCCATGCCGCCAGCAAAGGTGTCCTTGCCGCTGGTGATGAT
>CAXQKF010000042.1:0-6533 GCA_964224285.1 Donghicola sp. | reverse complement strand
GTGAGGCCGAGCGCGGGAAGCAGGCCAGTTGCTGCGGGTGAGAGAATATGGTTCGGGAGGGGAAGCGATGAAATGTGCATAATTTTCGAATATTTCAGTTCTGGAAACGAGAACGCCCGCGGGCGATGCCGCGGGCGTTTGGTGTGGGTTGGGGCGCTTTAGGCCAGTTGGCCGTCGGCGGTGAGGGTTGTTCGCCCCCCGAGGTAGGGATGCAGCACGTCCGGTAGTTTGACCGATCCGTCCGCTTGCTGGCCGTTTTCGAGGACCGCGATCAGGCAGCGGCCCACAGCGAGGCCGGAGCCGTTCAGGGTGTGGACGAATTCGGGCTTGCCGCCAGCGGTGGGCTTGAAACGCGCGTTCATGCGGCGGGCCTGGAAATCACCGCAGACCGAAACCGAGCTGATCTCGCGGTATTTGTTCTGGCCGGGCAGCCAGACTTCGATGTCGTGGGTGCGGCGGGCGCCGAAACCCATGTCGCCGGTGCAGAGGGCAACGGTGCGGTAGGGCAGACCGAGGCGTTCGAGGATGCCTTCGGCGCAGCCGGTCATACGGTCCAGTTCTTCGCGGCTGGTGTCGGGGTGGGTGATCGAGACCATTTCGACTTTTTCGAACTGGTGTTGACGCAGCATGCCCGAGGTGTCACGGCCCGCGCTGCCCGCTTCGGAGCGGAAGCACTGGGTGTGCGCGGCGTAGCGGCGGGGCAGGGCTGCCTCTTCGATGACTTCGCCATTGACGAAGTTGGTCAGGGTGACTTCGGCGGTCGGGACCATCCACCAGCCGTTGGTGGTTTTGTAGCTGTCCTCGCCGAACTTGGGCAGCTGGCCGGTGCCGTACATCATTTCTTCGCGGACGAGGACGGGGGTCCATGCCTCGGTCAGGCCGTTTTCATCCACGTGGGTGTTCAGCATGAACTGCGCCAGAGCGCGGTGGATGCGGGCAACCGCGCCGGTCAGCACCACAAAGCGCGAACCGGAGATTTTGCCAGCGGTTTCGAAGTCCATGCCGGGGATGACGCCGGCGATTTCGAAATGCTCTTTGGCGTCGAAGTCGAGGGTCGCGGGGGTGCCCCATTTCTTGACCTCGACGTTGTCGTCTTCGTCCTTGCCGTCGGGAACATCGTCGAACGGCAGGTTCGGGATTTCCATGAGCATGGTGTTCAGGGCTTCGTCGTCGGCCTTGGCTTCGTCGTTCAGGCGGGCGATTTCGGCTTTCTTGTCGCCGACGAGGGCGCGCAGGCGTTCGAATTCGGCCTCGTCGCCGCGGGCTTTGGCGGCGCCGACTTCTTTGGAGGCTTTGTTCTGGTCGGCTTTGGCGGTTTCGGCGGCGGCGATTTTCGCGCGGCGGTCGGCGTCCAGAGCAAGGATCGAGGGCGAGACCGGATCAAGGCCACGGCGGGCCAGGGCGGCGTCAAAGGCTGCTGCGTTCTCGCGGATATAGCGAATGTCGTGCATAGGTCTCTCCAGTGAATCTTCGCGGGGGTTATGCAACATCTTTTGCGCGAGGGGTAGGGTGGGCTGTTTGATCCGGCGGGAAAAAACGCCGCGGACCGGACCTGTGGCCTGTGCCGGGGGTTGCCTGCCCCCGGACCCCCGGGAGTATTTCCGGCAAAGATGAAGGAATGGGGTGATTCGGGGGGCGATTGTTTCCTGAATGGCTGTGCGGCGGTGAATTGTGGCGCGGGGCGGGCGCAGGTGGGGCCGGTCTGCGGCGCGGTTGGGACCGGAACGGGGAAAGTTCAGGGCATCGGTTTGGCGGTTCTGGGCAGGGTTCTGGGCATGCCGCATTTGCCCCCTGATTTTTATGGTTGCGGGGGCGTTAACCATTGTGGCGACAGGGAAAATGGCCGGAATGTGGCTATCCAAAAAGGATTTTGAGCGTTCGTTCGGCTGTGCCAGCACTACTTCCAACGACTATAAAAACGGTCATGAGGATTAGAGTTATGAGTGGTGCAGTAATGTTCCTGATGGGGCTGGCAAGCCTGGGTATCCTGGGTGGTCTGTCCGGGGGTGCCGGCTCGGAAGGGTCCGATGGTAGCGATCGCGAACGGCTGGTCGGCGCCGACGAGAATGACACTCTGGACGGCGAAGACGGGAACGACCTGCTGCTCGGCGAGGCTGGCGATGATCTGCTCGATGGCGGGTTTGGCGATGATACCCTGTTGGGCAACTCCGCAACCGAAGATCGTCTGGATGCGATCGACAGCCTGATGGCTGCGCCCAACCTGACCTCGGCCAACTACGAAGAACTGAACCACGTGCTCTCGGCTGCGCCCGATGACGAGGACGACGGGAACGACACCTATCAGGGCGGCGACGGCGACGATGTGATTTTCGACGGCCACTCGGACCTGATGGACGAGGATCGTCTGGTTGGCGGTGCCGGTGATGACCTGATGATGGATTTCGATGGGGCCTCGCGGTTCTATGGCGGCTTGGGCAATGACTCGATCGTGGCTGTGGACGGGTATGCTTCGGGAGCGAAGGGCGCGGATGTTCTGCGCGGGGACGCGGGCGATGACATCCTGTTCGGCGATGACGAGGACACCATGTCCGGCGGCGCGGGCACCGACCAGTTCAACGTCTATGTGGACTCTCTGGTCGAGGATAACGGTCAGGACGGCGAGATCGACGGTATGGTCGTGATCGACGACTGGGAAGATGGCGAAGAGATTGTTCTGGACTATGACCCCATGCACGTTCTGGACGGCACCCAGACCGAGATCGAGCTGCGGGTAGAAGAGGACACCGACGAGACCGGCGCAGTTGCTTCGGTCTTCCAGGAGGAAGAAGGCCTGCGCGTCGAGTTTATGGGCCACACCGTGATGTTCATCAAACACGCGGATCTGTCGGCGTTGCCGCACATTACTTTGAACCAGTATGTGCCTGATTATGATGACGAAGATTTCGATACTCTGGGCACCGGCGCGGACAACACCATCGAAGGTGACGATACCGACAACAGCTATAACGGCGGTGCGGGGAACGACTCTATCTCGGGCGAATTGGGGGATGACGTTCTGCTGGGGGGTGATGGCGACGATACCCTCGAGGGCGGCGCGGGCCTTGATACCCTGATGGGCGGAGCGGGTGACGATCTGCTGGATGGTGGTGCGGATGCGGATTACCTGTCCGGCGAGGCGGGCTCTGACACGCTGCTTGGCGGTGCGGGGACGGACTCACTGATCGGTGGCGATGGCAATGACAGCCTGAGCGGCGGCGACGATGACGACACCCTGATTGCTGGCGACGGGAATGATAGCCTCGAGGGCGGTGCGGGTCTGGACCTGATCGCTGGCGGTGCGGGTGCTGATCTGATCGACGGCGGCGCGGATGCGGACCGGATCACCGGTGATGTCGGCGAAGATACGATTGACGGCGGCGACGGTGACGACTCGATCAATGGCGGCGCGGACGCGGACGAGATCACAGGCGGTGCCGGTCTGGACGAGATTCAGGGCGGTGACGGTGCCGACGCGATTGACGGCGGTGATGACGCGGACTGGCTGTCTGGTGACGCCGGTGCGGACACATTGGGTGGCGGCGACGGTGATGACACCATTAGTGGCGGCGCAGATGCGGATGTGATTGCAGGCGGCGCGGGTCTGGACGTCATTCAGGGCGGCGACGGCTCCGATGTAATCGACGGCGGTGCTGACGATGACCAGATCACCGGCGGCAGCGGCGAGGACACCATCGAAGGCGGCGAGGGCAACGACACCATCACTGCTGGCGATGATGCGGATACGGTGACCGGTGGCAATGGCGATGACAGCGTCGATGGCGGCGATGACAACGACGTGCTCTTTGGCGACCAGCGCACTCTGGACCAGATTGATAACCTGCACGCGCTTGGCACCGGTCCGAACCTGACGCTGGTGAACAGCAATGCTCTGCGCGAAATCCTGTCGGCCGAGCCGGATGGCGATAATGATGGCGACGACAGCTACTATGGCGGCGCAGGGGATGATATCCTGTACGACGGGTATTCCTTTGCCGAGACCGAAGAGGAAATCGACAACGACTTGCTCGAAGGCGGTGACGGGAATGACCGGCTCTTTGACTTTGATGGTACGTCCACGCTGAACGGTGGGGCCGGAGATGACGTTCTGGTCGCGATCGAGGGCTTTGCCTCGTCGGAAGTGAAAGACGATGATCCGTCCAAAATCAAAGAGTTTGCGGACGTTCTGCGCGGCGGTGATGGCAACGACACTTTGATGGGGGACGACGGCGACACGCTGCAGGGCGGTGAAGGGGTTGATACCTTTGAGGTCTACCTCGACTCGCTCGTTGCCGATAACGGCCAGCACCTGATGATCGAAGACCTGACCACCATCGACGACTGGGAGCCGGGTGAAAAGATCATCGTGGATTACGATCCCTTCCATAACCTTGATGGCACGCTGACCGAGGAAGAGTTGGCCGATCTGGAAAACCGCAATCCGGACCTGTCCTTCTCGCTCTATCAGGAAGAAGAAGGCGTCAGCCTCTACGTCAACGGCGAGAACGCGCATGGCGACACTGCGACATGGCTGGTGTTCATCAAACACGCGACAATCGAGGAACTACAGCCCCATCTGGAATTCCGATCCTATGTCGAAGCGACGCCGGGGACACAACTCGCGATCTGACAACATTTGGTGTGAAACGGGGGGCGCAGTGGCAATTGCGCCCCCTTCGCCTTGCAATGGGCGGTGGGCGGGCATAGGTTCCGCCCGACACATTTCGGGCGTTGCCCGCCGATTACAAAGGAACCATCCCAATGGAAGCATTTGCGCAGTTCGTGCCTCTGATCCTCATCTTCGCGATCATGTACTTCCTGTTGATCCGTCCCCAGCAGAAAAAGATGAAAGAGCACCAAAACATGGTGGCGAATGTCCGCCGCGGTGACCAGATCGTCACGCAGGGCGGCATCATCGGCAAGGTTTCGAAAGTCAAAGACGACAACGAAGTCGAAGTTGAAATTGCAGAGAACGTGAAGGTTCGCATCGTAAAAGCGACCATCACCCAGGTTCTCAGCAAGACCGAGCCTGCCAAGGCCGAGTAATTCGTCACTCGTTTTAAAAGGGGCAGTCAATGCTGCAACTCGAGTTGTGGAAGCGCATTCTGATCTGGGGGCTTGTGGCCGCCGGATTGGCGTTTGCGTTGCCAAACCTGTTCTACACCCGTGTGGAACAGTCGAACGATGCCAACGCCGCGATCGAGGCGGGCATTGACACACCGGAAAATCAGGAAATTGCGGGCCAGTGGCCGTCCTTCCTGCCGTCGGGTCTGGTCAATCTGGGCCTCGACCTGCGGGGCGGGGCGCACCTCTTGGCCGAGGTCAAGGTCGAGGACGTCTACGAGCAGCGGATGGAGGCCCTGTGGCCCGAAGTCCGCGATGCGCTGCGCGACGAACGGGTGACCGTGGGCACCATCCGTCTGCAAGACAGCGAACCGGGTATCCTGCGGGTGCGCATCAGCCAGCCCGAGGGTATGACCACCGCGATCACAGCCATCGAAGGTCTGTCGCGGCCCGTCACCAGCCTGACAGGCGCGGGCGCCAGTGATCTGGCCGTTTCAGCTGATGGTGCCGATATCGTGGTGCAACTGTCCGAGGCCGAGAAACTGGCCACCGACGAACGCACCCTGCGTCAGGCGCTCGAGATCATCCGTCGCCGTATCGACGAGGTTGGCACGCGCGAACCCACCATCCTGCGTCAGGGCACCGACCGCATCCTGATCCAGGTTCCGGGCATCGGCAGCGCAGACGAGGTCAAGGCGATCATCGGCACCACCGCGCAGCTGACCTTCCAGCCGGTTGTCAGCCGCACCACCAACGCAGAGACCAGCCCCGGTGTGGGCAACGAGCTGCTGCCTTCGGTGGACGAACCCGGCATGTACTACGTGCTGGAACAAGCGCCCGTCGTCACTGGCGAGCAGCTGACCGACGCGCAGCCGAGCTTTGACCAGAACGGCCGTCCGGCGGTGAACTTCCGCTTTAACCCGCAGGGCGCGCGCAAGTTCGGCGACTATACTGCGGCCAATATCGGCAGCCCCTTTGCCATCGTCCTCGACGGCGAGGTGATCAGTGCACCCACCATCCAGAGCCATATTCCGGGCGGTAGCGGCATCATCACCGGCAACTTCACCATCGAAGAAAGCACCAACCTCGCGGTTCTCCTGCGGGCAGGGGCTCTGCCTGCGGGCATGGACTTCCTCGAGGAACGGACCATCGGGCCGGAACTGGGGCAGGACAGCATCGATGCGGGTAAACTGGCCAGCATCGTCGCAAGCGTCGCGGTTCTGGGCTTCATGTTTGCGAGCTACGGGTTGTTCGGGTTCTTTGCCAATATCGCGTTGGTCATCAACGTGGCGATGATTTTCGGCGTGCTGTCGATGCTGGGGGCAACCCTGACTTTGCCGGGGATCGCGGGGATCGTGCTGACCATCGGTATGGCGGTGGACGCCAACGTGCTGATCTTTGCCCGAATTCGTGAGGAGATTCGCAGTGGGTCGCCGCCGCAAACGGCGATCACACAGGGTTTTGAGCGCGCG
>CAXQKF010000041.1:0-5515 GCA_964224285.1 Donghicola sp. | reverse complement strand
GAGCCTTCGACGAACTCGACCTCGACGGACTCGCGCACCAGATTGACCATTTGCAGACGCTCGGACGCTTCCACAAATTTCCCGTAGTTCAGGCGCGCATAGGTTCGCCAGAGAAAGCCTTTGAATTTGTCAAACAATCCCGCCTCGGGCAGGGCGGCGTCCCCGTCGGCTTGGGCCAACAAAATGTCCAACGTCCGCTCTGCCACAGGGCGGCTGAGCAGCACTTCGATATGGGTTTGGGTGATAATGGTGGCCGGATTGAACTGGCTTACCCCCATGAAGGTACGGTTGAACGCCAGCTCCTCTTCGGAGGGCTGCATGTTCAACGTCACAGTAGACTTGTACGCAGGCGAGGTTTTCAGCAACAACGTGCTGCCCGACCACGCCACCACAGCGGCGCAGATCATGCTTGCGAAAATAGCCCGCTTGTACAAGCGGAGGAGGTCCCGGTAGTGGTCCAGCATTGGCTGCTCTCCAGCTGGTATGTGGGCTTTGCCCTTTATTCGTTCAGAATATTTCTAACCGGATTGTCCTTGAAAACAAGAATACTGTTAGCGCAGGTAACATTATTCGTTGCCTTCAGGACACGATCCATGTGCTCTGCCGACACGCAATGGGTGAAATCGGATGGCACAGTGCCACCCTGACGGAATACCTGCACTGGCTGCCCTTGCGGGCCGTCAATCTGCCAACCACCGTCCAGCGTGCGAACCACCGCGCCTTTGGGCAGCAGCCGCGACAAGAGCCGGTAGGCATAGACACCTGGCTTGGGCTGGCGCTGCATGTCATAGAGCGGCACACGTGCATTGCCGACCGTGGTCACCATCTCTTCGCCCAAGCCGAACCACAGGCACCCCAGACCGCCCTGCGCCAGCACGTTCAGGTTTCTTTGGATCACCGCCATGAAGTGCACCTCGGGGGAATAGCTGCCCCCGTAATCCAGATTGGGCCCGCCGCATTCCGATGACAGAAAGGGCCGGTCTCCGGACCAGTCACGCAGGGCAGCAATCCGTGCAGGATCACGCTCGTCAGGACCATAAAGGTGGATGTCTGCAACATCGTAGCGTGCGTTTTGCAGGATGAACTTCAGCCGGTTCTCTACCAGATCCGTCACTGCCGCCCCTTTGGACGTGCCTAGGGAGTAGACCAATTCCGACCCGTCCTCCCAGAACTGTCGGACGGTCCAGTCCGCCCGCCCCTGATTGACCAAAGCGACATCCATCACAAAGGCCGCCGTCCCGCCAAGGACGAAGGTCGCCTGCGGGTCGGCCTCTTTCACCGCGTCATGGGCCGCATTCACATAGGCCAAGAGATCGGCGTTCGATCCGGCCCACCCGCCAGAGGCGTTGGTGTCACTGACATATTCGTTCGCGGCCTGCCAGTAACGCACGGGCGCCCTTAGACCGGGCATGTCGTCCACGCCGTCCCCGTCGTAGCGTTCGACCACAGCCGCCACAAAATCATGCCAAGCCCCCATGTCCAGCGGGGTGGCATTCTTGACCCGGTGGGTGGCGGGGGCTGTCGCCCAATCCGCATCGCTCTCGAAGGTGACAAAGGGATGCACGCCGACCGCCTGCAACCCTGCAATGCGCCGATCCAGATCGGCAAACGACATGGGGCCAGCTTCATTCCCAATCCGCCGCCACGACGCACTGATCCGCGCCCACGACATGCCGGCGTCGCGCAGTAGCCCATAAAATGCAGGTTGGTTCCCCGGAAAGGCAAGCCCGAGCGCAGGCGCCTGCACCTTTGCCGGTTGGCTCAGATCCAGTCCGTCCGCACCCGCGCCGGACCCGAAACAGGCCAGACACACCGCAATCACACGCATCAACACTTTCCGCGTCCTCTCAAAACTTGAAAACCCAACCAAGCCCGCGCCAGCGAACCCACACAGCCAGAGCCACCAGCGCAGCCGCTCCACTGAGCGCCATCAGGGACACCATCGGAAAAATGCCGCTCTGACCGAACCAAGGCACGAGCTGCGCAGCAAAACTGACGGCATACATCACGCAGATCCCGAATCCCGTACCCCAGAGCAGCGCGACAGGCATTGCCCCCACGCGCAGTTCGCGTCTCGACACGAACCCCAACAACACAGCAGAGGCCAACGGTCCCAGCACCATGCCCAACGCCACCGCTTGCACGCCCCAGACCAGAAGCAGCCAAACCCCAAGGCCCGCACGCACTGCCAAATCCGCTGCGACGGCCACGCCGATCTGCCACAGGTGCCCGCCTTGCCCCGTGATCCGCCAGATGACCAACAAGCGCGACAGCAAGGTCGCAAACGGCGCCAAGGCCAAAATCCAGATCACCGGAACAAGCGCAGCCTGATCCGCCACGTTAAACGCCCCCTGCCCCAGAACATCCGAAACAAGGCGCGGCGCAAACAGCGCCAATGCGCCTTGGGACAACATCAGAAGGGCCGATCCGGCAATCGCCAACTGCCAGAACCGATCGGGTGTGCGGGTATCCGGCTGTGCGGTCCACTTGGCAAACGCGGGCATGACCAGAGCCAGCGCCATCGTATTCCCCAAGAGCGCCGCAACGCGCTGCCCCATCTCCAGCAGTGTAATCCCACCGAGCCCCGCCCGCGCGGCCAAGGCTGTCTCCAGCCACAAGGCGGCTTGGGCCCCGAGAACCAAGAGCATTGCCGCACCGACATGGGGTGTCACCGAGGTTTTCGCGGCCGCCACTGGACGCACAAGCGGCAGCATCAACAGCACCGCCAACGCATTGCCCACCACAAAACCGACGGCAGCCCAGATCACGCTCTGCATCGCCCCGAGGCTGGCGACAAAGACGCCCAGAACCATGGCTCTGGGGGCCAGACGGACCAACGCAGGCCAGCCAAAGCGCCCCTCCAGATTCAGCGCCGCGCCCACCAGCACGCCCAACAGAGCCAAAGGCAACGATATCGACAGAATGGAGATCACCCGCGCCGCCAGCACTGCGGTCTCTCCCGCCATTTCGGGCGCAATCACCGAGACAATAGGCCCAGCCAGAAATGCAAAGAGACCCGCAACAGCCGATCCAGCGACAGCCACCCACAAGGCCAGACGCAGCAACGCCGCCTTTCCCGCCCGCATGGCCACCATCGGCAGGAACACCAGCGTAAGGACCTGCACCAGAACTTCTTGCAGGCCGGTCACCAGCCGGCGCCCCAACAAGAAGGCATCCGCCTCCGCTGACGCGCCAAGCCGGTGACTGATCGCAACAGATATCGCGACGGCCAGCGCAAGCCCCAATAGCTGCGCAAAAAACTGGGAGGCCCCGGCCTTCATCATTCAGCCCAGCCCAGCGGCAAAGGCCCGTTCGCCAAGAGTTGACCCGTGCTCACACCGAAACCCCTCAATCGACACTTTGAATTACACGTTAACAATTTCCTAAATACGGAAATTGGGCCGATTTTGTGGCGATTGTTCAGAAATCGAGACTAAGCTCGTATCCGTAGACAGGCTTTGCCCGATCATCCAGCGTGAGATAGGAACGCGCTTCTCCGGCATTGTTCCCAAGGCCCCTGACCTGCGCCAGAGCGATGGAACGGCGACGGGTTTTCCGATCCGCTTCGGCATCGACGGTCACGCTGTATGACGTCCCCGAGCTGTTCTGCGCCACCTCATAGGTCACGCTCAGCCCGCTGCCACAGTCGAGATCACCTTGCAACACATCGGAAAGACATTGCGCCTTGGGCGCGAGCCACAGGGACCGGCTCCAGCCGTTCTCGTGGGGGGCGGGACGGGAATACTCGACCCCCAGTTCCAACGCGCTGCGCAGCCCTTTGTAGTCGGGGATCGTCAGGGTGCCCGTGGACTCGTCTGATCCGCGCTCGGTGTGGACTTCGGTCTCGCCCGCTTGACCATAGGCCATGTGCAACCCTGCCTTGGGGTGCAGAATAGTCGGGCCCACCGCCCGTTGACCAGAGACCGCGACGCCCGCGAGGCCCGCGCCATAGGTGTAGGCCCCTTTGGCAGATATCTGCCCGCCGGTTTGTTCAAAAGCCAGATCGTATTTGTGGCGCCCCGTAGCCGCCGCTGCATAGTAGCTGAGCATCAGGACTTTGCGGAACCGGTCGGCGCCGTAAAAACCGGCCTGTGCGCCCATGCCGGTCACCGTGCCGGTGCCAAGTTTCTGCACCGCCGTCTCGCTGCCGTATCCCCCCAGAAAGAAGCCCCGCAAATTGCGCTGGGATTGCCGCTCTCTTTGCTGCCGGTAACTCAGGAGCGACTGCCGACCCAGAATGTCCGAGGTCGACAAGGCAAAGCTGCCCGCACTGATCCGGCGCTGCGCGGAATGGCAGTGATGTACCTCGTCACCAAAGGTGCCGCGCACGCCGCGACTGGTTTCCTTGACCTCCACCTTTCCATCAACGTCAAAAGCCTTGGTCTCGCCACAGCGCAGCCCGTATCGCCCGCGCTTGAGCCGTTGCAGCGCCGCGCTGATCATGCCGTCCAGTGCCCGCTGCTGGCCTACCAGAACAGCCGAGAAATCCTTGCGCAGAATGGACACCAACCGTTCGGCAATCCGGTCGACCAGATCATCCTGAATGGACACGGTCGGCAGTTCCGCCGCCACCGCCTTGAAGGTCCGATCCTCAGTTTCCAGACGGATCGAGGGGCGGCAGGTATGTGTGCCCTCAGGGGCTGCATCGGGAATGGCCGTGATCGTTAGTGTTTGCGGACGCGACCATTTCCTTTTGTGAAAGACCAGCTTGGTCGGTGTCACTTTGCATTCGCCGTCCCCGTAGGCGACCAAAGTCACCGTGGCGTTCGGACGGCGGGACAAGGACAGCGCCATCCGCGCAGGATCACCCCGCTCTGCGGCGATCAAGTCCGTAGGGTCCACCAACACCTGCGGCAGGCCATCGAGAGCTTGGACCGCATGGGCCTGAGACGCACTGATCATCAGGGCCGCGCACAGTGCCCTTGCGATCCATGTCCCCTGCCTTGCTTGCTGCCCAAGCCATGTCATTCGCTGTAACCCCGAGTTGTGTTCAACGAATCCAGATTACCGGACGCAGAGCGGGGCTCTCAGCTATCCATGGGGGCAAACAGGTGCAGCCATTGGACTACCCAAAGGGATCAGGAGGGCAGACGGAGATATAAAAAGGCCCCAACCGCAAAGACCAGGACGATGTTTGGCGGGCCGAAGACAAAAAACCCCGCTCTTTGGCAGAGCGGGGTCCGATATCAGTTGGTTCAACCACGGCCGCGGTAGGGCGGCACACCTTGGTCGGGAATCCAGACGCCTTCGGGGATGGGGCCGGTCTGGTAGTGCACGTCGATCGGGATACCGCCACGGGGATACCAGTAGCCGCCAATCCGCAACCATTTCGGGTCCAGAAAATCGGCCAGACGGCGCGCGATGCTGATCGTGCAATCCTCGTGGAATGCCCCGTGATTGCGGAACGAGCCAAGGAACAGCTTCAGCGATTTGCTCTCGACCAGCCACTCACCGGGGACGTAATCGATCATCAGATGGGCAAAGTCCGGCTGGCCGGTCATCGGGCACAGCGAGG
>CAXQKF010000040.1:0-2711 GCA_964224285.1 Donghicola sp. | reverse complement strand
GCCTCGGCATCATTGAGCGACGTTCCGAAGGGGGTGGTGATGTAGCGGGAGGCGCGGGTGGCCTGAACGGTCATATCCGCCCACGCAGCCGTCGACAGGCGCCACACGATGCCGTCGACGCGGTCACCGTCCCACGTCCCGGTCGCGTTCTCGTGCAGGAACGTGGCGCGCTGCAGGGCGTCGATCTCTGCGGCGACCTCTTCGGCCCGCGCGGCGTGGCCTTTCTGGGCATGGGACCGGGCCAGCACGGCGCGTTCAGCGATATCTTGGCTCAGGTTCCAGCCCTGGGCGATCTTGGCGAGTGCGTCTTCCAGCGTGTTCATCTGATCATCTCCATCGGGGGCCGCGATCTGCCAGAGGCTTCTTCGGCGGCTGATGGGGAGGAGTGTGCGCACAATGCGCACGATGCGTCAATCTGAATTTGCGTACGATTGGTGCAATTTGCGTACATTCGCGATTCGAGCGCGCTGAGGCGTCTGCAGCGCGCGCCGTCGAGGCACAAAAAAGCCCGGCGCGGGGCCGGGCTGAGGTTGTTGGGAGAAGGTGGTTCTCAAGCTGCCGTTTTCTGGAAAGCTTGCAGTCCGGCGTCCAGTCGGATCACCTTAGCCACACTGGAAATCAGTGAGAGCTTGGGGCCTATTTTGTCCGGATCCTTGGTGACGCCAACCACCCCGGGTCCGTTTTCGGCCCGGCTCACGTCCGAGAGCTTAGTGAACGTCGCGGCGATCGAAATCGGATCTTTGCCGAACAGGTCAAAGGCCACCACCTTTTGGTTAATCGCAACGGTCGCGTCGAACTTGTAGCTCGCCGTCGATGCGCCCAATATCTCCGCATCGTGTTCGATGTGAGCGCCGGGAAAGGCAAGCTCGACTCTTTCAAACAGCTGATCTCTCGCGCTCTCGGAGTGCGCCTTGAGGGATCTTTCGACCGTTTCAGCAGCGACTTGAGCTGCGACGTTGCCAATCGTGACAATGGCAGCCTTCAGTTGTTCCGCCTTCACCCTGAGCATCAAAATCGTGGCGCCATCAAAGTCGACACCGGCCCTCGCGGATAGTTCTCGGGCAACTGCTTTGAATGATCGGGATGTCGCGGCGTAGTCGTCGGCCTCTCGGAAGGCGCAACCTCCATCTGTCACCATGAAGCTGTCGCCAGGCTCCGGGTAAACCGAGACATCGACGTACGCGCCGGAGGGCATCAGAATCGGAAGAGATATCCGGTATCTGCCGTTAAGCATATCACAGGACACGAGTCGTCCGACGGCTTCGTTGACCGTCGCATCAACCTGCGAGGTTAGAAGAGTGAAGCGGTTTTCGGCCATGGCGGTATGGGGATGCTTTCAGCATTCGTTATGGAGAGCATAGTACCAGATATTTTTAGCATCTGGGCGAAATCTGCGGGTTCAGGGGTGATCTTTCTGGCGACCGGCAGGTTCAATCGGTCAAATAGTTCTTCGGGTGGGATGTGTCCATGGTCTCGGAGGTCGTGGATGTGCGTTCGTCCGGCAGACACGCCCCAGCATGCCCCGCAGTATTTCTTGCTATGGTTGTCATGCAGGGAACCTCGCCAGTCGATCCTGGTGAATGCCTTCTGCTTCTTCTTGGTTTCCGTCAGGAGCATTAGGGAGACGTCTTCGTCTCGCTTGTCAGCGCTGCATCTGGCGCGAAATGAGACGCTGCTTTCGATAACCTCGTCTATTTCTATTGACGCAACAATTTCGTAGCACGGCCCGACCGAGCTCCACCGCAAAGTCCCAACAAGACGTTTTCGAGCTGTAAGGATCTTTTCCAATCTGGCGAAGTCTGGGGTGGGCAAATTAGGTTGCCTTCTGTGGAGTCGCGTTCATGGCTGCTTCGCGCCCACCCACACGACCCGGCCGATTACAGTGACATCATCGCTCTCGAAGAACTCTTCGTCCGGGAACTGGATCTTGTTGGCGTTGTCGGAGCGGATCACGATGCTCTGGCGGCGCGGCCCCCAATTGGCGCGCTTGACTTTCAGGGCTTCTCCGATCCGGATCACAAACATCCCGTCGAAGTCGATGTCGCGCTTGGTCATGTCGACCATCACAACGTCGCCGTGGTTCAGTGTTGGCTGCATGCTGGCGCCGACAACCCCGATGATCGCCAAGTTCTGCATGGGTGTCGACGTGATCGATTGCAGGTATTCGGGCGGGAAGGCCAGCTGATCAACGACCGCCTCATAGGTGGAGGGGATCATGCCCACTCCGGCTTGCGCCTCGATGTCGAAGACTGAGATCAGGCCCACTTGTGTGTTGTTGCTGCCAGCGATCGTGTCAATAACGCCTTGCGGGGTGAATGTTCCTGTCCCGGCTGCCGCGTCGATGAAAGGATTTTCGAACATCGCTCTCGAGGAGATCGACAGGTCTAGCGCCTCCGCAGGGTTGAGGCCTCGTTCCTTGAGCACTTCCGCGATAGCGATCGCAATCTTCGGCGGTAGATGGGGTTCTTTGATCCGTTGCTCGTAGTGGCTGTACCCTGAAGCGCTCATGCCGAGCTCTTGGGCCATGTCTCTGACCGATAAGCCGGCTTTGTTGCGTAGTGCCTTAACGGCCGCTCGGAGTTCTTCTGCGGTTTCCATGTGCGGATAATCAGCACAATTGGAATGTGAAGTCCGTACGTAAATTGCGCTTGAAATGCGTTCATGTTGTGCGCATTGTGCGGTCATGTCTTACGTCGACCACATCATCGAAG
>CAXQKF010000039.1:0-11739 GCA_964224285.1 Donghicola sp. | reverse complement strand
GGAATTCAGCGCCAAGCAGCCCCGTTGGGAGCAAATGGGTCTACGCGACATGTGTCAGCATGTTCACGCGCTGTATTCCAAGTACGATGTGGCGCGCCTCTCGACCGAAATGTACCTGAGCGATCTGCAACCGGCCATGAAGCCGTCAGACGCCTACGCCCACATCGCCCGCCGCACGACAGAACGCGTGCCGATTGACGAACTCGAAGGCCGCATCACAACATCGCTTGTGACGCCCTACCCCCCTGGTATTCCTCTGCTGATCCCGGGCGAAGTCTTCAACCGCAAGATTGTCGAATACCTGAAATTCAACCGCGAATTCGCTCGTGAGTGTCCGGGTTTTGAAACCGATATTCATGGGCTGGTCCAAGAGCGCGGACCGGACGGCGAGATGCACTATTTCGCGGATTGTGTCCGGAAAGAGTGAGTTATTTGGAAATGTAGTGGGGGTTAAGTGGGGGCTCAGGTTAGTGTGCCCTGCTGAAGCGCCCTCACGACATCACTCCACTCATTTCCCGACTCTCTGTTTCGATAATATTCAGGGGTGTTTGGAACCGACGAGGCAGATAGGGCTGCTCAGCGCTTGTCCACGATTGGTTTGGCCTGCGGTGGTCAGTACGGGTTTTTTTGCAAGAGCGCGCTTCGAGTGGTTCGATGAGCCATGCAGGATGCATCCGCCATGAAAGGCTGGACTTGCAACTATGAACGCTGCAACACGGACAATGGCAGAACGAAGTCCACGCGATGCGGATGCCCTCCGCCAACGGAGGCATCCCTCGGTACGCCAGCAGTTCAGCGACAGCCAGTTTTCTAAGGGTGCCTTTAAGATGCACCTTTGCCGAGAAGTCGGCAGGGTAGTTCTTCGCTTGCCGCCGACGCTATTCTTCCTTTGTGGCGGGAAGATAAGAGGGCCCATTTTCTGGGCCCACCTTCGGTATTCTGCGAAATCACTCGGCCGCTTCTTGCTGCACTTCGATTTCGCGGTTCATACTTAGCTTCTTCCGCCAGTAATTCTCGTGCGTGTATTCTTCGTACGACTTACGGTAGCGGACGAGGAGCTCGTCGTAATCGCTCAGGAAGGTTCGGCTCGCTTTGATAAAGCGAAGAATGCCTTTCCATCCTTTGGCCTTGGAGTGGCGGACGGTATAGTACTTGGTCCGATCGGTATTCAGATTGGTGATTTCCGAGGCGCCCCAGAACACGCCCATTTTCCCCCGTTGCGGCGCAAGCAAGAGGATTTTGGAACCCAGTCTCCCAAATCCGGGAACGAGGTGCCCATTCAGCGTCAGTTTGAGTAGGGTGCGGTGCCAGAAGGGCGTGTGCGTTTCGCGGTGGGCAGGTAGGTGTTTTTCGGTAGTAAGCGGTTTCCACGCCTCTTCTACCGTGAGTGCTTTGATTTCGGCACGTCTCGTTGCCATGTCCGCGTTCTCGTCAAAGAATTCGGGGCCTTTCGTGACATCTTCGAGAGCCATATTGATCGCTTCGATCGTCTCGTAGTGCATCCGCGGCAGGTTCCGTAACAGGAACCATGCTGCGATCTTCAGCACCGACCACTTTTCAACCTCGAGGTCAGAGATCGTCATGTGGTGGACCAAGTGGCTGCGAAGGTCGAGATACCAGGTCAACGGGCTTTCTTTTTCAGTGAACCCTTCCTGAACCGAGACAACGCCGTTCAGTGTGACAATGTTGAAGTCGTTCGCCAGCGAGAAACTGACATCGTCGCCGCGGACAAAGAACGGGAACGCCAGATGCTCTGCAGTGTCGACAGGAAAGGCAAAGAACCACCAACCCGCATAGAAATTCCACGGCACGGGGCGCGCTGCTTCGAGTTCCATTTCGGTCATCTTGAAGATGTTCCGCAGATCGGTGCCCATAAAGCGTGGTAGGCATCGCCCATGGAAAAGAGCACCGTTTTCCCAGATTGCCCAACGGTGCGCTTCGCCAATCATGGCACCGGCGACCGCAGTTTTCGGGTCGGTTGCATAGGCCAGAAAGATCCAGGTTCTCTCTAGGCTCTCCATATGGATTGCCGCGTCGTCGTCCATAAACAGGCAATGGGTATCGCCCCGATCGCGGGTCTCAAGCAGACCACGGGTGAACCCTCCGGCACCGCCAAGGTTCTCGTTCGGGACGAGAGAGATGCAGGGGGGCAAGGTCGAGATATCCATCGTATCAGCAACGCTTTGGCCGTTGTCTGTCACGGTCAGATGAATGTGTTCCGCAATCGGGCTGCTTTCCATGTAGGTTTGGAAACGCCCCATCGTGCGGATCACGTCCGCTTCACGCTTGAAGGTGGTGACCGCCAGATTCAACTTCGGTGTGCGCTTGGGAAGGTCGCGGGTTTGCCATTCAGCCTGGCTGAGCTTCCCCTCATCCAATGCTTTGAGCGAGAAAAATGCGATGCCATCGACATGGGGCGCGGCAAGGATATGCTGGAGGTCAAGGCGCAGCGTGCCACCATTTACTGCCGGGTCCAGCGTGATGATTTCAGTAAGGACGGTTTCCCAGGACCGTTCACGCGCCGCGAGGGTAATGGTGACTTCGAATGTGCCTTCGCCGGTCAAGGCCAAGACCAGATCGCTCAGCCCGCACTCACGCTTCCATTTCTCGGTGTTGAAGATGTTGAACCAAGTACAAAAATCCGCAAGCCCGGACGGGACGAACTGCACTTCGCGTTTGCTGACCGAAATCGCAGAAGCCCCGTTGGTGCGTACATACAAATCACGTTCTGTCGAAATTCCGGCTTCGGGCCACATCAAGGCCTGCAGTGTGTGGTAGGTTGCAGACTGGGTTTCGTGGCTCATCACCTAAAACTCCTGAAACGGATGACTAGTGCAGCACGGAGTCGCCCATTGCGAATATCCATGCGGGGAATATATCTCAGTGCGGTATACTCGGAGGATTTGCTGAATTGTACCTCGAAAATGCCGGTAACGATCTTCGTGGGCGAAGTTTGGCCTTTTTGATCGTCTTTCAGTCAAGCATCGCTTCGTGGACGGAAATCGCCTCGTCCAGATCGTCAAAGTAGCGGGCGCGGCCGTTTTCCAAAACCACCCCTGCATTGCAGAATTTGCGCACGTCTCTCATGCTGTGGTTCACCATAATGGCGCTCGAGTCCTGCATCCGCTCTTCGAAGACGCGCTTGCTCTTTTTCTTGAACGCGCGATCACCCACGGCGGTAACTTCGTCCACCAGATAGGTGTCGAACTTGATCCCCATCGAGCAACCAAAGGTCAGACGGGACCGCATCCCGCTGGAATAGCTGCGCATCGGCATGTGGTAGGATTTTCCGAGCTCGGCAAAATCCTCGACAAAGGCGACCAGATCATCGGTGTCTACGCCGTAGATGCGGGCCACGAACCGTACATTCTCTGCGCCAGTCAGGTCGCGGTGAAACGAACCGCCCAAGCCGACAGGCCAGGAGATCGTCCCGTCGGTAATGATCCTGCCGCTGTCCGGACGCAGAATGCCGGCAATGATTTCGAGCAAAGTGGATTTACCCGCGCCATTGCGTCCAAGCAAGGCCAGCGAGCGGTCCGAGGGGATGGTCAGGTTGAGATTGTCGATCACAACCTTCTTTTCTCCCCTCAGCCGGAAGCTTTTGGTCAGGTTTTCGAGCCGGATCATCGGTTTGGGCCCTGATTAGCTACGGTCTCTGATCGAATAGTAGATCAGCACACCGATGGACCATAGGAACAACATGAACACCGACGCGAGCCCACCGATGACAATCCGCTGGGGCGCTTCGGCTTCTTGGGCGAGGCTGGGGCTGATGTAGGTGGCCAGATATCGGCTCTGGCGCGAGGCATTGTCACGCGCGAGATCCAGCGCGGCCAAGGCAGCGCGATAGGTCTCTTCGGCGAATTGCAGGTCAACGTTTAACCGTTCGTATTCAGACAACAGCGCCGGATAATCCTGCGAGGAGGCCACGTCTTCGCCGGACGAGGTCAGGTTTTGACGCTCCAGTTGGATGCGTTCCTTGATAACCTCGATCCGCTGCTCGGACTTTTTTACCCGCGGGTCATTGGCCCCGACTGATCCCAGAAGAATGTCGTATTCAATGAACGCCTGCGCCAGCTGTTGTTGCAGGTTGTTCATGACGCCCATGCGGCCCTGAATGTCAGCCGTCGGGTCAACGATCTGGGTTCTCGTCCGGAAATGGGTCAGCGCCTCGCGGGCGACTTTCAGCCGTTCCAACGCCTCGTCCAGATCGGCCTGAGCATAGCCCATTGCATCCGAACGGGCTTGTTCGTTCAGGGTGTTGATCCGCGTCTGGCTGGCGGCAAGGATCGCTTCGGTGATCGCCTTGGAATATTCGGGCTCGAAGGCGCTGGCGCGAACCTCGATCAGCCCCGATCCACTGTCATAAGAGATCTTGACCACCCGGCTCCAGTACCAGACCAGCTGTTCGATGGTCGCATCTGGCCAGATGCTAAAGGCCCAATCGTCTGGCCAATGCCGACTGAAATGGGTTCGAAGATCAAGTTCCTGATCGACGATGCCGACCATTTCTTGACTCTGGATGAATTCGTAAAGGATATCGCTATCAGAGGCCGCCCCGCTGGAGGCGAAGCTGGCCAGTCCACCAAGGATATCGCTTGCGCCAGAGTTTTCCTGACTCCGCACAGTGAAGCCAGTGGTCGAGACATATTGGTCTTCTGCGATCGTCCACAGGTAAAGGTTCACAGCGACGATCGGCGCAATGACAAAGAGAAAGAAGCTCAGGAGCACGCCCCAGTGGCGGCGCTGCATCCGGGCGGGGCGGGCCAAGGGAAATTCAGCGGCTTCGGCGCGCACGGTGTCGAGTTCCTGCTCCAAGGCCGTGATCTTGGCGCGCAGCTTGCCCCTGAACTTTTTGTTTTTGCCACCTTTTTTTCCGCGCGGGCCGTTCGCCTTATTGCGAGGCCCGTCGCCCTGCCGTGACTGGGGTCCAGTTGTCTGGTCGGAGTCTTCTACGGAAAAAGAAGGAGTCGTGTTTTCCGTCATGTGCTTTCGATGTCCTCAGGGGCATTCTTGGTGCGACCGTTCAGGTCGTCTGCGCTACTCGACAGTTAGACCTATGCGGTATGAAATGCAACGCGTTCAGAATTTGGCGAATTCACTTCTTGAAACGAGAGTTGGCACTTGTGCGCGGGTTATCTATTTGTAATGGCATCGGGCGTCCGGCATGTTTCGACGTTCGGGCAATTGGCTATGTAATAGCATCCCAACGCACTTCGGCAGGAGTATCGACGTGGTCGAGCAGACTTCGACAGGACTGATAGCAAAACGCCGTGCACCGAGCACGACACGGAGCTTTGCGTCTTTGCGAACGATTTCCGCATTGGTGCTGCGCGAGATGTCTACGCGTTACGGACGCACGCCGGGTGGTTACATCTGGAGCCTGTTGGAACCCATTGCCGCGATCCTTTTCCTGTCGCTGGGCTTTTCGCTGATTATCAAGACACCGCCGCTGGGAACGAGCTTTCTGCTGTTTTACACAACCGGCTTTCTGCCCTTTAACATGTACAACATGATTGCGGGGACAACGTCTTCGGCTTTGAATTATTCAAAGCCACTTTTGAAATTCCCTGCGGTAACGTGGCTCGATGCGATTATTGCGCGACTTCTTCTGAATAGCCTGACCAATATTCTTATCATGATTTTGCTTGTGGGCGGGGTCTATTACGTTGTCGACGCACGTTCTACGGTAGATATTCCGTTGGCTTTGGGGGCTGTATTCCTGTCGATTTTGGTGGGGCTTGCAGTCGGGACCGTCAATTGTACGCTGATGGGGCTGTTTCCCCTTTGGGCGCTAACTTGGTCTATTGTGACGCGGCCTCTATTCTTGGCGTCTGGCGTGCTGTTTCTCTATCGTGACCTGCCGGAGACGGCTCAGAATATTCTTTGGTATAACCCGCTGATTCATATCACGGGAATGGTGCGCGCAGCCTTCTATTCCAGTTACGACGCGACTTATGCGAACGTCACTTATATCGTTGGTGTTTCGCTTGCGCTCCTGACGCTCGGTCTCATTCTCTTGGGTCGATACCATCAGGATATTTTGAACAAGTAATTCCGTCAGGGCTTACCCCCTAGCGATCTGCAAGATCCTGTCATGGGGCCTTTTCCGGCGGCCAATGATTCCGTCGAAGATGGCAAGGAAGAGAAGCCGGAGGAAAGCGATGCGTTCGTTCCGGTGACTGCGGGCCTTGAGCAACCACTTTGGCAAAATGACGAGCATGGTCGGCCAGAACAGAATTCCGGCAGCCATCTTGTACAGGATCAGCAGGTTGCGGTGGTAGTAATAGACCTTCCACAAGGGGACAAACCGGCCCCGTTGGGCGTTGGAGTTTTCGCCTGCAGTGAAGGTGCCCATGTCGTGTTCGAAGAGGATGGAGGGTTCGAAACCGATCTTGTGACCCGCTTTCGTCAATTCCAGCGTATAGATCCCGTCGTCGCCGTAGATGAACAGCGCCGGATCAGGATAGCCGATTTTCAGGATTGAACGGGCCGAGATAAAGAACCCGACAAAGGATGTGACATCGATCTGCATCCCCGGGCCGTCATAGTCGGAAGGCTGCACATGAAAGCCCGAACGCCCGCCCCCAAAGAGGGTCCTGACAAACTCTGTGCGGTGCCAGAAGGGATTGCGAGAGGGACGGTTCATCTCGCAAATTTCGCCAGTGGGAAAGTAGACGGCCGCGGCAATGGCATCCCATTTGTCTTCGGGGATGGCATGGAAACGGGTCAATCCACCTTGGGCGGGACGCCCGTCATCGTCCATGACCACAAGCCAATCCGGCGTGTGTGCCTCCATGGCGCGGCGCATGCCGGTGGCAAAGCCCCCTGCCCCGCCAGTGTTCTGCGCGCTGTTAATGATGTCGAGACGCGTGTCGCCATCGTCAATCAGACGGGCTTCGTACTCGGTCAGCCAAGTCTCGGTGCCGTCGGTCGACGCATTGTTCACGACCACCACTGCCGAGAGTTCACCCGTGCTGCTCTCGAGCAACCGTTCGAGCGTCACCTTCAGCTTGTCCAGCCTGTTATAGGTGACGACAACAGCCACAAGGCGTCGGTTCAGGACGGGCGTCAGGGCTTCGCCGACAGTATCGGAGGTCTCGAGGGTCAAAGGCTTGGGTCTCAATAGCTTCTAGGCGGCGAAAACACATACTTCGCCGGTGGAGTCAACGAATTGGCCTTGGGTCAGCAATTGCGAATACGCAGGGACAGCCGTCTGGTCTGCGATTAGTTCGTGGGGATCGAAACGCGCAGATGGACCGTTTCAAGCCCCATGTTGCTGGAATAGATACCGGCATTCGAACGATGGTCATAGCCAAGACCAACGCGCAGCCCGTTGCGCGCCTCGTAGCCGATTTCCACGCCGGAACGGAATTCGATCGGCCCGCCGAGGTCAACGCCGTCGCCTTGGAAATAGATGCCGGGCATTGCATGCAGTTCCAGATAGCCCGCGCCGAAGGTGGTGTCCCAGGCTTGCCCCACACCGATCCAGCCATCGTTGTCGTCGGTGATCGACAGACCGTAGATCACCTGAAACGGACCATAGGCCAGCGATGTGTCGCGACGGACGTAGAATTCGGTGCCGAACGGGTCATCCTGAAAATAGGTTTCACCCAAAGAGAACGCCATGCGGCTGTCGGTTTCATTCGGGCCAAGGCAGCTGCCTGTGGGGCAGTAATTTGCGCCCATGTCCAGCAGTCCCAGGGCTAGGGTCAAAACAGCAAAGGTACCGTCAGCCATGAAATATCTCCTCGGTTGCCTGTGTGCGCTGGTTCATGTGAGACCACACGCCGCGCGCGCATTCAAAGTCTTTTCTGAACAGGTAAGGCACGCGCATGGCTTTTGCACGAGAATTCCGCCCGCTAAGGGGCTGAAAATGGGGACTGTCGATGAAAATGCATCAGGCCCCGACGCGTGCGGGGCCTGATGTCGTGTTTCCCGGAAATCAGGAACTTATTTAAACTTCTTGATTTCGCCGGATTTTAGGCGGCTGTTATAGCTGATCAGCTCGCGTTTCACGATTGGCATCAGGAAGTAGAGACCAATGATGTTCACAACAGCCATTGCAAAGATCGACGCATCGGAGAAGTCGATGACCGGACCCAGGCTGGCCGCTGCGCCGATAACGACGAACAGGCAGAAGATGAGTTTGAACGACAGATCCGAGGCTTTGCTCTCGCCAAAGAGGAAGGTCCAAGCCTTGAGGCCGTAGTAGCTCCAGCTGATCATTGTGGAGAACGCGAACAGGATCACGGCTACCATCAGGATGTAGCGGAACCAGCCGAATGCCGACGAGAATGCCGCCGAGGTCAGTGCGACGCCACTGTTGCCGCTGACGGTTTCGATCATGCCGGACTCGCTGACGATGTATAGGCCGGTGGCTGGATCGATCATGAGCTGACCGGTGATGATGATGACCAGCGCCGTCATGGTGCAGATCACAACCGTATCGATAAAGGGCTCTAGCAACGAGACATAGCCTTCGGTCACGGGCTCTTTGGTGCGCACGGCAGAGTGGGCGATGGCGGCAGAGCCGACCCCTGCTTCGTTCGAGAACGCTGCACGTTTGAACCCTTGGATCAGCGCGCCGGCCAGACCGCCTGCAACACCCAGACCGGTGAAGGCCCCTTCGAAGATCTGGCCAAAGGCCCAACCCACTTGGTCAAAGTTCATCAGGATGATGATCAGGGCGGTGCCCACATAGATCACGCCCATGAACGGAACGATCTTTTCGGTGACTTTGGCGATGGACTTCAGGCCGCCCACGATGGTGACAAAGACGATCGCGGCAAAGATCACGCCAGTGATCCAGCCGGGGAAGTCACCAAAGACGTTGGTCAGCTGTGCATGGGCCTGGTTCGCCTGGAACATGTTGCCGCCGCCGAACGCGCCAAAGATACAGAAGATCGCGAACAGGATCGCCAAGGGCTTGCCGCCTTTGATCCCGCGCTCTTCGAAGCCTTTGGTGATGTAGTACATCGGGCCGCCCGAGACGGTGCCGTTGGGGTATTCGTTCCGGTATTTCACACCCAGCGTACATTCGGTGAATTTCGACGCCATCCCCATCAGACCCGCAAGGATCATCCAGAAGGTCGCGCCCGGTCCGCCAATGCCGACCGCAACGGCCACACCCGCGATGTTGCCAAGCCCGACAGTCCCCGACAATGCGGTCGCAAGAGCCTGAAAGTGGCTGACTTCGCCAGCGTCATTGGGGTCCGAGTAATCCCCTTTGACCAGCTGGATCGCATGTTTGAAGCCGCGGGCCTGAATGAGGCCGAAGTACACGGTAAAGATCGTCGCCGCGATCACCAACCACGCCACGATCCAAGGGAAACTGGTTCCCGGGAACGGGCTGAAGATAAAGTTAACGAACCAACCGGTCGAATTGGCGAACACGGCATTCACGGTTTCGTCGATAGAGCTCGCGTGTGCGGGGGCTGTCAGAAACGAGGCCACCGCCGCCCCGAGTAGGGGCGCTTTGAATTGCGTTTTCATGGCAAATCCCTGTTGGGCTTATTGTTATGGTACGATGGTCACGGCGATGGGCGCAGCTTGCGCCAGCGTGCCTGCAACCGATCCGAAAAGGCGCGTCGAAATAGAGGACTGGCCCGTCCGGCCAATCACGAGCTGCGTGGCGCCGCTCTCTTTTACAATGCTCAGAAGCGTTTCGGCGATATGGCCGTATTTGACCAGAACCTCGACGGGGACGCCGCTGGTCTGTAATTCCTTGAGCAAGGGGCTGACGATCGCTTTGTCCGCGCGTTCCAGCTCTTCTTTGCGGCGCATGTGGCGCTCTTCGATTTCGGTTTTCGTCAGGAACGAATAGGGCGACCACTCCAGCACGTGCGCCACAATCAGCGTGGCGCCTTTGGCTTTGGCGACGTCCAGCGCGAAATTCACCGCATTGTGGGCGTTTTCGCTTCCATCGTACGCGACGACGATTTTCTCAGTCATCGGTTTCTCCAGATTTTGTTATGTTTGCCATCAATGGATTTGGTGGAAACTATCGACATTGCGTCGGGAAGTTCTCTTGAAATTTAGGCATGTCCTGCGCGTTTCGTCCGAATTTTCGGCCATTTTCAGGCTTTCTGCGCAGGTTCTTGCGACCCGCCCACAGGCTTGCCCAAGATTCAGGATCATAAATACCAAACTTGGTTTTCTTCGGATGGCCCTTGTCACGGGGTGGCATCTTGACCTTCTTTCGGCCGGACCACACCTTGTGCCGTGAAAGTTCATACGGAGGCATCATGACAACCGATCCCATTTCCCCCGAAGCTCTGGACAAACTGGCCGAAGTGGCCGTTCAGGTCGGGTTGAACCTGCAAGAGGGGCAGGATCTGGTCATTACAGCGCCGGTCGAGGCCTTGCCTCTGGTCCGCCGGATCACCGCAGCAGCCTACCGCGCGGGCGCTGGTCTGGTCACGCCGATCCTGTCGGATGCTGGTATCACGCTGGCGCGGTTCGAAAATGCGAATGACGCCTCTTTTGATCGGGCTGCGGATTGGCTCTATGCGGGTATGGCCGAGGCATACAAAGGGAACGCGGCGCGTTTGGCGATTGTCGGCGAAGATCCCATGCTGCTTGCCGAGCAGGATCCGGACAAGGTCTCACGGGCAGGCAAGGCAAATTCGATCGCCTATAAACCTGCACTCGAAAAGATCGCGAATTTCGACATCAACTGGACGATCGTCAGCTATCCGACTGTTGCATGGGCATCGCGCGTCTTCCCTGATCTGCCCGAAGCCGAAGCAGTCGAGAAGCTGGCGAACGCCCTCTTCTCTTCGTCGCGGGTTCTGGACGCTGATCCGGTGGCAAACTGGACTGGACACAATGCGAACCTGCGCACGCGGACCAAATGGCTGAACGAACAGCGGTTTGATGCCTTGCATTTCTCGGGGCCGGGCACTGACCTGACCGTGGGACTTGCCGAGGATCATGAATGGCACGGCGGGGCTTCGACCGCGACCAACGGTATTACCTGCAATCCCAACATCCCGACCGAAGAAGTCTTTACCACCCCCCACTCGGCCCGCGTTGATGGATATGTGCGTTCGACCAAACCCCTGTCGCATCAGGGCAGCTTGATCGACGGGATCGAAGTCCGCTTCGAAGCCGGCAAGATCGTCGAGGCCAAAGCGACCAAAGGCGAGGCCGTCTTGCAAAAGCTGCTTGATACCGACGAAGGCGCCCGCCGCTTGGGCGAGGTGGCTCTGGTGCCCCATTCTTCGCCGATCTCGCAGTCGGGCGTTCTGTTCTACAACACGCTCTATGATGAAAACGCTGCCTGCCACATTGCGTTGGGGCAGTGTTATTCCAAGTGTTTCCTGAACGGTGGCGACCTGAGCCCCGAGGAAATCGCGGCTCGTGGGGGTAATTCCAGCATGATCCACGTGGACTGGATGATCGGTGGCGCCGACATGGACATCGATGGAATCTGCCAAGATGGCACCCGAGTCCCCGTTTTCCGTGGCGGTGAATGGGCCTGATTTGACCCCGTCGCGGGCCTGAATCCGGCCCGCGACTCAAAAAATGTAGGTTTCGCTTAACTTTTTCTCGCGTGTTTCCGATCTAAATCTTGTGGAGACTGGGGTGCTGTCCCCTATGGGCAGTAATCGACATCTCGAAAAAACCTTTAATTTCAAGGGTTCGGTATCGGCGGAAAATCTCGAAATGGGCAAAATATAGCTTCCCATACTTACGGGTAAGCTCCCTCCCCTAACGAGATCATTCTAAAAATCG